>NZ_LT906479.1:612938-919407 GCF_900187015.1 Serratia ficaria | reverse complement strand
GAAAACATCCACCCCGACCCGCTCCAGGGTGTATTTGGTCTTGGCGTTTTTACGGTCGGTGCGGTTGCCCCAGTCGCGCTGGGTGGTCACCACCGCCTCCGCCACCGCCAGCGTATGCTCCAGCGGAATGTAGCCAAACTCGCTGGCCTTGCGCGCATAGGTCTTCTTGTTGCCGTGTTCGATCGACAGCCCGCCGCCCACCAGCAGGTTGAAGCCCACCAGCTTGCCGTTTTTGGCGATCGCCACGAAGTTCATGTCGTTGGCGTGCAGATCCACGTCGTTCTGCGGCGGGATCACCACCGTGGTCTTGAACTTGCGCGGCAGATAGGTGGCGCCGAGGATCGGCTCCTCATCGGTCGTCGCCACCTTTTCCTGATCCAGCCACACCTCGGCATAGGCGCGGGTGCGCGGCAACAGGTGCTCGGAGATCTTCTTGGCCCATTCGTAGGCTTCCTGATGCAGCTCAGACTCCACCGGGTTGGAGGTGCACAGCACGTTGCGGTTGACGTCGTTGGCGGTCGCCAGCGCGTCGAGCCCCAGCCGATTCAGCAATTGATGCACCGGCTTGACGTTGCCCTTCAGAATGCCGTGAAACTGGAAGGTCTGACGGTTGGTGATGCGAATGCTGCCGTACAGCGTGCTTTCCTGCGCGAATTTGTCGATGCCCAGCCACTGCTGCGGGCTGATGATGCCGCCCGGCAAACGGCAGCGCAGCATCATCGCATGGCGCGGCTCCAGCTTCTGCTCGGCGCGTTCGGCGCGAATGTCGCGATCGTCCTGCTGATACATGCCGTGAAAGCGGATCAGCAGGAAATTGTCGCCGTTGAAGCCGCCGGTCAGGCCGTCATTCAAGTCTTCGGCGATGGTGCCGCGCAGGAAGTTGCTTTCCTTCTTCATGCGTTCGGCGTCGGCCAGTTTGCCTTCGACCACCAGAGGCCCCGGGTGTTTATCACTCATCAGTAAACATCTCGCTGATAACGGCGCTCGAGGCGCAGCTCACTTAAAAATTCGTCCGCCAGCTCGGTATCCATGCCACCGTGCTCGGCCACCAGTTCCAGTAATGTGTTTTCCACGTCTTTCGCCATGCGGTTGGCATCGCCGCAGACGTAAATGTGCGCGCCTTCCTGGATCCAGCGCCACACTTCCGCGCCCTGTTCGCGCAGTTTGTCTTGTACGTAGACTTTATGTTGCTGATCGCGTGACCAGGCCAGATCGATGCGGGTCAGCAGGCCGTCTTTCACATAGCGCTGCCATTCGACCTGATACAGGAAATCTTCGGTAAAGTGCGGATTGCCGAAGAACAGCCAGTTTTTGCCGCCCGCGCCTTCGGCGTCGCGCTGCTGCATAAAGGCGCGAAACGGCGCAATGCCGGTGCCCGGGCCTATCATGATCACCGGCGCATCCGGGTTGGCCGGCAAACGGAAGTTGTCGTTATGCTCGATAAACACCCGCACGTCGCCGTCCTCTTCCAGGCGATCCGCCAGGAAGCTCGAGGCGCCGCCGGCGCGGGCGCGGCCGTCGATGTCGTAGCGCACCACGCCAACGGTGATATGCACTTCGTTTTCGGTCTCGGCCTGCGAAGAGGCGATGGAATACAGGCGCGGCGTCAGCGGGCGCAGCAGGCCAATCAGCTGCTCAGCGTTGAGATCGGCCGGCGCCTGGCGCACCATGTCGACGATCGGCGTATTGTGCGCGTAACGCTGCAGCGCGGCTTTGTCCGCCAGCAGGCCGATAAGCTGCTCGTCGCGCGACAACGCGGCGTATTTATCGACGATCGGCGTGGTGTTCTGCGTCAGCTCGAAGTGGCTGCGCAGCGCTTCCGCCAGCGGCAGGGTCTTGCCCTCCACCTCAACCGGTTCGTCGCCTTTCAGCCACAGCAGCTGCACCAGTTCATCCACCAGCGCCGGATCGTTGTCGAACCACACCCCCAGCGCGTCGCCCGGCCGGTAGCGCAGGCCGGAGTCGCCGAGGTCGATTTCGATATGGCGCACGTCCTTATCCGAGCCGCGGCCGGTGATTTTTTGCTTCACCGCCAGTTGGGCGGTCAGCGGCTGTTCCTTGCTGTACGGGCTGCTGTCGAGCAGATCGACCGCCCCGTTGGCAAGCTGGCCCGGGGCGGCGTTTTCCGCCGGCGCGCGCGCCTTCAGCACCTCCACCACCTGCTTGCGCCAGGCGGCGGCCAGTTCTTGATACTCCACATCGGCGTCGACCCGCTCCACCAGGCGTTCGGCGCCCAGCTCGGCCAGCTTGCCGTCAAAGTCTTTGCCCGACTGGCAGAAGTTCTCATAAGAGGTGTCGCCCAGCCCGAATACCGCGAAGGCGGTGTCGTTGAGCTTCGGCGCTTTTTTCGAGAACAGGAATTTATGCAGCGCGACCGCTTCTTCCGCCGGCTCGCCTTCCCCCTGGGTGGAGGCGACGATCACCAGCAGGCGCTCTTGCGCGATCTGCTTGAATTTGTAGTCGCCGGCGTTGACCAGCGTGGCGCTCAGCTTGGCGGCCAGCAGGTCGTCACGCAGCTGTTCCGCCAGGCGGCGCGCATTGCCGGTCTGCGAAGCGGAAATGATGGTGATGCCGGCGGCGGCAGCGGGGGCGGCAGGCGCACTGGCTACGGCTCCAGGCTGTTGATTAACCATTCCCCAGAAATAGCCTGACAGCCACGCCAGCTGCGTCGGGGAATATTCACCGATCGCCGCCTGCAGGCGCGCCAGCTGTTCGGGCGTCAGCGGGAGCAAAGATGTTGGAGGAGCCTGAGTCGTCATTGCAGTACTTGTTTCCTATACTTGGCGCCTATCCGGAGTGGCGCTCGCCAGTGTCAGTCGCTGTCTCTTCGTTCAGTCGGAGGTCCTGAAAAGATCAGGAGAGTTTGTAAGGTTACCGAGCAGAATAGCAACGAATAAATAAGGGATAGCAATAATTAATAACCAAAATGACTAAGCTGTTTTTCTGGTAAGGCATAACGCTTAAAGCGTTAAACAATGTTTTTCATCCCGCTGAAATATAACCTGTTTTTTTTGCCGTTTTTGAATGAATCGCATTTACAGCTCATTACCCCAGCCGATAGGTCCCTGTGCGACCAAACAAAAAAAGTGTTAACCGGGCAGGTTGCCGCCGGCGGTAGACCAAAGCGGTATAAATGGCAAGCAGGCGCGCTTTCCGGTACTATGCGGCGGTTTTTGAGTCAATGAGGCCGTAATAATGGCAACCACGCTGTTTAAAGATTTTCAGTTTGAAGCCGCACACCGTTTGCCGCACGTGCCGGAGGGCCATAAATGCGGCCGTCTGCATGGGCATTCGTTTATGGTGCGTCTGGAAGTAACCGGTGAAGTGGACGCCCACACCGGTTGGGTGATGGATTTCGCCGAGCTTAAGGCCGTGTTCTCGCCAATTTGGGAGCGCCTGGATCACCATTATCTGAACGATATTCCAGGATTGGAAAATCCCACCAGCGAAGTGCTCGCCGCCTGGATCTGGCAGCAGCTCAAACCTCAGTTGCCGGAACTGACTGCGGTGATGGTGAAAGAGACCTGTACCGCCGGATGCGTATATAAAGGTTGATCCCCTTCATCTTTCAAGCTGCAGCGTTGTTGGCTGCAGTTTGAAAGCTTTTGACTCAGGCAACTAAGCAATATTCAAATATTTGTGGGTTTGCATCGACAGGCGCCAGTTGCGCGCGATGCAGGTCTCGATGCACAGGCGGGTCGCCTCTTCCTTCTGGCTGATCGGCTGCAGCGCGATAATGCGCGCCTTGTCATCCTGCAGCGTCGCCAACAGCGCGTCCAGCGCCTCGATATCCCGTTCACGCGCCACCGGATGCTTCACTTCGTCGGCGCGCTGCAGCGCCTGATCCAGCACCTTCATACCGCCGCGCATATTCACCTTGGGTGAAACCGTCACCCAGGTTTTGGCCGAACAGCGGATCTCGTGGGTGCCGCTGGTTTCGATCTGGCAACCGTAGCCCTGCTGCTCGAACAGCTCGGTCAGCGGCGTCAAATCGTAGATGCACGGCTCGCCGCCGGTGATTACCACGTGGCGCGCGGTATAGCCCTGTTGGCGCATCACCGCCAGCAGCTGCTCGGCGCTGGCGCTGCCCCAGGCGTCGCTCTCTGCGGTTTTGACCAGGATCCGCTGCATGTCGACTTCCCGATTGGCTTCCTTTTCCCAGGTATGCTTGGTGTCGCACCAGCTGCACCCTACCGGGCAGCCCTGCAGGCGGATAAATATGGCCGGTACGCCGGTGAAAAAGCCTTCGCCCTGCAAGGTTTGGAACATCTCATTAATCGGGTACTGCATCGGTTTCTCAATCTGGAAAGGTAAAACGCGATTATCGCAGATTCCGGCCCGGCGACCAAATGGCCAAAATTGTATTAAATTTTATCCCAGCCCCCGGCGCCAGCATATCTCACCGGCTATAAGGCCCATTTAATTGGCTTTCTGAAGCTGCGCCGTTGATCCGCGATGCAACCTGCTCCGTCAAAAACAACACTCAGGTAACAAATAAGATAAATATATTTGACATAAAGCGGCGAGACGCAGATGTATATACAAGCAAACACAAGCCGGGCGACAGTTCCGGCAACGTCTCCATCACCACTACATCTGCGTTTAGAGGGTGCCATGACTCATTCCAGCGAGTTGAATATTCAACAGGCTATCGACGACAGCAAGTTTTCGCTGTTCCACTGGACCTTGATCATTCTCGGGTTCCTGATCCTCGCCATCGACGGTTTCGACACCGCCGCCATGGGGTATATCGCCCCCTCGGTCGCCAAAGACTGGGGGATCGTCAAACAGGATCTGGGGCCGGTGCTGAGCGCCGCGCTGCTCGGCCTGTCGCTCGGCGCGCTGGTCGCCGGGCCAATCTCGGATCGCATCGGCCGCAAACGGGTGCTGGTATTCTCCTGCCTGTTCTTCGGCCTGTCGAGCCTGGCCACCGCCTACGCCGGATCGCTCAACAGCCTGACGCTGTGGCGCTTTCTCACCGGCCTGGGGCTGGGCGCGGCGATGCCTAACGCCATCACGCTGATCTCGGAATATGCGCCGCAGCGCTGCCGTTCGCTGGCGATCAACACCATGTACTGCGGCTTCCCGCTGGGCGCGGCCGGCGGCGGCGCCATTTCATCCTGGCTGATCCCGGCCTACGGCTGGCACAGCGTGCTGCTGCTGGGGGCGATTGCGCCGCTGGTGCTGACCGTGCTGCTGATCCTGTTCCTGCCGGAGTCGGTCAAATACATGGTCAACCGCGGCCAGGACGCGATGAAAATCAAACGCATCGCCCAACGGTTCGTCAGCCGCAACCTCGACAGCGTGACCCGTTTCTCTCTGTATGAGGAAAAGCTGGCGCAGTCGAAGACCAGCGTCGGCCTGCTGTTTACCCGCCCCTACCTGCTCGGCACGCTGATGCTGTGGCTCACCTATTTTATGGGACTGGTGATCTACTACGTGCTGCTGAGCTGGATGCCGATCCTGATGCAGGGGTTGGGCTATCAGCTGGAACAATCGGCGATCCTCACTTCGCTGTTCACCTTCGGCGGCACGCTGGGCATTCTGGTGGCCGGCTGGCTGATGGACCGCTGGAATGCGCATAAGGTGGTATCGAGCGGCTTCGTCATCACCGCTCTGCTGATTGTGGCGATGGCCACCGAGGACAGCCATATCGTGCTGTTGGGCGCCTTCATCTTCCTGATGGGCATCACCATGAACGGCGCCCAGTCCGGCCTGCAAACCCTGGCGGCCACCTTCTATCCCACTCACAGCCGCGCCACCGGCATCGCCTGGATGCAGGGCATCGGCCGCTTCGGCGGCGTCGCCGGCACCATGATGGGCGCGCAGTTGCTGGCCATGCAGTGGGAGGTGCAAAGCATCCTGATGTTCCTGTGCGTTCCGGCGCTGATCGCCGCCATGGCGACGGTGTTCAAAATGACCCGCAGAGCGGTGCTGCAACCGGCCACCTGATCCCTCGCAACCCCGCAAAAGCCCGCCCCCGGCGGGCTTTTGGCTTTCCGGCGATAGGATTTATTTATCGCTGACGGCCAACTGTAACCAGCATGTAAAAATATTGTGATTTGACGCTCAAAAATGACTCAATTTTAATTCATTTTTGTTGAATAGCTCACTGTTCTCCCGCGTGCGGCTAATGACGCCGGCGACACAAACCAATTCAATTTATTGATAAATAAAACAAATAATTTTCTCTTATGCCATTTCCAATCGCAACTGGTCAGTGTTGCATATGCTTGTACATACAAGTATATGTTAATAAAACCCTACGCATTGTTATGCCGTGGTGATTACCCCACCGCGTCATGGGATCTGCACCGATACTGTTTGAGGAAAACGCTGTGACTACAAATAACAAAGTTCGCAATGTCGATGTACGCGCGCCACGCGGCACACAATTAAATGCAAAAAGCTGGCTGACCGAAGCGCCGTTACGCATGCTGATGAACAACCTCGATCCGGAAGTGGCGGAAAACCCGCATGAGCTGGTGGTGTACGGCGGCATCGGCCGCGCCGCGCGCGACTGGGACTGCTACGACAAAATCGTCGCAACCCTGAAAACGCTGGAAGACAACGAAACCCTGCTGGTGCAGTCCGGCAAGCCGGTCGGCGTGTTCAAAACCCACAGCAATGCGCCGCGCGTGCTGATCGCCAACTCCAACCTGGTGCCGCACTGGGCCACCTGGGAACACTTTAACGAGCTCGACGCCAAAGGTCTGGCGATGTATGGCCAGATGACCGCCGGCAGCTGGATCTACATCGGCAGCCAGGGCATCGTGCAGGGCACTTACGAAACCTTCGTCGAAGCGGGCCGCCAACATTACGACGGCAGCCTGCAGGGCCGCTGGGTGCTGACCGCCGGTCTGGGCGGCATGGGCGGCGCGCAGCCGCTGGCCGCGACCCTGGCCGGCGCCTGTTCGCTGAACATCGAATGCCAGCAAAGCCGCATCGATTTCCGTTTGAAAACCCGCTACGTCGATGAGCAGGCCACAGATCTGGACGACGCGCTGGCCCGCATCAAGCGTTACACCGCCGAAGGCAAAGCCATCTCTATCGCGCTGTGCGGCAACGCGGCGGAAATTCTGCCGGAGCTGGTGCGCCGCGGCGTGCGCCCGGACATGGTCACCGACCAGACCAGCGCCCACGACCCGTTGAACGGCTACCTGCCGAACGGCTGGAGCTGGGAAGAATACCGCCAGCGCGCCCAGACCGAGCCCGCCAAAGTGGTCACCGCCGCCAAGCAATCGATGGCCGAACACGTGAAAGCCATGCTGGCGTTCCAGCAGATGGGCGTGCCCACCTTCGACTACGGCAACAACATCCGCCAGATGGCGAAAGAAATGGGCGTCGACAACGCCTTCGATTTCCCGGGCTTCGTGCCGGCCTATATCCGTCCGCTGTTCTGCCGCGGCATCGGGCCGTTCCGCTGGGCCGCGCTGTCCGGCGACCCGCAGGACATCTACAAAACCGACGCCATGGTCAAAGAACTGATCCCGGACGACGAACACCTGCACCGCTGGCTGGACATGGCGCGCGAGCGCATCAGCTTCCAGGGCCTGCCGGCGCGCATCTGCTGGGTTGGCCTGGGCCAACGCGCCAAGCTGGGCCTGGCGTTCAACGAAATGGTACGCCGCGGCGAGCTGTCGGCGCCGATCGTCATCGGCCGCGACCACCTCGACTCCGGCTCGGTCTCCAGCCCTAACCGCGAAACCGAATCGATGAAAGACGGCTCCGACGCGGTATCCGACTGGCCGCTGCTCAACGCCCTGCTGAACACCGCCAGCGGCGCGACCTGGGTTTCTCTGCACCACGGCGGCGGCGTCGGCATGGGCTTCTCCCAGCACTCCGGCATGGTGATCGTCTGCGACGGCACCGATGAAGCCGCCGAGCGCATCGCCCGCGTACTGCATAACGACCCGGCCACCGGCGTAATGCGCCATGCCGATGCCGGCTACGACATCGCCATCGACTGCGCCCGCGAGCAAGGCCTGAACCTGCCGATGGTCGCCGCCACTCAAGGAGGCAAAGCATGAAAGCGCTGACTATCCGCCCTGGGCAATTGACGCTGGCGCAGCTGCGCGACGTGTATCGGCATCCGGTCACCCTGCAGCTGGACGACAACGCCTACGCCGCCATTCAGCAAAGCGTCGCCTGCGTGGAACGCATTGTGGAGGAAAACCGCACCACCTACGGCATCAACACCGGCTTTGGCCTGCTGGCCTCCACCCGCATTGCGCGGGAAGATCTGGAGAACCTGCAGCGTTCGATCGTGCTGTCTCACGCCGCCGGCGTGGGCGCACCGACCGACGACAGCCTGGTTCGCCTGATCATGGTGTTGAAGATCAACAGCCTGTCCCGCGGCTTCTCCGGCATTCGTCTGGAGGTGATCCAGGCGCTGATCGCGCTGGTCAACGCCGAAGTGTACCCGCACATTCCGCTGAAGGGCTCGGTGGGCGCCTCCGGCGACCTGGCGCCGCTGGCGCACATGAGCCTGCTGCTGCTGGGCGAAGGCAAGGCGCGCCATCAGGGCGAATGGCTGCCGGCGACCGAAGCGCTGGCCAAGGCGGGCCTGAAACCGCTGACGCTGGCGGCGAAGGAAGGCCTGGCGTTGCTGAACGGCACCCAGGTTTCTACCGCCTTCGCCCTGCGCGGCCTGTTCGACGCGGAAGACCTGTACGCCGCCGCCACCGTGACGGGCAGCCTGACGGTGGAAGCGGCGCTGGGTTCGCGCAGCCCGTTCGATGCGCGTATCCACGAGGTGCGCGGCCAACGCGGCCAAATCGACGCCGCCGTCGCCTATCGCCATCTGCTCGGCGAGCGCAGCGAGGTGTCCGATTCGCACCGCAACTGTGAAAAAGTGCAGGACCCCTACTCCCTGCGCTGTCAGCCGCAGGTGATGGGCGCCTGCCTGACGCAAATTCGCCAGGCCGGCGAAGTGCTGGAGACCGAAGCCAACGCGGTATCCGATAACCCGCTGGTGTTCGCCGAACAGGGCGACGTGCTGTCCGGCGGCAACTTCCACGCCGAGCCGGTGGCGATGGCCGCCGACAACCTGGCGCTGGCGTTTGCCGAAATCGGCTCGCTGTCCGAACGCCGCATCTCGCTGATGATGGACAAACACATGTCGCAGCTGCCGCCGTTCCTGGTGGAAAACGGCGGGGTGAACTCCGGCTTTATGATAGCCCAGGTTACCGCCGCGGCGCTGGCCAGTGAAAACAAGGCCCTGTCGCACCCGTCCAGCGTTGACAGCATCCCGACCTCCGCCAACCAGGAAGACCACGTTTCCATGGCGCCGGCCGCCGGGCGCCGCCTGTGGGAAATGGCCGACAACGTGCGCGGCATTCTGGCGGTCGAATGGCTGGCCGCCTGTCAGGGCCTGGATTTCCGCACCGGCCTGAAAACCACCGCAGGGCTGGAGCAGGCGCGCCGTTTGTTGCGCGAGCATGTCAGTTTCTACGACAAGGATCGTTTCTTCGCCCCCGACATTGAAGTCGCCAGCCAGCTGCTGGCGGCCGGTCACCTGACATCGCTGCTGCCTGCGGCGCTGCTGCCTAGCCTGGCGTAACCACAAAATCTGACCACGCAGTTTGTTCTGTCCCCACCGGGTGCGTTCCACCCGGTGCGGGCAGCGCGTGCCTGTTCGGCAAAAAACTCAACGGGAAGCAACATGCGTAACGACACGACACAACTCAGACGCGGACTAAACGCGCGGCACATCCGCTTTATGGCCCTCGGCTCGGCGATCGGCACCGGCCTGTTTTACGGCTCCGCCGGCGCCATTCAGCTGGCCGGCCCGGCGGTGCTGCTGGCCTATCTGGTGGGCGGCGCGGCGGTGTTCATGGTGATGCGCGCGCTGGGTGAAATGGCGGTGCATCAACCGGTTTCCGGTTCGTTCGGCCACTACGCCAGCCACTATCTCGGCCCACTGGCCGGCTTCCTCACCGGTTGGACCTACACCTTCGAAATGGTGATCGTCGCACTGGCGGACGTCACCGCCTTCGGCATTTATATGGGGCTGTGGTTCCCGGACGTCGCCCAGTGGGTGTGGGTGCTCAGCATCATCATGTTTATCGGCGCGCTCAATCTGTGCAGCGTCAAGGTATTCGGCGAGATGGAGTTCTGGCTGTCGCTGATCAAGGTCGCCGCCATCGTCGCCATGATCGTCGGCGGCGCGGCGGTGATGCTGTTCGGCTTCGGCCAAACGCAGCACGCCACCGGCATCAGCAACCTGTGGCAACACGGCGGCTTTATGCCTAACGGCATCGGCGGCGTGATCGCCTCGCTGGCGGTGGTGATGTTCGCCTTCGGCGGCATTGAGATTATCGGCATTACCGCCAGCGAGGCGAAAGACCCGGCCAAGGTGCTGCCGAAGGCGATCAACGCCGTGCCGGTACGCATCCTGCTGTTTTACGTGCTGACGCTGCTGGTGCTGATGGCGATTTATCCGTGGAACAGCATCGGCCAGAACGGCAGCCCGTTCGTCGAGATCTTCAGCAACCTCGGCATCAGCTCCGCCGCCAACGTGCTGAACGTGGTGGTGATCACCGCCGCCATTTCGGCCATCAACAGCGATATCTTCGGCGCCGGCCGCATGATGTACGGCATGGCGCAGGATGGTCAGGCGCCGAGAAGCTTCTCCAGACTGACCGCCAACGGCGTGCCCTGGATGACGGTGCTGGTGATGTCGGTCGCCCTGCTGCTGGGGGTGATCCTCAATTACCTGATCCCGAAACAGGTATTTATGATCATCGCCTCTATCGCCACCTTCGCCACCGTCTGGGTATGGCTGATGATCCTGCTGTCGCAGATAGCCATGCGCCGCACCCTGTCGCCGCGGGAGGTCAGCCAGCTGAGCTTCCCGGTGCCCTGGTGGCCGGTAGCGCCCGCCTTGGCGACGGCGTTCATGCTGTTCGTCATCGGCCTGCTCGGCTACTTCGAGGAAAGCCGCATCGCCCTGTACGTCGGGCTGGTGTGGGTCGCCTTCCTCACCCTGGCTTACTGGCTGTGGGTGCGCAAAAAAGGCGGGGGTTCACCCGTCGCCGCCACGCCGCAAAGCTATTAAAAACCATGAGCCCGCCGTTCCCGGGCTCTTTGTCATTAACGCGGAGTATCACTATGCAAACACGACACAAAATATGGCTACCGTTAATCGCGCTGGGCCTGATGACCGGCAGCCTCTCGGCCCGCGCAGCAGGCTGGTGCGAATCCGGCAAGCCGGTAAAATTCGCCGGCCTGAACTGGGAAAGCGGCATGCTGCTGACCGACGTCATGCAGTACGTGCTGCAAAAAGGCTATGACTGTAAAACCGATTCGCTGCCCGGCAACTCCATCACCATGGAACAGGCGATCGGCACCAACGATATTCAGGTGTTCGCCGAAGAGTGGATCGGCCGCAGCGAAGTGTGGAACAAGGCCGAGAAAGCCGGCAAGGCGGTCAGCGTCGGCGCCCCGATCGTCGGCGCGGTGGAAGGCTGGTACGTGCCGCGCTACGTGATCGAAGGCGACGCCAAGCGCAAGCTGAAGCCGCTGGCGCCGGATCTGAAAAGCATCCCGGACCTGGCCAAATACGCGCAGGTGTTCCGCGATCAGGAAGAACCGGAAAAAGGCCGTTTCTACAACTGCCCGGCCGGCTGGACCTGCGAGCTGGACAACACCGCCATCCTGAAAAAATTCAAGCTGGACGACAAGTTCACCAACTTCCGCCCCGGCACCGGCCCGGCGCTGGATACCGCCATCCTCTCCAGCTACCGCCGCGGCGAGCCCATCCTGTTCTATTACTGGTCGCCGACCCCGATCATGGGCCAGCTCGATCTGGTGAAGCTGGAAGAGCCGGGCGTGGACAAAAACATTCACATCAAGGTCGGCCTTTCCAGCGTGTTTAACCAGCAGGCGCCGGAGTTGGTGCAGGTGTTGGCGAAAGTGAACCTGCCGCTCGATCTGGTTAACCAGAATCTGGCGCGCATGAGCAAGGAACGCATCAGCTCGCAGAAGCTGGCGCTGGAGTTCTTCAAACAGCACCCGGACATCTGGAAACAGTGGGTGAGCGAAGACGCGGCGAAAAAAATTCAGGCTTCCTTGTAGGCATTCTCAGCTTTCAGTAAACACGCTCCCGGCGCCTGCATGGCCCGGGCCGGACAGGGGAAAAATTTATGTTTCCAGAACGCTTTACCTTCTCCATCGCCGATTGGATCAACGGCTGGGTCGATGTGCTGGTCACCCACTATGGCGATATGTTCCGCAAGATCTCCGACACCCTGCTGTGGGCGGTGATCCATCTTGAAAGCCTGCTGCGCGCCACCCCCTGGTGGCTGATGCTGGCGGTGGTCGGGCTGCTGGCCTGGCACGCCACCCGCCGCTGGCTGCCGACGCTGGTGATTGTCGGCCTGCTGCTGCTGGTCGGTACCGCCGGCATGTGGGACAAGCTGATGCAAACCCTGGCTCTGGTGCTGGTGGCCACGCTGCTGGCGGTGATTATCGGCATTCCTCTGGGCGTGCTGGCGGCGCGCAACGACCGGGTGCGGGCGGTGATGATGCCGCTGATGGACGTGATGCAAACCATGCCGAGCTTCGTGTACCTGATCCCGGTGCTGATGCTGTTCGGCCTGGGCAAGGTGCCGGCGATCCTGGCGACGGTGATCTACGCCACGCCGCCGCTGATCCGCCTGACCGACCTGGGGATCCGCCAGGTCGACAAGGAAGTGATGGAGTCGGTCACCGCCTTCGGCGCCAATCGCTGGCAGAAACTGTTCGGCGTGCAGCTGCCGCTGGCGCTGCCGAGCATCATGGCCGGCATCAACCAAACCACCATGATGTCGCTGTCGATGGTGGTGGTGGCTTCGATGATCGGCGCGCGCGGCCTAGGCGAAGACGTGCTGGTGGGCATCCAGACGCTGAACGTCGGGCTGGGGCTGGAGGCTGGCCTGGCGATCGTCATTCTGGCCGTGGTTATTGACCGTATCACTCAGGCCTATGGCCGCTCCGCCGTTGCGAGGTAATCCCAATGAACAAAATCGAAATCCAAAACGTTTACAAGATTTTCGGCCACAAAACGGCGGCGGCGCTGGCGATGAGCCGGCAGGGCAAAACCAAGCAGGAAGTGCAGGCGGCCACCGATTGCGTGGTCGGGGTGCACGATCTGTCGATGTCGATCGCCGCCGGCGAGATCTTCGTGATCATGGGGCTGTCCGGATCCGGCAAGTCTACGCTGGTGCGCCACTTCAACCGATTGATCGACCCCACCAGCGGCCAGATCCTGGTGGACGGCGAAGATATCCTGCGCTACGACGAGAAGCAGCTTGAGCACTTCCGCCGCCACAAGATCAGCATGGTGTTCCAGAGCTTCGGCCTGCTGCCGCACAAAACGGTGCTGGACAACGTCGGCTACGGCCTGAAGGTGCGCGGCGAAGCCAAAGAGGTCTATCAGGAACGGGCGCGCCACTGGATCGACACCGTCGGGCTGAAAGGCTATGAGAAATCCTATCCGCATCAGCTGTCCGGCGGCATGCGCCAGCGCGTCGGCCTGGCGCGCGCGCTGGCGACCGACACCGACATCATTCTGCTGGACGAAGCCTTCAGCGCGCTCGATCCGCTGATCCGCGCCGAAATGCAGGATCAGCTGCTGGCGCTGCAAAAAGAGCTGCATAAAACGCTGGTGTTCATCACCCACGATCTGGACGAGGCGGTGCGCATCGGCAACCGGATCGCGATCCTGAAAGACGGCAAGCTGATCCAGGTCGGCACCCCGCAGGAGATCCTTAACAATCCGGCGGATGAATACGTTAACCGCTTCGTGCAGCGCCGTCTGGCGCTGGATGAAAACGTGCAGAAGCCGCGCCCGACTATCATGGCCAGCGCCTGAGGAGAACCTGATGAATTACCCTTCTTCCGTTACCCTCGACAGCCAGCCGCTGTGCTGGCGGGACGTCGTGGCGGTAGCGCGTTATGGCGCGCCGCTCAGCCTGTCTGACGCCGCCTGGGCGCGCATCGACAACGCCCAGGCGATCGTGCAAAAGATCGTCGCCAGCGAGCGGCGCGCCTACGGCGTCAATACCGGCCTGGGCGCGCTGTGCAATCAGGCGCTGCACGGCGAGCAGCTGGCGCAACTGTCGCGCAATACGCTGATGAGCCACGCCTGCGGCGTCGGCGCGCCGCTGAGCGACGAACAAACGCGCGCCATTATCTGCTGCGCCATCGTCAATTACAGCCACGGCAAATCCGGCATCCAGCGCCCGCTGGTGGCGATGCTGTTGGGGTTGCTCAACCGCGGCATCACGCCGCAGGTGCCGGCGCAGGGCTCGGTCGGCTATCTGACCCATATGGCGCACGTCGGCGTCGCCCTGCTCGGCCTGGGCGAGGTCAGTTACCGCGGCCGGCTGGTGAGCGCCGCGCAGGCGCTGGCGGCCGAGGGGCTGGAATTGCCGCCGCTGGGCGCCAAAGACGGGCTGTGCCTGGTCAACGGCACCCCCTGCATGACCGGGCTGAGCTGCCTGGCGCTGGCCGATGCGACCCGGCTGAGCCGCTGGGCCGACGTGCTGGGCGCCATGAGCTTTGAAGCGCTGCGCGGGCAGATCGCCGCCTTCGACGCGGAGATCCTGGCGCTGAAGCCGCACCCCGGCATGCAGGCGGTGGGCGAGAACCTGCGTGCGCTGCTGAACGGCAGCGAAGCGATCGCCGCCAGCGAGGGCATCCGCACCCAGGATGCGCTGAGCATTCGTTCGATCCCGCAGGTGCATGGCGCCTGCCGCGACCAAATCGCCCATGCCGAGCGGCAAATTGACACCGAGCTGAACGGCACCAGCGACAATCCGCTGTTGCTCGGCACGCCGGATGACTTCCGGGTGATGTCGCAGGCCAACCCGCACGGCGAGTCGGTGGCGATGGCCGCCGATCTGCTGGCGATCGCCATCGCCGAGCTGGGCGGCATCGCCGAACGGCGCATCGATCGGTTGATCAATCCGCTGGTCAGCGGCCTGCCGGCGTTTCTGGTCAGCGAGCCGGGGGTCAACTCCGGCATGATGATCGCCCAGTACGTTTCGGCCGCGCTGTGCGCCGAAAACCGTCAGCTGGCCCAGCCCTGCGTGGTGGATAACTACGTCACCTCGGCGCTGCAGGAAGACCATCTGAGCATGGGCACCGGCGCGGCGCTGCGGCTGCGGCGTGCGCTGGATAACTGCAACCAGATATTGGCGATCGAATATCTGCTGGCGGCGCAGGCTTTCGAATTTTTGCAGCCGCAACGTTTTGGCGAGGGCACCGGGCGCGCCTGGCGACAGCTGCGACAAAAGGTGGCGCCTTATCATCAGGATCGCTGGCTGGCGCCCGATATCGCCGCCGCCGCCGCGCTGCTGCGCGACGAGGCGGTTCTGGCGGATATCGCTCCCGCCCTGCGTTAACCCCCTCCCCGCCGTCGGCCGTCGGCGGGGCGGCTTACTCGGCGCGCTCCAGCGCCTGCAGGATATCCGCCTGCAGATCCTCAAACGCCTCCAGCCCGGCGGACAGCCGAATCAACCCGTCGCTGATATGGTGGCGCCGCCGCTCTTCGGCGCTGTAGGCCGAGTGGGTCATGCTGGCCGGGTGCTGCGCCAGGCTTTCGCAATCCCCCAGGCTGACCGCCCGCAGTATCAGCCGCAGCGCGTTGAGGAAGCGGATACCCGCCGCCATGCCGCCCTTAAGCTCGAACGCCAGCATGCCGCCGGGGCGCGCCATTTGCCGCTGCGCCAGGGCGTGCTGAGGGAAGGTGGCCAGGCCGGGATAGTCGACCCGCGCCACCGCCGGATGCCGCGCCAGCATCTCCGCCAGCCGCTGGGCGTTGTCGCAGTGGCGCTCCATGCGCAGCGGCAGCGTCTTCAGGCCGCGCAGCAGCAGCGCCGCATCCTGCGCCGACAGCACCGCGCCGTTCATGTCCTTCAGCCCCACCAGCCGGATATCCTGCGCCAGAGCCTGGGTGGTCACCGCCAAACCGGCCAGCAGATCGCCGTGGCCGCCGAGGTATTTGGTGGCCGAGTGCACCACGATGTCGGCGCCCAGCGTCAATGGCCGTTGCAAATACGGCGTGCAGTAGGTGTTATCCACCAGCAACAGCGCCTGTTGACGGTGGGTAATCTCCGCCACCGCGGCGATATCGATCAGCCGCATATTGGGGTTGGCCGGCGTCTCGCAGTACACCAGCCGGGTACGCGGCCCGATCGCCGCCGCCAGCCGCTCCGGCCGGGTCAGGTCGACATGGGTTATTTTCACGCCGTAGCGCGCCAGGCCCTGATGAAAATAGCTGAAGGTGCAGCCATAAATGGTTTCATCGACGATCAGCTCGTCGCCCGGGCTGAGCAAGGTCCAGCAGCAGGCGGTGATCGCCCCCATGCCGGAGGAAAACGCCACCGCCGCCTCCCCGTCTTCCAGATTGGCGATGCGCTGTTCCAGCAGGTTCAGCGTCGGGTTGGCGATGCGCGAATAGAAATAGCCCGGTTCGGTGCCGGCAAAGCAGGCGCCGCCGTATTCCGCCGTGGGGAAGGTGAAGGTGGAACTCATATACACCGGCGGGCACAGCGCGCCCTGATGCTGCTGGGGATCGTAGCCGTGGTGAATCGCACGGGTGGCGAAGGCGTGGCCAAAAGTGGCAGACATAACAACTCCTTACCTGAGTGAGTAAAGCCAATTCGATTACTCGTCGGCGGCATCCGGCGGCAGTGCGCCGTTGCGCGTGCGCTGGCCGATGATTTGCAGGGTGCGCAGCACCAGCATCAGGCCCAGCAGGGTATCCGGCTGCCGCAGCAGGGCGTACAGCGCGCGAAAGTTGGCGGCCTGCGGGTTCAGCTGCAGTTCGCCGTGCGCCATCTTCAACGCCGTGCCGCCCTCCCACCCCAGCGTCACCAGCCCTTCAAACACGCCGGCCAGCTTTTCCACCAGCGCGTTGTCGGCGATATCCACCAGGTCCGACAACAGCGACAGCAGATCGACCACGTTGTCCAACCTGCCGCCGGCCAGCAGCGGCTGCAGCTTGTCCAGCAGCGCCGCCAGCGGTTCGTGTTCCGCGTTATCGCTCATATCAGCCCCCTCACCGTGGCCCAATAAAGGCCGCGGTTAAAACCGTTGCGCAGCATGCCGCCCGCCTTGGTGGCCGGCGTCGGCAGCACGTCGTGACGATAGTCGTACACCAGCGGCATGCCGGCGTGCAGCCCCATCTGCGCAATCGCCTGCACTTTGCCGTCGTAATGACTGACGGTGCGCCCCAGCCGCATTTCCGCCACGATATTGTCGGCGATCACCGGCGCCTGATTGTGGCAGGAACCGCCGGCCTTGCTGACCGGCAGATCCACGGTATCGCCGATCACGTAAACCCCCTGCTGGCCGTACACCTGCAGCGTCTGGTGGTCGGTCGGCAGCCAGCCCTCGCCGTTTTGCAACTCGCTCAGCCCGGTATTGCGCACCGCTTCGACCGCGCGGATCGGCGGCGTCGCCATCAGGATGTCGAACGGCTGCTCCTCGCCTTCGGCGGAGTAAGCGATTTTCCGCTGTTCATCCACCCGGCTGAGGGTAAAGCCGCGCTGGTGGCGAATATCGCGCGCGGCGAAAATGGCCGGCAACGCTTCGCCGGTCGGGCGCTGCAGGAACAGGCAATTGCGCAGCAGTTGGGAGATGGTCGGGTAGGTGTAAACAATTTCCACCGCTTTGCGTACCCCGCGCCGCCGCAGGTAATCATCCAGCATCAGGGTGGTTTCGATCGGCGCGATGCCGCACTGATGCGGTACGTTGGGGGTTTCAGGGAAGGAGACGGTGATGAAGATGCGGCCTTTCTCGATGGTCGCCAGCCGCTGCGCCAACCGGCGCGCGGCCTGATATTGGTAAAAATGGTCACCCGCTTGCGCCAGCCCCTCGATGCGTTCCGGCCAGGGCACGCAGCCGGTGGCGAACACCAGAAAATCATAGGAATAACTTTTTCCGCTGCGGGTGGTAATAAGGCGCTGTTGGAGATCGAAAGCCTCGGCCCTGTCGACAACGAATTTTATTTCCGGCCGCAGCAAACTTTGCTGGGAGCGCATTAATTCCTGTTTGAAAAACGCGTTGAACGCCACATACATAAACGCCGGCTTATAATAATGCACCGGCGAATCCGAAAGCATTAATAACTCGACTTTATTATTCAATATTTCCCGATGCAGCTTGGCGGCCAACAAATTGGCTAATATGGTGCCCCCGGTTCCGCCACCGACTATCACAATTCTTTTTCGCATCAAGCCCTCACCCAACCGGCCGCTGAACCGGCAGTTTCAAAGCACTACGCTTAAGGGAATGGTTCGGCAGGACGACGGGTAATAACGCTGCCTCATTGGCAGTCTAGTAACTAAAAGATATAAATCAAATAAAATCGGAATATAAAAACAAGAATATGATTATAACAATGAAATTATCGGGTTAAATCGGCAAAGGTAAAACACGATGAAAATATAAATAACTTATTATTTATAACATAAGGTTTATTGTTTTTGTCGCATAAAAAAACCCGCCGCAGCGGGTTTTCATTCAGCAACCGCTCAGCGGTTATTTACTGGCCTTTAACTTCTTTCAGGCCGTTGAACGGCGCACGGTCGCCCAGCGCTTCTTCGATGCGAATCAGCTGGTTGTATTTGGCAACGCGGTCAGAACGGCTCATGGAACCGGTTTTGATCTGGCCAGCCGCAGTACCTACCGCCAGGTCGGCGATGGTAGCGTCTTCGGTTTCACCTGAACGGTGAGAGATCACCGCGGTGTAGCCGGCGTCTTTCGCCATCTTGATAGCCGCCAGAGTTTCGGTCAGGGAACCGATCTGGTTGAACTTGATCAGGATGGAGTTGGCGATGCCTTTCTCGATGCCTTCTTTCAGGATCTTGGTGTTGGTCACGAACAGATCGTCGCCAACCAGCTGGATTTTGTCGCCCAGCACTTTGGTCTGGTAAGCGAAACCGTCCCAGTCAGATTCGTCCAGGCCGTCTTCGATGGATACGATTGGGTACTGTTTGGTCAGCTCTTCCAGGAAGTGGGTGAACTCTTCGGAAGTGAAGGCTTTGTTGCCTTCGCCGGCCAGCACGTATTTACCGTCTTTGTAGAATTCGGAAGCCGCACAGTCCATCGCCAGGGTCACGTCTTTGCCCAGCTCGTAGCCCGCCGCTTTTACCGCTTCGGCGATAACAGCCAGCGCTTCGGCGTTGGAGCCCAGGTTTGGCGCGTAGCCGCCTTCGTCGCCTACTGCGGTGTTCAAGCCTTTGGCTTTCAGCACTTTCGCCAGGTGATGGAACACTTCGGAACCGATGCGCACCGCTTCTTTCAGGGTTTTCGCGCCAACCGGCTGGATCATGAATTCCTGAATGTCGACGTTGTTGTCGGCGTGCTCGCCGCCGTTGATGATGTTCATCATCGGCAGTGGCATAGAGAATTTGCCCGGAGTGCCGTTCAGTTCAGCGATGTGCTCATACAGCGGCATGCCCTTGGAAGCGGCGGCAGCTTTAGCGGCAGCCAGGGAAACCGCCAGGATGGCGTTAGCGCCGAATTGGGATTTGTTCTCGGTGCCGTCCAGCTCGATCATGATCTTGTCGATGTTCGCCTGGTCTTTGGCATCTTTACCCAGTACTGCCTGTGCGATCGGACCGTTTACTGCGGCAACGGCTTTCAGTACGCCTTTACCCAGGAAACGAGACTTGTCACCGTCACGCAGTTCCAGTGCTTCACGGGAACCGGTGGAAGCACCTGACGGCGCAGCAGCCAGACCGACGAAACCGCCTTCCAGATGAACTTCGGCTTCTACAGTCGGGTTACCACGGGAGTCGATGATTTCACGACCGATGACTTTAACGATTTTGGACATTAGGTTTTCCTCAGTACAAGTTAAACTAAAACTCCAGACAAACAGCGCACCGTTCTCACCGTGCGCCGCCCACCAAATATTTTATTTCACCTGGCGCTTCTGATGCTCACCGGCGGCCTTCACAAAGCCGGCGAACAACGGATGCCCATCACGCGGCGTTGAAGTAAATTCCGGGTGGAACTGACAGGCCACAAACCACGGGTGATTCGGCAGTTCAATGATCTCAACCAGCTTGTTGTCGGCGGAACGGCCGGCTACGCGCAGCCCGGCGGCTTCGATCTGCTTCAACAGCATGTTGTTAACTTCGTAACGGTGACGATGGCGCTCAACAATGGTCGGTTCGCCGTACAGCTGGCGCACCAGGCTATTGTCGGTCAGATGGCATTGTTGGCCACCGACGCGCATCGTGCCACCCAAATCGCTTTCTTCGGTGCGCACTTCGACGTTGCCGTCTTCGTCGCGCCATTCGGTGATCAACGCCACCACCGGGTACTTACAGTCTGGCATAAACTCGGTCGAGTTGGCGTTTTCCATGCCGGCAACGTTGCGAGCGAACTCCATCAACGCCACCTGCATGCCCAGGCAGATGCCCAGGTAAGGGATGTTGTTCTCGCGCGCATAGCGTGCGGTCATCACCTTGCCTTCTACGCCGCGGTAGCCGAAGCCGCCAGGGATCAGGATCGCGTCCAGCCCTTTCAGCACTTCCACGCCGCGGGTTTCCACATCCTGCGAGTCGATCAGCTTGATGTTCACGGTCAGACGGTTTTTCAACCCGCCGTGCTTCAGCGCTTCGATCACCGACTTGTAGGCGTCCGGCAGTTCGACGTATTTGCCGACCATGCCGATAGTCACTTCGCCGCCCGGGTTGGCTTCTTCGTAAATCACCTGTTCCCATTCGGCCAGGTTGGCTTCTGGCGCGTTCAGGCTGAATCGTTTACAAATATAATCGTCCAGCCCCTGAGATTTCAATAGGCCGGGGATTTTATAAATGGAATCAACATCTTTCAGAGAGATAACCGCCTTTTCCGGCACGTTGCAGAAAAGTGCGATTTTCGCGCGTTCGTTAGCAGGAACTGCGCGATCGGAACGGCAGATCAGCACGTCCGGCTGAATACCAATCGAAAGCAGTTCTTTTACGGAATGCTGAGTCGGTTTGGTTTTCACTTCACCGGCAGCCGCCATGTAAGGCACCAGCGTCAGGTGCATGTACAGGGTGTGTTCGCGGCCCACTTCCACCGCCATCTGGCGAATGGCTTCGAGGAACGGCAGCGATTCGATATCGCCGACGGTGCCGCCGATTTCCACCAGCACCACATCGTGGCCTTCGCCGCCTTCCAGGATGCGTTCTTTGATAGCATTGGTGATGTGCGGGATAACCTGTACGGTAGCGCCCAGATAGTCGCCGCGGCGTTCTTTACGCAGAACGTCGGAGTAGATGCGACCGGTGGTGAAGTTGTTGCGACGCGACATTTTGGTGCGAATGAAGCGCTCGTAGTGACCCAAATCCAGATCGGTTTCTGCGCCGTCTTCGGTGACGAAAACTTCCCCATGCTGAATCGGGCTCATGGTGCCCGGATCCACGTTGATGTACGGGTCCAGTTTCATGATGGTAACGTTGAGGCCACGGGCTTCAAGAATAGCCGCCAGAGAGGCTGCGGCAATGCCTTTACCCAGAGAGGATACGACCCCGCCGGTCACAAAAATATAATTAGTTGTCATGCTGAACCTGAGAGTTTAGGTTTAAAGACGATGGAAGAACCAAGACGGGAAAGTAGTATACCCGAACCTCTCTTGACCTACAAACGATCGTTTTGCTGTCCATCATCTCTGCCACCATCGGGTGTTCATCAGGGTTTAATCCAGCGGCGCCTCCCCAACCCTCTTTTAAAAACAAAGGGTTAACAGAGAAAGTTTTAGTTTACCGCCCCTCTTTGACGATAAAACGCCTTAGATTTCAGTTTGTTGGCATTTCCCTGCCGCCAAATCACACTTCAGCTTGGCATGACCTCAAGCTTAACCGTTTCAGCTTGATTGAACCTTGTCGCCGATCAACATTGCGACACTGATAGGACAACGCCCGCGCGGATTAGTTTTCCCGACGTTTCACCTGCTGCCAGGCCGCTTCCATTTGCTCCAGCGTAGCGTCCTCCATCCGCAACCCGCCCCGCGTGACGATCTCTTCCACCTGGCGGAAGCGGCGCTCAAACTTGCGGTTGGCGGCCTGCAGCGCGTTTTCGGCCTTGTGGCCGAGGTGGCGCGACAGGTTCACCGTGGCGAACAGCAGATCGCCAATCTCTTCCTCCAGTTTCTGCTCGTCGACCACCGCCTGTTGCGCCTCGTGCATCACTTCGTCGATCTCTTCGTACACCTTGTCCAGCACCGGGCCCAGCGTATGCCAGTCGAAGCCCACCGCGGCGCAGCGCTTTTGTATTTTATGCGCCTTCATCAGCGCCGGCAGCGCCTGCGGGATATCGTCCAGCGCCGAATGCAGCGCTTTCTCGGCGCGTTCGCCGGCCTTCAGCCGCTCCCAGCGCGCCGCTACGGCCTCGCTGTCTGCGGCATCGGCGTCGCCGAAGATATGCGGGTGACGCCGCTCCAGCTTGTCGCTGATGGCGTTGCACACCTCATCGAAATCGAACAGCCCCTGCTCCTGCCCCATCTGGGCGTAAAACACCACCTGGAACAGCAGGTCGCCCAGCTCATCGCGCAGGTCGGCATAGTCCCGGCGCTCGATGGCGTCCAGCACTTCGTAGGTTTCTTCCAGCGTGTAGGGCGCGATGGTGGCGAAGGTCTGCTTGCGATCCCACGGGCAACCGTTCTGCGGGTCGCGCAGCGTTTTCATGATGTTCAGCAGGCGCTGCAGCGGAGTGGATTGGGTCATAAAAAATCTCTGAGAAAAAGGGGGCGCACTAGCCCGTTCGCCGGAACTCATGGATTTCGAGCCGCATCCGATATCGACGCGGCTCGAAAGACGCAGGGGATTTAGCTGCCGTGCAGGCGCTTGGCGTCTATCACGTCCGGCAGCTGATTCAGCTTCGCCAGCACCCGGCCCAGCACCTGCTGGTTGTAGATTTCGATATCCATATCGATGGTGGCCAACTGCTTTTTGGTGTCGCTCCGGCTGGCGACGCCCAGCACGTTGACCTTTTCGTTGGCCAAAATGGTGGTGATGTCGCGCAGCAGGCCGCTGCGATCGTTGGCCATCACCCGCACCACCAGCGAGTAGCCGCTGGAATAGCTTTCGCCCCACACCGCATCGACGATGCGCTCCGGCGCATGCGACTGCAAATCGACCAGCTGATCGCAATCGGCGCGGTGGATCGAGATGCCGCGGCCCTGGGTGATAAAACCGATGATGTCGTCGCCGGGGATCGGCTGGCAGCAGCGGGCGATGTGGTGCATCAGGTTGCCCACCCCTTCCACCACCACCCGGCCGTTGTCCTTGCTGCGGGTCGGCGGCGGCGCTTTCTGCTGTACCAGCTGGCGCAGCGCTTCGCGATCCTGCTCTTCGGCGCTCGGTTTGTTGAACTTGCCCTGCAGGAAGTTCACCATCTGGTTGAGGCGAATGTCCCCGCCGCCGATCGCCGCCAGCACTTCATCCAGCGAATTCATGTTGTAGCGCGGGATCAGCAGTTTTTCGGCCTCTTTCAGGCTGATGCCCAGATGCTCCAGTTCGCTGTCCAGCATCTGGCGGCCGGCCAGGATATTCTTGTCGCGATCCTGCTTGCGGAACCAGTTGTGGATCTTCGATCGCCCGCGGCTGGTGGTGACGTAGCCCAGGTTCGGGTTCAGCCAGTCGCGGCTCGGGTTCGGCTGTTTCTGGGTGATGATTTCAATCTGATCGCCCATCCGCAATTGATAGGTGAACGGCACGATGCGCCCGCCAATCTTGGCGCCGATGCAGCGGTGGCCGACGTCGCTGTGGATATGGTAGGCAAAGTCGAGCGGCGTGGAGCCGGCCGGCAGATCCACCACGTCGCCTTTCGGCGTAAACACGTAGACCCGATCGTCGAACACCTGGCTGCGCACTTCGTCGAGCATCTCGCCGGAGTCCGCCATCTCTTCCTGCCAGGCGATCAGCTTGCGCAACCAGGCGATGCGTTCCTCGTAACCGGAACGCACGGTCGCCACCGCGCCCTCTTTGTACTTCCAGTGCGCGGCCACGCCCAGCTCGGCGTCTTCGTGCATCTGGCGAGTGCGGATCTGAATTTCCAGCGTTTTGCCGCGCGGGCCCAGCACCACGGTATGAATCGACTGATAGCCGTTCGGTTTCGGGTTGGCGACGTAGTCGTCGAACTCGTCCGGCAGATGGCGGAAGTGGGTATGCACGATCCCCAGCGCCGCATAGCAATCCTGCAGGCGTTCGACCACCACGCGCACCGCGCGCACGTCAAACAGCTCGTCGAAGGCCAGGTGCTTTTTCTGCATCTTGCGCCAGATGCTGTAAATGTGTTTTGGTCGGCCGTAGATTTCGGCCTTGACGCTTTCAGCGGCCATCGCGCCGCGCAGCGAGGCGACGAAGTCGTCGATAAACTGCTCGCGATCGATGCGGCGCTCGTGCAGCAGTTTGGCGATGCGCTTGTATTCTTCCGGGTGCAGATAACGGAAGCAGAAATCCTCCAGCTCCCATTTCAGCTGCCCGATGCCGAGGCGGTTGGCCAGCGGCGCATAGATGTTGGAACACTCTTTGGCCGCCAGCACGCGCTCGTCTTCCGGCGCGTCCTTCACCTCCCGCAGGTGGGCGATGCGCTCCGCCAGCTTGATGACCACGCAGCGGAAGTCCTCCACCATCGCCAACAGCATGCGCCGCACGTTGTCGACCTGCTCGGAGGCCATCGAGTCGTTTTGGGTGGCTTTCAGTTGGCGGATGGCGTCCATATCGCGCACGCCGTGCACCAGGTAGGTGATGCCCTTGCCGAACTCCTCGGTCAAGACCTCTTCCTGCACGATGCCGGCATCCACCAGCGGGAACAGCAGCGCGGCGCGCATGCTGTCGTTGTCCATGCTCAGGGTGGAGAGGATCTCGACCATTTCGAGGCCGCGCCACAGCAACAGCGGCGCGTTGGGATGGTTCTGGGTCTGCTGCTCACAATAACGCCAGGTTGCGGCTAATCGCTCACATGACTGCGGGTTAGGTAGCCCCAAGCTGGCGATCCACTCATCGAGAGCGAATTCACCCGCCGTATTCAGATGTGCACTTCTTACCGCAACCATAACCTCTCCCTACTATGCAGCGACCTCTGGCGCAGTGTCGTTGATAAACAGCGCCATTGACTCAAGATGCCCCGTGTGCGGAAACATATCCAGCATCCGCACGCGCGCAAGACGATAACCGGCGTCCAGCAACACTTTGCTGTCGCGAGCCAGCGTGGTGGGGTTACAGGAAACGTAAACCACCCGCCCTGGCGCCAGTTTTACAATGTGTGACATCACTCCAGCCGCACCGGCACGGGCAGGATCCAGCATCACTTTATCAAATCCTTGTGCTGCCCAAGGTTGCCGCGCAACGTCCTCCTCCAGGTTCTCGTGGAAGAAGGAGGCATTATTCAGCATATTCTTATGTGCATTATATTGCCCATTCGCCACCAGCGTGGCAACACCTTCTATGCCCACCGCCGCCGCGGCGCGCCGCGCCAGCGGCAGGGTAAAGTTGCCCATGCCGCAGAACAGGTCCAATACCCGATCATTGGGCTGAACCTCGAGCCATTCAAGGGCCTGCGCCACCATTTGCTGATTTACCGCGTCATTGACCTGAATGAAGTCCCGCGGGCTGAAGTCTAAGCGTAGCCCGTCGACCTGATAATACGGCGTTTCACCGCACAGTTTTTCCAGCCGATCGCTGTCCGGCGCCAAATAAATGGTTACGCTTTTTTGCTGCGCAAACGCCAGCAGCGCCTGGCGATCCTCCTCCTTCAGCGCGTCGAGATGACGCAGCACCAGCACCGGCCCGTTGTCCGCCAACACCAGCTCGGCGTGGCCCAGACGCCGCACGGCCTGCAACCCGCTCAGGCAATCGCGCAGCGGCGCCAGCAGCTGTTCCAGTTCGGGACGCAGCACCGGGCAATGGCTCACCGGCACCAGCTCGCTGGAGGCCGCCTGGCGAAAGCCCATCGCCAGCCGCTGCAGCTTCGGCTGCCAGGCCAGGCCCAGGCGGGCGCGGCGGCGATAGCCGTATTGCGGCCCGGCGATCACCGGCTCCTGCGGCGGCGTAACGCCGGTTTCGCGGGCGATCATGCGCACCAGCGCCGCCGCTTTGCTCTGCTGCTGCAGCGCCTCATCCGCATGCTGCTGCTGGCAACCGCCGCAAACGCCAAAGTGCGGGCAGCGCGGTTCAACCCGCTGCGGGCTGCGGGTCAGCAGACGCTTCAGCTTGCCCTTGGCGAACTGACGCTTGTCTTCCGTCAGCTGAATTTCCGCCTGTTCGCCGGGCAACACGCCCGCCACGAACACCGCCTTGCCGTTGTGGCGCGCCACGCCCTGGCCGAAGGGATCGAGGTCGCTGACCGTCACGGTCAATATTTGTAAGCTCTGCCGGGTCGTCACGCGGCGTTTGGGAGAGTAGAATTGCGCCATATTTGTCGATTGTGTGCTGGTTCATTAAGCTAGTGTCAGCCGTCAATTCTCCCACATTGGAATCCCATGACCAAATACAGCCTGCGTGCGCGCATGATGATCCTGATTCTGGCCCCGACCCTGCTGATTGGTTTGCTGCTCAGCACCTTCTTCGTGGTGCACCGCTACAACGAGCTGCAGGAGCAATTGGTGGACGCCGGCGCCAGCATCATCGAGCCGCTGGCGGTGGCCAGCGAGTACGGCATGACGTTCCGCAGCCGCGAATCGGTCAGGCAGTTGGTCAGCCTGTTGCACCGCCGCCATTCGGACATCGTGCGTTCGATTACGGTGTTCGATGCGCAGAATAACCTGTTTGTCACGTCCAATTATCATCACAACTTCGCCCAGTTGCAGCTGCCGAAAGGTGTGCCATTCCCCACCGATCTGATGCTGACCCGGCGCGGCGATTCGCTGATCCTGCGCACGCCGATCCTGTCGGAAAGCCAATATCCGGACGAAACCGCCGACGGCGGCAGCCATCCGGACAACAACCTGGGCTATGTGGCTATCGAGCTGGATCTGCAGTCGGTGCGGCTGCAGCAGTACAAAGAGGTGTTCGTCTCCACCCTGTTGCTGCTGCTGTGCATGTGCATCGCCATCCTGTTCGCCTACCGCCTGATGCGCGACGTGACCGGCCCGATCCGCAATATGGTGAATACCGTCGACCGCATCCGCCGCGGCCAGCTCGACAGCCGCGTCGAAGGTTTCATGCTCGGCGAATTGCATATGCTGAAGAACGGCATCAACTCGATGGCGATGTCGCTCACCGCCTACCACGAAGAGATGCAGCAGAATATCGATCAGGCTACCTCCGATCTGCGTGAAACGCTGGAACAGATGGAGATCCAGAACGTCGAGCTGGATCTGGCGAAAAAACGCGCCCAGGAAGCGGCGCGCATCAAATCCGAATTCCTGGCCAACATGTCGCACGAACTGCGCACCCCGCTGAACGGCGTTATCGGCTTTACCCGTCAAATGCTGAAAACCGACCTGAGCGTCACCCAGGCCGACTATCTGCAAACCATCGAACGCTCGGCCAATAATTTGCTGACCATCATCAACGACGTGCTGGACTTCTCCAAGCTGGAAGCCGGCAAGCTGGTGCTGGAGCACATCCCCTTCTCGCTGCGCGAAACGCTGGATGAGGTGATCGTGCTGCTGGCCCCCAGCGCCCACGATAAAGGGCTGGAACTGACGCTGGACGTGCACAACGACGTGCCGGAACAGGTGATCGGCGACTCGCTGCGCCTGCAGCAGATCATCACCAACCTGCTGGGCAACGCGGTCAAGTTTACCGAGACCGGCAACATCGACATCCGCGTCGAGCTGCGCAAACAGCTGGAGCGTCGGGTGGAGCTTGAAGTGCAGATCCACGATACCGGCATCGGCATTTCCGAGCGCCAGCAGTCGCAGCTGTTCCAGGCGTTCCGTCAGGCCGACGCCAGCATTTCCCGCCGCCACGGCGGCACCGGCCTCGGGCTGGTGATCACCCAAAAGCTGGTGAAGGAAATGGGCGGCGATATCTGCTTCCACAGCCAGCTGAACCGCGGCTCGACCTTCTGGTTCCATATCCAGCTCGACCTGAACGAGAGCATGCTGTCGCTGCCGCCAAGCCTGCCGGACCTGCGCGGCAAGACGCTGGCCTATATCGAATCCAACCCGACCGCGGCGCAGGCGACGCTCAACATGCTCAGCATCACCCCGCTGGTGATCACCCACTCGCCGACGCTGGCCCAGCTGCCGCAAAGCGAATACGACTTCCTGCTGGTCGGCGTGCCGATCCCATTCCGCACCAATATGGCGCAGCATGAGGACAAGCTGCTGGCCGCGCTGAAGGTCGCCGGCCGGGTGATCCTGGCGCTGCCGTGCCAGTCGCAAATCAACGCCGAACGGCTGAAACAGCTGGGCGCGCTCGGCTGCCTGATCAAACCCATCACCAGCAACCGTCTGTTCCCGCTGCTGCGGATGGAGGCGCCGCTGCGCCTCAGCGCGCAGCCGGAGCGTAAACGCCTGCCGCTGACGGTGATGGCGGTCGACGACAACCCGGCCAACCTGAAGCTGATCGGCACGCTGCTGGCGGAACAGGTGGAGAAAACCCTGCTGTGCGAAAGCGGCGAAGAGGCGCTGGAGCTGGCGCGCGACAACGTGCTGGACCTGATCCTGATGGATATTCAGATGCCGAAGATCGACGGCATTCGCACCAGCGAACTGATTCGCCAGCTGCCGCACCACAATTCGACGCCGATCGTCGCCGTTACCGCCCATGCGGTCAGCGGCGAGCGTGAACATCTGCTGCAGGCCGGCATGGACGATTACCTGGCCAAACCGATCGACGAAGCGATGCTGACCCGGGTGCTGTCGCGCTACCACAGCGGCGAGCCGCCGGCCGCGCCGCGGCAGGCCGGTGAGCCCCCCCTGTCGCTCGACTGGCCGCTGGCGCTGCGCCAGGCGGCCAACAAGCAGGATCTGGCGCGCGATCTGCTGCAAATGCTGCTCGACTTCCTGCCGCAGGTTCGCGAGCGGGTGCAGGCGCTGCTCGACGGCCAGCCGGACGACGACATCCTCGACCTGATCCACAAGCTGCACGGCAGCTGCAGCTACAGCGGCGTACCGCGCCTGAAGCAGCTGTGCTTCTACCTTGAGCAACAGCTGCGCCTGGGCGTCGGCCACGACCAGCTGGAGCCGGAGTGGCTGGAGCTATTGGATGAAATAGAGCTGGTTAGCCAGGCGGCGCGCGCCCATTTGGGCAACGACGCCACGGCCCGAGCGGGAAATATCGCCCCGCGGGATTGAGGGGCGTAACGATTAAGGCCGCTGCGCCAGCAGCAAGGTGGCGGCGATATTGCGCGCGGTCATGCGCACATTGTCTGCGGCATTGGCCAGCGCCTCCTCCAGCGTGCAGATGCTGTAAAGCACGCTGAAAACCGCGTCCAGCCCATGCTGATGCACCACGCCGACGTCGGCCGTCAGGCTGCCGGCAATGCCGATCACCGGTTTATGATGGCGCCTGGCGACGCGCGCCACGCCGATCGGCACCTTGCCGTTGACGCTCTGACTGTCGATGCGCCCCTCGCCGGTGATCACCAGCGTGGCGTCGCGCACCAACGCATCCAGGCCCAGCGCTTCGGTGACTATCTCGATGCCCGGCCGCAGCTCGGCGTGGCAAAACGCCAGCAGCGCCGCCCCCATGCCGCCGGCCGCCCCGGCGCCGGGCACTTCGCCGACCTCGATATGCATATCCCGCGCTATCGCCCGGGCGTAATGCCGCAGCCCGCGATCGAGCTGCTCCACCATCTGCGGCGTCGCCCCCTTTTGCGGGCCGAAAATCGCCGAGGCGCCCTGCCGGCCGGTTAACGGGTTGGTCACGTCGCAGGCCACTTCGAACCGGCACTGCGCGATGCGCGCATCCAACCCGCTGAGGTCGATGGCGGCGAGCTGCTCCAGGCAGCCGCCGCCAAACCCTATCGCGTTGCCGTCTTTATCCAGCAGCCTGGCCCCCAGCGCCTGCACCATTCCGGCGCCGCCGTCATTGGTGGCGCTGCCGCCGATGCCGATGATGCAGTGCTTTACCCCACGATCCAGCGCCGCGCGGATCAGCTCGCCGGTGCCGTAAGAGGTGGTGTTCAGCGGGTTGCGCTTGCGCCCCGGCACCAATGCCAAACCGCTGGCGGCGGCCATTTCGATGAAGGCGCTCCGCTCGTCGCCGGACAGGCCGAAAAAGGCCCGCACCCTTTCGCCCAGGGGACCGGTGACCTCAACGTCCACCTTGCGCCCGCCGGTGGCGGTCACCATCGCCTCCACGGTGCCTTCGCCGCCGTCGGCGAGCGGCAATTTGATGTATTCGGCATCGGGAAAGATTTCGCGAAACCCCGCTTCAATCTGGGTCGCGACCTCCAGGGCCGACAAACTTTCTTTATATGAATCCGGCGCGATCACTATTTTCATAAACTGCCCGCTTCCTCAACTGCCCAGTTCCTTGACGACAACGCTCGGCGGCATCGACGCTCCGTCAACGCTGACGCGCCACTTCCACCCGCGCCAACCGCTCGTAATAGCGGGCCAGCGCGCTGTGATCCGCCGCCCCCAGCCCATCGGCCTGCAGCACCTGCATCATTTCCATCACCGCGCCGGTCAGCGGCAGCGGCGCGCCGATTTCCCGCGAGGTGTCCAAGGCATTGGCCAAATCCTTGATGTGCAATTCAATGCGGAAACCCGGTTTAAAATTGCGGTCCATCACCAGCGGCGCTTTGGCGTCCAACACCGTGCTGCCCGCCAGTCCGCCGCGAATCGCCTGATACACCAGATCCGGCTCCACCCCGGCCTTGGTCGCCAGCACCAGCGCCTCGGACATGGCGGCGATATTCAGCGCCACGATCACCTGGTTCGCCAGCTTGGTGACGTTGCCGGCGCCGATCTCCCCGGTGTGCACCACCGAGCCGGCCATCGCTTTCATCACCTCAAAACAGCGGTCGAACACCGCCCGGTCGCCGCCGACCATCACCGACAGCGTCGCGTCTATCGCTTTGGGTTCGCCCCCGCTGACCGGCGCATCCAGCATGGCTATCTGTTTTTCCGCCAGCGCGGCGCTGATTTCCCGGCTGGCGAGCGGCGCGATCGAGCTCATGTCGATCAGCACCAAGCCGGGTTTGCCGCCTTCGATGATGCCGTTTTCCCCCAGCGCCACCTGCCGCACCTGCGGCGAGTTGGGCAGCATGGTGATCAGAATATCGCTCTGCGCCGCCACCGCCTTGGGCGTATCCGCCGCGGTTGCGCCCAGCGCCGCCAGCTCGGCGGTGGTGTCCGCATGATGGTTGAGCACCACCAGCGAATAGCCGGCCTTCAGCAGGTTTTTGCTCATCGGTTTGCCCATGATGCCCAGGCCAATAAATCCAATTTTCATTCGGTTACCTCATTTTCCATCAGCAATAGGTTATTTTTTAAAGCGATCGCACAGCGCCTGGGTGGCGCCGCGCAAGACGCCGAGATCGCTGCCGACCGCGACAAAGCGCGCGCCCCATTCCAGATAGCGACGCGCATCGGCTTCGGCCGGCGCCAAAATGCCGCTCGGTTTGCCGTGCGCCGCCGCTCGCTCCAGGATATGGCGAATGGCCGCTTGCACCTGCGGATGATTCGGCTGGCCGAGATAGCCGAGCGCCGCGGAAAGGTCGCCCGGGCCGACAAAAATGCCGTCGACGCCCTCCACCGCGGCGATCTCGTCCAGATTGGTCACCCCCGCCTGGCTTTCGATCTGCACCAACACGCTGATGTTGTCGTTGATGGCGGCGAAGTAATCCGGCACCGTGCCGTAACCGTTGCTGCGATGCGAAACGGACACGCCGCGGATGCCCGCCGGCGGATAGCGAGTCGACGCCACCGCCAATCGCGCCTGCTCCGCGGTCTCGACGAACGGGATCAGGAAATTGTCGAAACCGATATCCAGCAGGCGTTTGATGATCACCGGCTCATTGCACGGCGGGCGCACCACCGCCGCGCTGTCGCTGTCCTTCAGCGCCATCAGCTGCGGTATGAATGTGGCGACGTCGTTGGGCGCATGCTCGCCGTCCAGCACCAGCCAGTCGAACCCGGCCAACCCCAGCACTTCGGTGGTTATCGGGCTGCCCAGCGCCGACCAGCAGCCGATCAGGGTTTCTCCCTGCAGCAACGAACGGCGAAAGCGATTGGGAAGCAGGCGACTTTTCATGGCGTATCCTTGTAGTTGAACGTGAAATAGAAGGTTGGCGGCGCTAGCGCACCAGGCACGGACGTTTGGCGTCGAAGGCCCAGTCAGTGACCAGGTACTGCATGCCCTGGGCGTCGTTGCGCGCGCCCAGCCCATGCGTCTTGTAGAGTTCGTGAGCCTTCATCAGCCGATCGCGGTCCAACTCAATCCCCAACCCCGGCTTTTTCGGCACCTCAACCCGCCCGCCGATAATCTGCAGCGGCTCATGCGTCAGGCGCTGGTTGCCTTCCTGCCAGATCCAGTGGGTATCGATAGCGGTGATGCGCCCCGGCGCGGCGGCGGCGACGTGGGTGAACATCGCCAGGGAAATGTCGAAGTGGTTGTTGGAATGCGATCCCCAGGTCAGGCCGAACTCGTGGCACATCTGCGCCACCCGCACCGACCCCTGCAGGGTCCAGAAATGCGGGTCGGCCAGCGGGATATCCACCGCCTGCAGCTGCAGCGTATGCCCCATCTGCCGCCAGTCGGTGGCGATCATGTTAGTGGCGGTCGGCAACCCGGTGGCGCGGCGGAACTCCGCCATCACCTCGCGGCCGGAGAAGCCCTGCTCGGCGCCGCACGGATCCTCGGCATAGGCCAGCACGTTGCGCAGCTGTTTGCCGAGGGAAATCGCCTCGTTCAGCGACCAGGCGCCGTTCGGATCCAGCGTAATGCGCGCCTGCGGGAAACGCTCCGCCAGCGCGCTCACCGCTTCGGCTTCCTCACCGCCGGCCAGCACGCCGCCCTTGAGCTTGAAGTCGTTGAAGCCGTATTTTTCATACGCCGCCTCCGCCAGCCGCACTACCGCCGCCGGCGTCAGCGCCTCTTCATGCCGCAGCCGATACCAGTCGCAGCGCTGATCCGGCTGGCTCTGATAAGGCAGCGGCGTTTTATTGCGATCGCCGAGATAAAACAGGTAGCCGAGCATTTCCACCGAATCGCGCTGCTGGCCGTCGCCCAGCAGCGCCGCGACCGGCACCTCGAGCAACTGGCCGAGCAGATCCAGCATCGCCGCCTCGATGCCGGTAACCACATGGATGGTGGTGCGCAGATCGAAGGTCTGCTGGCCGCGCCCGCCGGCGTCGCGTTCGGCGAAGCGGCTGCGCACCGCCGCCATTACGTTCTTGTATTCGCCCAGGGTTTTCCCCACCACCCAGGGCCGGGCGTCTTCCAGCGTGCGGCGGATGTTTTCGCCGCCCGGCACTTCCCCGACGCCGGTATGGCCGGCGTTGTCCTGCAGGATCACGATGTTGCGGGTAAAAAACGGCGCATGCGCGCCGCTCAGGTTCAACAGCATGCTGTCATGGCCGGCGACCGGCACCACCTGCATGGCGGTAATTTTGGCTGCGCTACTGAGTGTGGTCATCAGGGTCTCCTCGAGAAAAATCAGCGGCCAAAGGCCGGGCGTTTACGATCAAACTGCCATCCTGGCACCAGATACTGCATGGCGGCCGCGTCGTTGCGCGCGCCGGAAGGCAGTTGCTGATGCAGGCGGTGCGCCTGTTCCAGCGCGTTCCAGTCCAGCTCCACCCCCAGGCCGGGACGATCCGGCACCGCGATGCGCCCATTGACTATCTGCAGCGGATTGTGGGTCAGGTGCTGCCCTTCCTGCCAAATCCAGTGGGTATCGATGGCGGTGGGTTTGCCCGGCGCGGCGGCGCCGACGTGGGTGAACATCGCCAGGGAAATGTCGAAGTGATTGTTGGAATGGCAGCCCCAGGTCAGCCCCCAGTCATCGCACAGCTGGGCGACGCGCACCGCGCCGTGCATGGTCCAGAAATGCGGATCCGCCAGCGGAATGTCCACCGCCTGCAGCATTACCGCATGGCTCATCTCGCGCCAGTTGGTGGCGATCATGTTGGTGGCGACCGGCAGCCCGGTGGCGCGGCGAAACTCCGCCATCACCTCGCGGCCGGAAAAGCCCCGTTCGGCGCCGCACGGATCCTCGGCGTAGCTGAGGATGCCGCGCATGTCCTTGCACAGTGCGATCGCCTCGTCCAGCAGCCAGGCGCCGTTGGGATCGACGGTAATGCGCGCATCGGGAAAGTTTTTCGCCAGCGCGCAAACCGCGTCGATCTCCCGTTCGCCCGGCAGCACGCCGCCCTTCAGCTTGAAATCCCGGAAGCCGTAGCGATCTTGCGCCGCCGCGGCCAGCTCGACGATCGCCGCCGTGTCCATCGCCTGCTGGTGTCGCAGGTGATACCAGGGATGGCGCCCCCGCTCACCGGGTTGGTACGGCAAGTCGGTTTTTTGCCGATCGCCGATATAGAACAGGTAACCCAGCACCTCAACCTCGTCCCGCTGGCGGCCCGGCCCGAGCAGTTCCGCAACCGGCACGCCGAGGAACTGCCCCATCAGATCAAGCAGCGCCGCCTCCAGCGCCGCCACCGCGTTGACCCGCAGCTCAAAGGTCCAGGCGCCCTGGCCAAAGGCGTCGAAATCGGCTGATTGATTGCCGCAGTGAATATCGTGCACCAGCCGGTTCATGCGAGCCAGCTGCTGGCCGATCACCCGCGGCGCGGCGTCCGCCAGCGTGCGGTAAATCACCTCGCCGCCGGGCGCTTCGCCCACGCCGGTATGCCCGGCGCTGTCGGTCAGCACCAGGATGTTGCGGGTAAAACAGGCCCCGTGCGCGCCGCCGATGTTCAACAGCATGCTGTCGTGGCCGGCGACCGGAATGACGCGCATATCGGTAATGATCGGCGTGCTTTGCGTGTTGCTCATGATGCTTTCCTTAACTCCGCAGCGGTTTCAGTTCGATACGTTTGATTTCGCCGACGATGAACAGATAGCTCACCACCGCCAGCAGCGCGTGAATGCCGACAAACACCAGTGCGCCGTTAAACGATCCCGTGGTGCCGATGATGTAACCGATGGCGATCGGCGTGACGATGCCGGAGATATTGCCGAACATATTGAACAGCCCGCCGCTCAGGCCGCTGATTTCCTTCGGCGCGGTGTCCGCCATCACCGCCCAGCCGAGCGCCCCGATGCCCTTGCCGAAGAACGCCAGCGCCATGATGCCGACCACCATCCATTCGGCGCTGACGTAGTTGCAGAACACCATCGACATCGACAGCAGCATGCCGAGAACGATCGGCGTCTTGCGGGCGAAGGTCAGCGACTGGGTGCGGCGCATCAGATAATCGGAGATCACGCCGCCCAGCACGCCGCCGAGGAAACCGCAGATGGCCGGCACCGAGGCCACCATCCCGGCCTTGAGGATCGACATGCCGCGCGCCTGCACCAGATACACCGGAAACCAGGTGATGAAGAAGTAGGTCAGCGCATTGATGCAGTACTGGCCGATATAAACCCCGACCATCATGCGCGATCGCAGCAGCTGCTTGATCTGATGCCACTTCTCGCCTTTGGCCTGGCGCTTTTTCAGCTGCGGTTGATCCATGTTGATCAGCGCGCCGCCGGCTTCGATATAGTCCAGTTCGGCCTGGTTGATGCCCGGATGATCCTGGGGATCGTGCAGCACCTTCAGCCAGATGAAGCTGAGCACAATCCCCAGCCCGCCCATAAAGAAGAACACGTGCGACCAACCGACGGCGTGCGTCAGCCACCCCATGATCGGCGCGAAGATCACCGTGGCGAAGTACTGCGCCGAGTTGAATATCGATACCGCGGTGCCGCGCTCATGCGCCGGAAACCAGGCGGCGACGATGCGGCTGTTGCCGGGGAAAGACGGCGCCTCGGCCAGCCCCACCAGGAAACGCAGCGCGAACAGCGCCGCCACGATGCCGAAGCCGCTGAAGATATCCACAAAGCCCTGCAGCAGGGTGAACAGCGACCAGATGAAGATGCTCCAGAAATAGACCCGTTTCGAACCGAAGCGGTCCAGCAGCCAGCCGCCGGGGATCTGCCCGATGACATAGGCCCATGAGAAAGCCGAGAAGATGTAGCCCATGCCCACCGGATCCAGACCGATATCCTTGGCCATGGCGGATCCGGCTATCGACAGGGTGGCGCGATCGCCGTAGTTGAACGAGGTCACGATGAACAGCATCACCACGATCCAGTATCGGGTGTGGGTTCTCTTGATCGAACTCGCTGCGGAGCTGATTGTCGACATTGTGTTCTCCTGAATGATAGCGGCTTGCTATATTCATCCTGAACTACGGATAGAGTTAATATCTCAGAATGAAATCGATTGAATTAAATTGCGGCCAACATTGAGCGGTGCGGTTAATACCTCAGCGGCAATGTTTATATCCAATGAATTTCACTACGTAGAAAAGTATATTCGCCCCGACCGGCGAGCTCATCGGGCAATATGCCAAGGATAACGACAATATCTTCGGCAATTTATGGCATCTGCCCAAGGGAATGGCGGCTGGCTCACGAAAAGCCGCCGCAGCGCCCCGTAACGTGAGCGGCCTCACAATCGGCTGGTCCGATGCCAAATAATTCGCCGCCAACGCACGCCAATCCCGGTCATTTGCATAATGCCGCGCGCCAACGCCGCGCTTATACTGATTAATGAGCAAACGTGCCGGTTATTATTTACAGCGCCCACCAAGAATAATCAGACCCAGGATAATGAGCATGTCTGAAATTAATAACAACGATGAAACACCTCTTTATATAAAAGTCCATGAGGACGATAACGTCGCCATCGTCGTCAATAACAATGGGCTCGCCAAAGGCGCCCGGTTCCCCTGCGGATTGCAGCTGCTGGAACATGTGCCTCAGGGCCATAAGGTGGCGCTGCGCGATATTCCCGCAGGCGGCGATATTGTCCGCTACGGCGAAATCATCGGCCATGCGCTGCGCGCCATTGCACGCGGCTGCTGGATAGACGAGTCGCTGGTGTCGTTGCCCGCGGCGCCGGAGCTGCATCGCCTGCCGCTGGCCAATAAGGTGCCCGCCGCGCTGCCGGCGCTGGAAGGCTATAGCTTCGACGGCTACCGCAACGCCGATGGCAGCGTCGGCACCCGTAACCTGCTGGGGATCACCACCAGCGTGCACTGCGTCGCCGGCGTCGTCGATTATGCGGTGAAGATCATCGAACGCGACCTGCTGCCGCGCTATCCGCAGGTGGACGGCGTCGTCGCCCTCAACCACCTCTATGGCTGTGGCGTGGCGATCAACGCCCCGGCGGCGGCGGTGCCGATCCGCACCCTTCACAATCTGGCGCTCAATCCCAACTTCGGCGGCGAAGTGATGATTGTCGGGCTGGGGTGCGAAAAGCTGCAGCCGGAACGGCTGCTGCAGGGCACGCCCGACGTTCAGGCCATTTCGCTCGACGAACAGCGCATCGTGCGCCTGCAGGATGAAAAACATGTGGGTTTCAAATCGATGATCGACGACATCCTGAGGGAAGCCGAACGCCATCTGCAGCGCCTGAACGCTCGCCGCCGCCAACGCTGCCCGGCCTCTGAGCTGGTGGTCGGCATGCAGTGCGGCGGCAGCGACGCCTTTTCCGGCGTCACCGCCAACCCGGCGGTGGGCTACGCCGCCGATCTGCTGGTGCGCTGCGGCGCGACCGTGATGTTCTCGGAGGTCACCGAAGTGCGCGACGCGGTGCATCTGTTGACCCCCAGGGTGGCGGATGAACAGGTTGGCAAGCGCTTGCTGGAGGAGATGGCCTGGTACGACGCCTATCTCGAAGCCGGGCAAAGCGATCGCAGCGCCAACCCCTCGCCCGGCAACAAGAAGGGCGGATTGGCCAACGTGGTGGAAAAGGCGCTGGGCTCCATCGCCAAGTCCGGCAGCAGCGCCATCGTCGAGGTACTGTCGCCCGGCCAGCGCCCCAGCAAACGCGGGCTGATTTTCGCCGCCACCCCCGCCAGCGACTTCGTCTGCGGCACGCAGCAGCTGGCCTCCGGCATGACGCTGCAGGTGTTCACCACCGGCCGCGGCACCCCCTACGGCCTGGCGGCGGTGCCGGTGATCAAGATGGCGACCCGCAACGCGCTGGCGGAGCGGTGGTACGATCTGATGGACATCAATGCCGGCACTATCGCCAGCGGCGAAGCCACCATCGAGCAGGTCGGCTGGCAGCTGTTTGAACTGATGCTGGATATCGCCAGCGGGCGCAAGCAAACCTGGTCGGATCAATGGGGGCTGCACAATGCGCTGGCGGTGTTCAACCCGGCGCCGGTGACCTGAAGCGCTCAGGCATCGGCATCCAACTGCAGGCTGATGTACAACAACAGCCGATCGTCGAAGCTGGCCAGGTTGAGCCGGGTCAGCTCCGCGATGCGATTGAGGCGATACTCCAGCGTATTGCGATGAATATACAGCGCCTTGGCGGTCGCCGTCGGCTGTACGTTATGCAGGAACCAGGCGGCCAGCGTACGCAACAGCAGGCCGTTGCCGTCCATCGACTTGAGCCGCGCCAGCGGGCGCGTCAGCTCATCCGCCTGCCAGCCGCCGCGCAGGCTGTCCAGCAGCACCGGCAACATCAGATCCTGATAGTAGTAGGTGCGCTGTTCCGGCATGCGCTGCTTGCCGACCGCCAGCGTGGTGCGCGCGGTGCGGTAAGAACGGGCGATGCTGCCCGGGCCGGTAAAGTAGTTGCCCAGCGCGATGCGCACCCGCAGCCGGCTGCTTTCATTCATTCTCGACAGCAGATTGTCGACCCGCCGTCGATGCTCTTCGGCCTCCCAGCGCCCATGGCCGTTGAGCGCCGGTTTCAGCACCACCATTTCGCTCAGCGAAACGATGGCGATTAAGTTGTCGCGCTCCGGCATGGTCAGCAGCGTTTGCAACTGCTGCAGCTCGGCCATGGCGCTGTCGACGCCCAGCTGGCCGCTGTCGACCTCCACCACCGCCGCCACCCGCGGTTGGTTCGGATCGATGCCCAAACGCTGCGCCCACTCCATCAACGCCGGCGAGAGTTCGTCGGTGCGGATCAGATTCAGCACCAATTCTTCGCGCAGCCGGCTGTCCTGCGCCAGCATATGCAGCAACCGCGCCTGTTCCAGCATCATTTCGGCGGTCATGCACACCAGTTCGCCATATTGGCGCAGCTGGCCCGGATTGCCGGTCAGGCCGATGACGCCAACGATGCGCCCGCCGATGCGCAGCGGCAGATTCACGCCGGGACGCACGCCGTGCAGATGCCGCGCCACCCCTTCGTCGATATCCACGACCCGCGCCTGCGACAGCACCAGCAGCGCCCCTTCATGCAGCTCCCCCACCCGTTCACGATCGCCACTGCCGATAATCTTGCCGCGCGCATCCATCACGTTGACGTTGCTGCCGATGATTTTCATGGTGCGCGCGACGATTTCCTGCGCCAGTTTGCCATCGAGATGGTATTCCGACATGCCTATCTCCTGCCCGGAAAAGTGCCAAACGCCCAGCATAGCGACGGCGATCGTCGGGCACATTGTGCAGTTGCCCAAAGCTGGGCGGCAGCCGCTGGAGTTGTGGCGAGGTTCACAGTTTCGCTTTTATGGCATGAAAAAGGCACGCCGAAGCGTGCCTTGCGTTGCCTGCCGGGGGCGATTACTGCATCAGCAGATACAGCTGGCTGTCGCCGCGCTGGATATTCAGCGCCAGCACCGACGGTTTGCTGTCGAGGATTTTGCGCAGTTCGCCCAGATTTTGGATCGGCTGCTGGTTCACGCCCAGGATCACATCGCCTTTTTTCAGGCCGATGCGCGCAGCGGCGCTGCCGGCCTTGACGTTGTCCACCTTGACGCCTTTCTGCGCGCCGAGCTGGGTATTGCTCAACTCGGCCCCTTCGATGCCGGTATAGATATTGCCGGACTCCACCTGAGTCTGGGCGCTCTGCTCCAGCGTCACGTCGACGGTCAGCGGTTTGCCGTCGCGGATGATGCCCAGCGACATCTTGCTGCCGACCGGCTGGGTGCCGATCTCCGCCCGGAACGAGGCGAAGCTGGAAATGGCCTTGCCGTTCATGGTGACGATCACGTCGCCGGCCTTGATGCCCGCCTTGGCGGCGGAAGATTTCGGCATCACCTGGCTGACGAACGCCCCGCGCTGCGCGTCGACCTTCATCGCCTTGGCCAGCTCGGAGTTCAGCTCGGTGCCCATAATGCCCAGTTCACCGCGTTTCACCTGACCATACTCGACCATCTGCGCGGTCAGGTTTTTCACCATGTTGCTCGGGATGGCGAAACCGATGCCGATATTGCCGCCGTCCGGCGCCAGGATCGCGGTGTTGATGCCGATCAGCTCGCCGTTCAGGTTGACCAGCGCGCCGCCGGAGTTGCCGCGGTTAATCGCCGCGTCGGTCTGAATGAAGTTCTCGTAGTTTTCGATATTCAACCCGCTGCGGCCCAGCGCGGAAACGATGCCCGAGGTGGCGGTTTCACCCAGCCCATACGGGTTGCCGATCGCCACGGTGTAATCGCCGACGCGCAGCCGATCGGAATCCGCCATCTTGATGGCCGTCAGATTCTTGAAGTCTTTCAGTTGGATCAGGGCGATGTCGGAACGCGGATCCTTGCCGATCACCTTGGCGTCGAAGCGGCGCCCGTCGCTCAGCTGCACCTGGATTTTATTGGCGTTGTCCACCACGTGGTTGTTGGTCACCACATAGCCTTTAGCCGCATCGATCACCACCCCGGCGCCCAGCGCCTGGAATTTTTGCTGCGTGCCCTGCGGCTGGCCGTCCGGGCCGGTCTGCCCGCCCTGACACATCGGCGAGCCCTGGAACGGCGAACCGTCCTGGCAGAACGGCGAGTCTTCCCCGAAGAACTGCTGGAACTGCTGCGGCATTCTCGGCGTATTGACCGTGGTGCTGCCTTCGACGTTGATGCTCACTACGGAAGGCATCACCTTTTCCAGCATCGGCGCCAGGCTCGGCAACTGCTGGGTGCTGGAAGAGGCGGTTTCGGCGGCGTTGGCCGTCACCGGGCCCATCGCCATGCCGATACTGAATGCCAGTGCGCTCAGAACTAATGCGGTTTTTTTCATCTGTGTGTCTCTTATAAAGTCGTGCAGAAAAGTATTACGGTCTTGTGCATAGTCAGAGTTAATTAATACACTGAAGTTCCGGCGCAGATTATGGGTAATAGTAAACAAATATTGTCTGTCTTTACAAAACTCGAGACAGACAACCGTTTGGAATCGCTGGTAATTATTGAATGTATGAATTATTCCGCCGCCATTAATCTGCGGTATTCATCGTAAGCATAAAGGTCCGTCATTCCGCTGATGTAATCCTGCAATAAACGCGCGCGGAAATAATATTCTCTGATCGCCTGCTGGTCCTGCGACAAATGCTGCAGCCCTTCAACCGCTTCGACATACGCCAGCCGGTGCTTGGTGGAAAGCTTGTGGAACAGCCGCGTTTCAATCGGGTAGGCGCGGTGGCTGTCTTCCTGCACCAGCTGGGTAAAATCGCCCAGCGGCATCGCCAGCAGCGGGCTGTAAATGTCCAGCAGGCCGCTGATCACCCGATACCCCTGCAGCTCGAGCTGCTCCACCTCCGGGTGGTTGAATACGTGCTTGAACGCCACATTCTTGAATATTTTCAGCAGTTGGTAGGCCGGGCTGGAGTCTTCCAGCAGCGCCTGATTGAAGTGGCCCTGGTACACCGCGTCCAGGTTGTCGATAAAGCGCTGCGCCGCGTGCGGCACCAGCCGCGCTACGGTAAATACCCGCAGATACATGAAGAACTGATCTTCCGCGCTGCGCCGCGCGCCGCCCTTATCGATTTTACGGAAGGCGCTGGCGACGGTTTTATCGAATAGATCCCCCGGCGCAATGTCGCCCCACTCTTGAATAAGATGCTGATACAGCTGCTCGACGGTGAAAATATTTTTTTCCACCGCGTCTTCGAGATCGGCAATGCAATAAGAAATATCGTCGGCGGCCTCCATAATATAGGTCAGCGGGAAACGATCGAATTCGCCCATATGCAGTTCGCGCCGCAGCCGATCGACGAAGGCTTCCTCCGCCAGATAATAACCGGGCTTTTTCATCAGGTAGCTGCGGCCGGCCGGGATCTCGCTCGCCCAATAGGCCGGGCGGGTATATTTCAGGATGCAGCCCACCTGGGCATAGGTCAGATTGAGCTTCAGCAGGGTATAGACCATGCGGATCGCCTGAGCGTTGCCTTCAAAATGGCTCAGGTCCTGACGGATGCGGCTGCGCAGCCGATTAAGATCGCTCTCTCCTTCGTGCAGGCGCAGCACCGCGACCTGACAGCGATCGTGGCTGCCCGGCTCGCTGCCGCAGCTGGCGGGATCGAGCCGCTGGGCGAACCAGTCGTTGATCGCCGACTCGCCGAAGTGGCCGAACGGCGGATTGCCGATGTCATGCATCAGGCAGGCCATTTCTACGATGCTTTCGAAGGGCGCGAGCAACCGGGCCAGGCCGAGCTCGTCGATGCGCCCATCCTGCTTGAAGCGGTTGAGGATCTCTTTGGCGATATGCCGCCCCACCTGCTGCACCTCCATCGAGTGCGTCAGGCGGCTGCGCACCGCCGCGTTGCGTTCCAGCGGAAACACCTGGGTTTTCTGCTGCAGACGGCGGATCGCCGCCGAGTTGACGATGCGCCCGCGATCGCTCTCGAACTGCCGCACGATGTCGTACTCTTCCTCGGCCTCGATCGGTTTGCTGAATGGCCGCTGGAAGCTGATTTTTTGTTTGAAGTCGATCCCGGACATCTGTTTCTCCGCGGTTGCGCCCAGCCCCCGTGATAACAATTCCCGACGGCGGATGCAACGGATTATCTCTCTCTGACAGCCATGATAGACTATGGCGCAATTCCCACACCCCAACAGCGAGTGTTATTTATGAAAGTAGGCATCATCGGCGCCATGGAGCAGGAAGTCACCCTGCTGCGCGATCAAATAGAAAACCGTCAGACCATTCAACGTGCGGGCTGTGAAATCTATACCGGCCAGATCGGCGGCGTTGAGGTTGCGCTGCTGAAGTCCGGCATCGGCAAAGTCTCCGCGGCGATGGGCACCACCCTGCTGCTGGAACATTGCCAGCCGGACCTGGTGATCAATACCGGCTCCGCCGGCGGCCTGGCCAGCACCTTGAAAGTGGGCGACATCGTGGTCTCCGAAGAGGTGCGTTACCACGACGCCGACGTGACCGCCTTCGGCTATGAGCCGGGCCAGATGGCCGGCTGCCCGGCGGCTTTCGTGGCGGACGACGCGCTGATCGCCCTGGCGGAAAGCTGCATCAAACAGTTGGATCTGAACGCGGTGCGCGGCCTGATCTGCAGCGGCGACGCCTTCATCAATGGCGCGGAACCGCTGGCGCGCATTCGCGCCACCTTCCCGCGCGTTGCGGCGGTTGAAATGGAAGCCGCGGCGATCGGCCACGTCTGCCACCTGTTCGGCACGCCGTTCGTGGTGGTGCGCGCCATCTCCGACGTCGCCGACAGCGAATCGCACATGAGCTTTGACGAGTTCCTCTCCGTGGCCGCCAAGCAGTCCACGCTGATGGTCAACGCCATGCTGCAGACCCTGGCCAAGCGCGGTTGATGTGAAGCCGGGCTGCATTCTCCTGCCGTGGCTGCTGGCGCTGTGGATGGCGCTGCCCGCAGCCGCCGCCCAACGCGTAGTCAGCCTGGCGCCGAACGCCACCGAACTCGCCTATGCCGCCGGCATGGGCGAGACGCTGTTGGCGGCCAGCGCCTTTTCCGATTATCCGCCGGAGGCCGGCAGGCTCGAGCAGGTGGCCTCCTGGCAGGGCATCAACCTCGAGCGGGTGCTGGCGCTGAAACCGGATCTGATCCTGGCGTGGCGCGGCGGCAACCCGCAGCGGGTGCTGGATCAGCTCGCCTCGTTCGGCATTCCGATCTTTTACGCGGACGCCGGCAATATCGACGAGATCGCCCGCTCGCTGGACAGCCTGGCCCAATACAGCCCGCATCCGCAGCAGGCGCATCAGGCGGCGGACGCCATCCGTCGGCAAATCGCCGATCTGAAACAAAAATACGCCCACAACCCGCCGCGCCGCGTGCTGCTGCAGTTCGGCACCCAGCCGCTGTTCACCAGCTCCGGCGCCACCCTGCAAAGCCAGGTGCTGTCGCTGTGCGGCGCAGAAAATATCTTTGCCGAGAGCCGCATGCCCTGGCCGCAGATCAGCCGCGAACAGGTGCTGGCGCGCCGCCCGCAGGCCATCGTCATCACCGGCGGCGAAGCGCAGATCGCCAGCGTAAAAGCCTTCTGGGCGCCGCAGCTGCAGGTGCCGGTGATCGCGCTGAACGAGGACTGGTTCAACCGCGGCGGACCGCGCATCGTGCTGGCGGCGCAGCAGCTGTGCCGCCAACTGGCGGAGATGCCTTAATGCTGGTGTTCTGGCTGGATATTCTCGGCACCGCGGTATTCGCCATTTCCGGCGTGCTGCTGGCCGGCAAACTGCGTATGGATCCGTTCGGCGTGCTGGTGCTGGGGGTAGTGACCGCGGTCGGCGGCGGCACCATCCGCGATATGGCGCTGGCCAACGGCCCGGTGTTTTGGGTCAGGGATCCTACCGATCTGGTGGTGGCGATGATCACCTGCGTGCTGACGCTGCTGCTGGTGCGCCAGCCACGCCGCCTGCCCAAGTGGATCCTGCCGGTGCTGGACGCCGTCGGCCTGGCGGTGTTCGTCGGCATCGGGGTCAACAAGGCTTTCGCCGCCGGCACCGGCCCGCTGGTGGCTATCTGCATGGGGGTGATCACCGGCGTGGGCGGCGGCATTATCCGCGACGTGCTGGCACGCGAGATCCCGATGATCCTGCGCACCGAGATTTACGCCACCGCCTGCATCATCGGCGGCATCGCGCACGCCACCGCGTTTCACACCTTCGGCATGCCGCTGCAACAGGCGATGATGCTGGGCATGGTCATCACCCTGGCCATCCGGCTGGCGGCCATCCGCTGGCACCTCAAGCTGCCCGCGTTCATTCTCGAACGCTAAGGGCATAAAAAAACCCGCGAGCCGGAGCGGCTGGCGGGCTGATCATGCGGCGAGGGGCTTCAGATGCTGAACGAAGAGCCGCAGCCGCAGGTGGTTTTGGCGTTGGGGTTGGTCACCACGAAGCGCGAACCTTCCAGGCCCTCGGTGTAGTCCACCGAACCGCCCACCAGATACTGCAGGCTCATCGGATCGACCACCAGCGCCACGCCTTGCTTCTCGATGGTCATGTCGCCATCGTTGACCTTATCGTCAAAAGTGAAGCCGTACTGGAATCCGCTGCAGCCGCCACCGGTAATGTAAACCCGCAACTTCAGGTTCGGATTTTCTTCGTCAGCAATCAGGAATTTAACCTTGCTTGCCGCTGCCTCGGTAAATTGCAGGGGCAGTGCTGTTTCATCACTCATACTCTTTACTCCCAACATTGTTCAGCATCAGAACGCTACAATGGCAGCCTGATTAATATTAACGATTATCCGATACCTGAGTGTTGCGTTCAAGTATTCACCGCATTTGTTGTATTTTCTTTACCTGTTTTCTCCGCCGCTTCGCGCTCCCGCAGCGCCTCCTGCTTTTGCAACGTACGGGCCAATATGGAGGAATACAACGGCTTACCGCCCAGGAACTGCGCCACCAGCGTGGCGCCGAGGCAGGTAATGATCATCGGCAGGATCAGCTGATAATTGTCGGTCATTTCCAGCACCAGCACGATGCCGGTCAACGGCGCGCGCACCGTGGCGGCGAACAGCGCCCCCATGCCGGCGATGGCGAAGGTGCCCGCCTCCAGGCCGTACTGCGGAAACAGATGCGCGCCCGCCAGGCCAAAGGCGGTGCCGAACAGCGTGCCCAGCGCCAGCATCGGCGCAAAAATGCCGCCCGGCGCGCCGGAGCCGAAACACAGCAACGTGGTGAACACCCGGGTAATGAAAATGAACATCAGCATGCCGACGCTGTAATTGCCCGCCGCGGCGATCGGGATCAGTCCGAAACCGCCGCCCGCCGCCTCCGGCTGGATCAGCCCCAGGATGCCGCAGACGCCGCCGAGCAGCCCGCCCATCAGCAGCACGTTGCGCATTTTGCCGCCGTGCAGACGCGCGAACATGTCCTGGGTGCGGAAAATCAGCGCGTTGAACATCACGCCCACCGCGCCGAATATCGCCCCCAGCACCAGATACAGCCACAGGGTGTTAATCGGCGCCGAAGAGAGCCTGCCGACCGCGATCACCGAGCCCTCGCCGTTAAACAGCTGAAACACCACGCTCGACATGATCACGCCGATGAACACCGCTTTAATCGAGATCAGGTTGTAGCGGAACTGCGGGCGCATCTCTTCGATAATGAACAGAATGCCCGCCAGCGGCGCGTTGAACGCGGCGGACAGGCCGGCGGCTGCGCCGGTGGCCAGCAGCGAATGGCGCGCCTCGGCGCCGCGCATGCGGAAAATGTCCAGCACCATGCGGCCGACGTTGCCGCCCATCTGCACCGTAGGCCCTTCCCGCCCCAGCACCATACCCGCCCCCAGCGTGCCCATGCCGCCGATAAACTTCACCGGGATCACCCGCCACCAGCGCACCGGCCGCAGCTCTTCCAGCGCGCCTTCGATTTCCGGAATGCCCGAGCCGCCGGCTTCGGGCGCATAGCGCCGCACCAGGTAATAGCCCAGCGCCGCCAGCGCGGCCGACAAAATAAACGCCAGCGGCCACACCAGGATCCAATAATCGGCCACCTGAACCAGCGCGCTCAGCCGCTGTTGCTGCACCCACTCCACCGCTTTGTCGAAGGCCACGCCGAGCAGGCCGGCCAGCGTGCCCACCAGCGCGGCCATGATCAATACCGCGACCGGCGTCTTGTCGCGGCGGATAAACTGGCGCACCGCATCGCTGCGCTTCAGGCGCGGCGCCGCCGCTGAAGGCTGTTGCTGCATTTCAGTCATAACGGGTTATTCATTCGCGTGATCAAAGGTAATACAAATAGGTAAGACGGCTATTCTACCTTACCCCCATTCCGGCCGCCGCTGTTAATAGGTATCTGACTGTGATCGTTTCATAACGCGCCGCACTCCTCTAGAATAGCGCGGGTCAAATCATTCAAAGAGAATCCAGGAGCCGATTTATGAGCTTACACAGCAAGTCCGAAAGTCTGTATGCCCAGGCGCAACAGTTGATCCCCGGCGGGGTTAACTCTCCGGTGCGTGCATTCACCGGCGTCGGCGGTGTGCCGCTGTTTATCGAGCGGGCAGACGGGGCTTACCTGTTCGACGCCGACGGCAAGGCCTACATCGATTACGTAGGCTCCTGGGGACCGATGGTGCTGGGGCACAACCACCCGGCGATCCGCGACGCGGTGATCGAAGCGGCGCAGCGCGGGCTGAGCTTCGGCGCGCCGACCGAAATGGAAGTCAAAATGGCTCAGCTGGTGACCGAGCTGGTGCCGACCATGGATATGGTGCGCATGGTGAACTCGGGCACCGAGGCCACCATGAGCGCTATCCGCCTGGCGCGCGGCTACACCAACCGCGACAAGATCATCAAGTTCGAAGGCTGCTACCACGGCCACGCCGATTGCCTGCTGGTGAAAGCCGGCTCCGGCGCGCTGACCCTCGGCCAGCCGAACTCGCCGGGCGTGCCGGCGGACTTCGCCAAGCACACCCTGACCTGCACCTATAACGATCTGGACTCGGTGCGCACGGCGTTCGAGCAGTACCCTTCGGAGATCGCCTGCATCATCGTCGAGCCGGTGGCCGGCAACATGAACTGCGTGCCGCCGCTGCCGGAATTCCTGCCGGGCCTGCGCGCGCTGTGCGACAAATACGGCGCGTTGCTGATTATCGACGAAGTGATGACCGGCTTCCGCGTGGCGCTGGCCGGCGCGCAGTCTTATTATGGCGTTGAGCCGGATCTGACCTGCCTGGGCAAAATCATCGGCGGCGGCATGCCGGTAGGCGCCTTTGGCGGCCGCCGCGAGGTGATGGAAGCGCTGGCGCCGACCGGCCCGGTTTATCAGGCGGGCACCCTGTCCGGCAACCCGATCGCCATGGCTGCGGGCTACGCCTGCCTGACCGAAGTGTCGCAGGCGGGCGTTCACCAAACGCTGACCGAACTGACCGAAATGCTGGCGGAAGGCCTGCTGCACGCGGCGAAAGAAGAGAACATCCCGCTGGTGGTGAACAACGTCGGCGGCATGTTCGGCCTGTTCTTCACCGACGCGCCGGCGGTCACCTGCTACCAGGACGTCATGCGGTGCGACGTGGAGCGCTTCAAGCGTTTCTTCCACCTGATGCTGGAAGAAGGGGTCTATCTGGCGCCTTCGGCCTTTGAAGCGGGCTTTATGTCCGTGGCCCACAGCAAGGAAGACATCCAGCGCACTATCGACGCCGCGCGCCGCTGCTTCGCCCGGCTGTAAGCTCCACATCAAAAACAACGGGCGCCGCGGCGCCCGTTTCGTTTGCTGCGATGTCGATTTACAGCAACGTGCCGTAAATGGTCAGCACCGCCACCACCACCACGATAATCATCGTCACCTTGCGCGCCAGCGTCACCGCCGCGCGCGGCGTTTGCACCGGATCCGTATGCGGATCGCGCGCCAACGAGAACTGCGCCAGCCGCGTCAACACCTGATACGACGAAGAATGACCATCGCCCAGCGAGGCGAACCAGGCCGGCAGCGCCTTCTCGCCGTGCCCGAACAGCGCATAGGCTACCCCGGCCAAACGCACCGGGATCCAGTCCAGCCAGTTCAGCAGATGATCGATACCCGACTGCGAACGTTCCAGCGGCGTATTGTGCCGCGCCAGCCAGGTTTGATAGGCGCGCAGGAAAGAGTACCCCGCCAGCGCAATCGGCCCGTAAGGCCCGCAAACCACAAACCAGAACAGCGGCGCCAGATAGTAGCGGAAGTTAATCCACAGCAGCGCATTTTGCAGCTCGCGCAGCCGCAGCTCTTCGCTGCAGTCCACCGGCAAACCGTGGATCAGCGCCAGCTCTTCCGCCATCTGATCGCTGGCGTGGGAATCCCCCTGCCGCGCCGCCTTCAGATAGGCGCGATAATGCTTGCGCTTGATGCCGGCGCCGACGCACAGCAGATCGATGACAATCCACAGCAGCAGCGTCACCACGCCGAAGAACAGCCCCTGAGACAGCCACAGTATGCCCCACACCACCACCATAAAGGCCAGGGTCATCGCCAGCGTTTGCGCCAACGACACCCGGTGCAGACGCTGGAACACCACCTCCAGACGGTGGTCCAACTGCCAGTGCTCACCCAGTTTGAACAGGCGCTCCCATGCCAAAACCAGCAACAGCGTAAACAGCGTCATTAGCGACTCCTCTCCCTTTTCCTTTTCTCAAGCATAGCGTTAGCCGCCCCCTCGCGTTGTTCCAGAGATGCCAGATAGCGATCCCAGTCGAATGCCGGGCCGGGATCGGTTTTGCGGCCGGGGGCGATGTCGCTGTGCCCGGCAATGTGCGCCGCCAGCGACGGGTACTGCCCAATCAACAACGCGCTGACCGCCTGCAGGCCATGATATTGCTGCGGGGTATAGGGCAGCAGATCGGTGCCCTCCAGCTCGATGCCGATGGAGAAGTCATTGCACTTTTCACGCCCCCGATACGCGGAAACGCCGGCGTGCCAGGCGCGCCGATCGAAAGGCACGTACTGAACGATTTCGCCGTCGCGGCGGATCAGGCAGTGCGCCGAAACCCGCAGCTGATGAATAGCGGCGAAATAAGGATGATCCGCGGGATCGAGCGTGCCGGTAAACAGCCGATCGATATAGGGGCCGCCAAATTCGCCGGGCGGCAGGCTGATGTTGTGGATCACCAATAACGAAGGCGGCTCATCGTCCGGGCGCCGATCGCAATGCGGCGAGACCACCCGCGTGACCCCGACAATCCAGCCATTTTCCAACTGCATCAGACACCTCTCTGCGGTGGTACTTGTTCCTGCAACAGAGTAGCATGTTCCCCTACGATCCAACCGTCCATTTCGGAGTTTTCCATGCCGACACGCCGCTACAGTGCCGACAGTCGCCGCACCGAGCTTCTTGAACGAATTGAAAGTGATATCCCCTATGCCGTCGCCCAGGCGCTGCGTGAAGATCTGGGAGGCGCAGTCGACGCCGACCGCGATATTACCGCGCAATTATTACCGGCCGACAAGCAGGCCGAGGCCACCGTCATCACCCGCGAGGCCGGCGTGTTCTGCGGCCAACGCTGGCTGAACGAAGTCTTTATCCAGCTGGGCAATCAGGTAAAGGTGGAATGGTTGGTGGCGGATGGCGAGCGTCTGGCGCCGGATCAGCCGCTGTGCCATCTGCGCGGCCCGGCCCGGCTGTTGCTGACCGGCGAACGCACCGCGCTGAACTTTGTGCAGACGCTGTCCGGCGTGGCGACCGAAGTCAGCCGCTACGTGGCGCTGCTGGAGGGCACCCAAACCCGCCTGCTGGACACCCGTAAAACCCTGCCCGGCCTGCGCACCGCGTTGAAATACGCCGTACTGTGCGGCGGCGGCGGCAATCACCGGCTGGGGCTGTCCGACGCTTTCCTGATCAAGGAAAACCATATCATCGCCTCCGGTTCGATCAAAAATGCGGTGGAGAAGGCCTTCTGGCTGCACGCCGATGTGCCGGTTGAGGTGGAAGTGGAGTCGCTGGACGAACTGCGGCAGGCGCTGGACGCCGGCGCCGACATCGTCATGCTGGACAATTTCAGCGTCGAAATGATGCGCCAGGCGGTGGCCCAGACCCGGGGCCGCGCCCAGCTGGAAGTGTCCGGCAACGTCACCGGCGAAACGCTGCGCACCTTCGCCGAAACCGGCGTGGACTACATTTCGGTCGGCGCGCTGACCAAGCACGTGACCGCCCTCGATCTGTCGATGCGCTTCAAATAATCCTCGCCTTCCCGCCGCGGCGGGAAGGCCCTTTCCCCGCCTGAATTGCGCGCTGCCCCCCAGATTTTTTCATCCCGCTGCAAGCGAAACCGCCTGCGCGGGAAGCGCCCCGAGAAACGCGCCGAAGGCGCTCGAAGCCCGCCTGCAGACCGGTTACCGTCCCCTCCATACCGACATGGAGGAAACGAAAAATGGCAACGCAACGCGGCTTTACCCTGATAGAACTGATGGTGGTGATCGCCATCATCGCGATACTGAGCGCCATCGGCATTCCGGCTTATCAGCGCTACATCCAGAAAGCGGCGATGACCGACATGCTGCAGGCCATGGCACCCTATAAAATGGCCGTGGAGCTGTGCGTGCTGGACGACGGCGCGCCGACCGACTGCAACGCCGGCAGCAAAGGCATCCCCGCCGGCGGGACGTCGCGCTACGTCAGCGCCCTAGAGGTCGGCAAGGGGACTATCTCGCTCACCGGCGCTCAGACGCTGTCGGGGCTGAAGGTGGTGCTGACGCCCACGCAAAATGCCGGCGGCCAAACCCGCTGGGCTCGCCTGTGCACCAGCGAGAATGCCAATCTGACTGAGGTGTGCCAGCAGGTATTCCGCTTTGACAACGCTGCGGAGTAACGACGATGAGTGAAACGATCAGCGAAGAAGTGCACGCGCTGTGCCAACGCTACCAGACGCTGGCGCTCAGCGCAGACGCGTCGACCCTGACCATCGCGCTCAGTGAAGACGCGCCGCAGGGGCTGCTGGCGGCGCTGCGTTTCGCCACCGGCAAACGCATCCATCTGGAGCAATGGCCGGCGGCCCGGCTGGAACAGGCGCTGAACCGGCGTCATCTGCAGGCTGAACCCTCGGCGCCGGCAACCGAAAAGCCTGAGGCCGGCGGCGCCTCCCTCGACGACGAGAGCGACGCGCCGGTGGTGCAATTTATCAACCAGACGCTGCGCATGGCCATCCAGCGCCGCGCCTCGGACATTCACTTCGAGCCTTATCAACAACGCTTTCGCGTTCGCTTGCGCATTGACGGCGTGCTGCAGGCCATCGCCTCGCCGCCGTCGGAACTGGCGGCGCGCCTGAGCGCCAGGTTGAAGATCATGGGGCAGCTGGACATTGCCGAGCGCCGGTTGCCGCAGGACGGGCAGCTCAGCCTGTGGCTGGACAACGCCCGCTATTCGATGCGCATCGCCACGCTGCCGACGCTGCACGGCGAAAAAGTGGTGTTGCGCATCCTGCAAACCGAGCGGCAGGAGCTGCCGCTGGATCGCCTGGGCATGAGCCAGGCCGCGCTGGCGCGCTATGCCGCGGCGCTGAGCAGCCCGCAGGGCATGATCCTGGTGACCGGGCCGACCGGCAGCGGCAAAACGGTGACGCTGTACAGCGGGCTGCGCCAATTGAACGACGCGCAGAGCAACCTGTGCAGCGTCGAAGATCCGATCGAAATCCCGCTGTTTGGCGTCAATCAAACCCAGATTAACGTCAAAACCGAACTGAGTTTTTCCCGCGTGCTGCGCGCGCTGCTGCGGCAAGATCCGGACGTCATCATGATCGGCGAGATACGCGATAAGGAAACCGCAGAAATCGCCGTCAAGGCCGCGCAAACCGGCCATCTGGTGTTGTCGACGCTGCACACCAACTCCACCGGCGAAACCCTGACGCGCCTGACGCACATGGGCATTCCCGGCTATCTGATCGCCGCCAGCCTGAAGCTGGTGATCGCCCAACGGCTGGTGCGCAAACTGTGCGAGCACTGCCGCTACCCGCATGGCCAGGCGGTGCGTTTCCCGGCGGCGATATGGCCGGAGCCGCTGACCGCCTGGCGCGCCGACGGCTGCGAACACTGCTTCGGCGGCTACTATGGCCGCATCGGGGTCTATGAGCTGTTGAGCGTCACGCCGCAAGTGCAGGCCGGCCTGCTGGAGAACGCCTCGCCCGGCCAACTGGCGGACATCGCCCGTGACCAGGGACAGATCACGCTGCTGCAGGCGGGGCTGGCCCAGGTTGCCGCCGGCGTCACCTCGCTGGAAGAGCTGTACCGCGTGGTGGATACGGCGGCAAATGCGCAGGAACGCGCATGAAAGCCCGGCGCCTGTTTCTGTGGCAGGCTATCGATGCCCAGGGAGTGGTCCGTCACGGCGAGCTGATGAGCAGCGCCAAAAGCCGGGTCAGCCGGCAGCTTATCGAGCAGGGGCTGCAACCCTGCCGGATTAAGTACCGCGGGCGCATCGCGCCCGGGCAGTGGCGCGGCGAACCCTTGATTCACTTCACGCGCCAGCTGGCCACGCTGCTGCAGGCCGGCCTGCCGCTGGTCAACGCGTTGCAGTTGCTGGCCGCGGAGCACCCCGCTGCGGCCTGGCGCTGCCTTTTACGGCTGCTGAGCGAACGGGTGCGGCAGGGCCACCCCTTTTCGGAAGCCATCGCCGAACAGCAGGCCGTCTTCCCGCTGATTTACCGCCAGCTGATCGCCATCGGCGAGTTGACCGGCAACCTGGACCGTTGCTGCCTGCAGCTGGCGCAACAGCAGGAGTCTCAACGGAAGCTGCGCAACAAGGTGCTCAAGGCATTGCGCTATCCGCTGTTTATCTGCGCGGTGGCGCTGCTGGTCAGCGTGTTGATGCTGGTGCTGGTGCTGCCGGAATTCGCCGGCGTTTATCAATCCTTCGACGCGCCGCTGCCCTGGTTTACCCAGGGCTTGCTGCATCTTTCTGCCCTGCTGATCGCCGCAGGGCCTTATCTGGCGCTGTTGCTGGGCACTGTGATCTTCGGCTACCGCCGCTGGCTGCACCCGCGGCCCCGCTGGCGACGCCGCGAACAGGCGGCCCAGCTGCGGCTGCCGCTGATCGCCCGCCTGATCGAAGGCAGCGCGTTAAGCCAAATCTTTCGCATTCTGGCCATGACCCAGCAGGCGGGATTGACGCTGGTCGACGGCTTGAACGCCGCGGCAATGGCGGTGGACAACCTGTTTTATCGACAGGCGCTCGAACACGTGCAACGCCAGATTGCCCAAGGGGAAACCTTCCATCATGCGCTGAGCCAACAGCCGCTGTTCCCCGCGCTGTGCCGGCAGCTGGTGCGGGTGGGGGAAGAGTCCGGCTCGCTGGACAGCCTGCTCGACAAGCTGGCGCAGTGGCACGAGCGGCAAACGCTCGAGCTGGCCGATACGCTGGCGCAAACCCTGGAGCCATTGCTGATGTTGGTGGTCGGCGGGATCGTCGGCGCGCTGGTGATTGCCATGTATCTGCCGATCTTTCAGTTGGGAAACGTTTTGGGGTGAGGATAGCGGGCGCAGCAGACTGCGCCCGGCATGCAGCGCGGCGCGCGGGTTACCTGGCGCCGAAGACGCGGTTTTCCTGCTCCGCCACGCGGATGAAGGTGGTGCGCTTGGTCAGCTCCTTCAGGCGCTCTGCACCGACGTAGGTGCAGGCGGAGCGCAGGCCGCCGAGGATATCGCGCACGGTGAATTCAACTTCGCCGCGCAGCGGCAGCTTGACGGTTTTCCCCTCGGCCGCGCGGTATTCGGCCACGCCGCCGACGTGACGCTTCATCGCCGATTCGGAGCTCATGCCGTAGAACAGCATGAATTTCTCGCCGTTCTCTTCCACCACCGTGCCTTCGCACTCGTCGTGGCCGGCCAGCATGCCGCCCAGCATCACGAAGTCGGCGCCGCCGCCGAAGGCCTTGGCCACGTCGCCCGGTACCGAGCAGCCGCCGTCGCTGACGATCTGCCCGCCCAGGCCATGCGCGGCATCGGCGCACTCGATCACCGCAGACAGCTGCGGGTAGCCCACGCCGGTTTTCACCCGGGTGGTGCACACCGAGCCCGGGCCGATGCCCACTTTAACGATGTCGGCGCCGGACAGGATCAGCTCTTCCACCATTTCACCGGTGACCACGTTGCCGGCGCAGATGACGTGATTAGGGCAGGCCTCGCGCGCTTTCTGCAGGAAGGCGACAAAGTGCTCCGAGTAGCCGTTGGCCACGTCGATGCAGATGAACTTCAATGCCGGGGAGAGCGCCAGAATTTGCTTCATCTTGGCGAAATCGGCCTCGGAGGTGCCGGTGGACACCATCACGTGGCGCAGCACCGACTCGGGCGCGCGCTGCACGAAAGCGGCCCATTGCTCGACGCTGTAGTGTTTGTGAACGGCGGTGAGAACGTCGAAGGAAGCCAGGGCCTCCGCCATGCGGAAGGTGCCGACGGTGTCCATGTTGGCGGCGATAACCGGCACGCCGGACCAGCCGTAGCCAGAATGCTTGAAGGTGAACTGGCGCTCCAGTTCCACTTCAGAACGGCTTTTCAGCGTGGAGCGCTTAGGGCGGATCAGCACATCTTTAAAGCCTAACTTCAAATCTTCTTCAATACGCATGACTAATGATTTCCTGGTTTATGGCGACGGATCGCAGAGAATATTCGAACCTATACCCTATGAATTTCAAGTTGCAGCCAGGCGACCCGATCGCTCATCCCCAGGAGCTTGCGTCAGTAAGTGACAGGGGATGGGCCTGCGGCTTGAAGAATGGCGGGTATAGAGTAATGCCAGTTCCAGTGACGCTATCATACGCGCTAATAATTGCCGGACAAGACTGCGAATTCTCGATTATTTACGCTACAATCCGACAAATTTACCTGCGAAACCGCAGTGTGACCTCTCGCTCACTTTCCCTTTTCGGCTGCGCTTTTTATCACCGAATAGCGCAGGCTCTCAGGCAAGCGCCGCCTGCCGACTTGCACTTCTGCGCGATCGCTTTATGATTCCTCTATTATTTTTTTATGAATTCGGGTGCATCTAACAGCATGGCCTATATTGTTGCGTTGACCGGGGGAATAGGCAGCGGCAAGTCGACCGTAGCGGACGCCTTTGCGCGCCACGGCGCAGCCATCGTCGATGCCGATGTGATCGCCCGACAGGTTGTCGAACCGGGCACCCCTGCCCTGGCCGCGATCGCCGAACGTTTTGGTAATGAAATGTTGCTGGCGAACGGTACGCTGGATCGCGCCGCGCTGCGTCAGCGAATCTTCAGCCAGCCTGATGATAAAAGCTGGCTGAATCAATTGCTGCATCCGTTGATCCACCGGGAAACCCAGCGCCAGCTGGCGCAGGCCGCCAGCCCTTATGCGCTCTGGGTGGTGCCGCTGCTGGTGGAGAATAACCTGCAGGATCGCGCCGATCGGGTACTGGTTGTCGACGTCGACGTCGAAACCCAGTTGGCCAGAACCCTGGCGCGCGACGGCATCAGCCGCCGGCAGGCGCATAGCATTCTTGCCGCACAGGCCACCCGCGAGCAGCGTCTGGCCGTGGCAGATGACATTATTGACAACAGCGGCACCGCTCAGGGGATAGAGCCATTGGTCGCCGCACTGCATCGCCGCTATCTTGAACTGGCGGCATCAGCGACCCAACAGGATTAAACTGCATGAGTGATGTTTCCCCAAGCGTTCTCTTTGAACATCCGCTGAATGAAAAAATGCGCACCTGGCTGCGCATCGAATTTTTACTCCAGCAGCTGCACGGCCAACGCGCCCTGAGCGAAACCGCCATCGCCCTGACCTTCTTCCGCACCCTGTCCGACCTGCTGGACGTGCTGGAACGCGGCGAAGTGCGCACCGAACTGTTGAAAGAGCTGGAGCGCCAACAACAGAAATTGCTGGCCTGGGCCGATGTGCCGGGTGTCGATATGTCGTTGATCGAACAACTGCGCGGCCAATTGAAAGCGCGCGCGGCGGCGCTGATGTCGGCGCCGCGTCTCGGCCAGGCGCTGCGTGAGGATCGGCTGATCGGCCTGGTGCGCCAGCGGTTGAGCATCCCCGGCGGTTGCTGCAGCTTCGATCTGCCTACGCTGCATATGTGGATGCACGCCCCCCAGCAAGAGCGCGACGCCGACGTCGTGGCATGGCTGCAGACGCTGGAGCCGCTCAATCAGGCGTTGACCATGGTGCTGGATTTGATCCGCCAATCAGGGCCGTTCCGCAATCAAATCAGCCTGAACGGCTTCTTCCAGGATAATGCCGAAGGGGCGGATTTGCTGCGCCTGCGCATCAGCCTGGCACCGCAGCTCTACCCGCAGATTTCCGGTCACAAGACGCGCTACGCCATCCGCTTCCTGCCGCTGGACAACGAACACGGCGTGGTGCCGGAACGCCTGACCTTCGAACTGGCCTGTTGCTGAATTATTGAGATGAAACCCTTTCTGATCGGGAGGGAGTAAGGAACCGTTATGACGACCGTAGTGAAATGCCCGACCTGTGGCAAAGGCGTAGTATGGGGCGAAGTGAGCCCATTCAGACCGTTCTGCAGCAAACGCTGCCAGCTGATCGATCTCGGCGAGTGGGCCGATGAAGAGAAGCGTATTCCGAGCAACAACGAACGGTCGGAAAGCGATGACTGGAGCGAATGAAAAATCGGTCGGGAACAGATTTGAACGCTGCTTGCAGCGGCCCTGAAAGGGCCTGGCTCATGGACGAGCCGAGTAGCCATCGTTGATCGCCTCTGCCGGCCCGGCGCCCCGCCGGGCCGGTTGTTTTATTGCGCAGCGTTGGCCTGATCCACCAACAGCTTGATAATGCTGATGTTGGCCTCGGGAAACTCTTCCTCGCGCAGATCCGCCTGCTTCACCCAGCGCATCGGCTGGCCTTCGCGGCCGAACGGCTCGCCCTGCCAACCTTCCACCAGATAAAAGTTCAGCGTGACGATGCGATCGCTGAAGCGATGCTCCAGCACCTCCAACAGCGTTGCGCGTTCGGTTTCGATGCCGGTCTCTTCGCGCAGCTCGCGGCTCAGCGCCTGTTCCGGCGTTTCGCCCTGCTCGATTTTACCGCCGGGAAACTCCCAAAAACCCGCCATATGTGAATCGGCGGCGCGGCGGGTAATAAAGATCTCCTGCCGATCGTTACGGATAATGCCCACGGCGATGTTCAGATGTTTCATCACATCCTCCTGTTTGATGCCAAAAAATAGGGGTTCAGCATGCTGAACCCCTGACGTACCGCGTTAAACCCGACTCAGCTTACTTCTGCAGGCGGCCGTGGCACTGTTTGTATTTCTTGCCGGAACCGCACGGGCAAGGATCGTTGCGGCCCACCTTACGCTCGGCGCTCGCCGGCGCGTTAGGATCTTCGGTAACCAGCGAGTTCTCTTCGTAATGGCTCAGCTGCTGCTGCTGCGCCAGACGTTCGGCTTCTTCGCGACGCTGCTGTTCCAACGCTTCAACCTCTTCCGGCATCCGCACCTGCACCTTGCTCAGCACGCTGATCACTTCGTATTTCAGTGATTCGAGCATGGTGGCGAACATGTTGAAGGACTCGCGTTTGTACTCTTGCTTCGGATCCTTCTGCGCATAGCCGCGCAGGTGGATGCCCTGACGCAGGTAATCCATCGCCGCCAGGTGCTCTTTCCACAGGGAATCCAGCGTTTGCAGCATCACGCCCTTCTCGAAGTTGCGCATCATCTCGGTGCCGACCACTTCTTCCTTGCGCAGATACTGTTGCTTGGCGTTATCCAGAATGCGCTCACGCAGCGTCTCTTCGTGCAACTCGGGCTCTTTGTCCAGCCACTGGGCGATCGGCATATCCAGGTCGAAATCGTTCTTCAGCCGCTCTTCCAGCCCCTGAATGTCCCACTCTTCTTCCAGCGACTGCGGGGTGATGTAGTTGTCGATGGTGCTCTTGAACACGTCTTCGCGGATGCTGGCGATGGTTTCGCTCACGTCAGACACGTCCAGCAGTTCGTTACGCTGGCTGTAGATGGCGCGGCGCTGATCGTTGGCCACGTCGTCGTATTCCAGCAGCTGCTTACGGATGTCGAAGTTGCGGCTTTCCACCTTACGCTGGGCGTTGGCGATCGCCTTGGTCACCCATGGGTGCTCAATCGCTTCGCCTTCTTTCATGCCCAACTTGCGCATCATGCCGGAAACGCGATCCGAGGCGAAGATACGCATCAGGGCGTCTTCCATCGACAGGTAGAAGCGGGATGAACCGGCATCGCCCTGGCGACCGGAACGGCCGCGCAGCTGGTTGTCGATACGGCGCGATTCATGGCGCTCGGTACCGATGATGTGCAGGCCGCCGGCTGCCAGTACCGCATCGTGGCGCACTTTCCAGGCGTCCTTGATGGCGGCGATTTGCTCTTCGGTCGGCGCTTCCAGCTGAGCAACCTCAGCCTGCCAGCTGCCGCCCAGCACGATATCGGTACCACGGCCCGCCATGTTGGTGGCGATGGTTACCGCGCCGCTCTGGCCGGCCTGGGCGACGATATCCGCTTCCATGGCGTGGAATTTGGCGTTCAGCACCTTGTGGTCGATGCCCGCTTTGGTCAGTTCGCGCGACACCACTTCGGATTTCTCGATCGAGATGGTGCCCACCAGCACCGGCTGGCCGTTGGCGGTGCGCTCACGAATGTCTTCGATGATCGCGCCGATTTTCTCCAGCTCGGTCATGTAGACCAGATCCGGCATGTCCTTACGGATCATCGGCCGGTTGGTCGGCACCACGATGGTGTCCAGCTTGTAAATGGAGCTGAATTCGAAGGCTTCGGTGTCGGCGGTACCGGTCATGCCGGCCAGCTTCTCGTACAGACGGAAGTAGTTCTGGAAGGTGATGGAGGCCAGCGTCTGGTTCTCGTTCTGGATCTCCACGCCCTCTTTCGCTTCCACCGCCTGGTGCAAACCGTCGGACCAGCGGCGCCCCTGCATGGTGCGGCCGGTGTGTTCGTCGACGATGATCACTTCGCCGTCTTTCACGATGTAGTCAACGTCGCGGGTGAACAGCACGTGGGCGCGCAGCGCGGCGGTCACGTGGTGCATCAGCATGATGTTGGTCGGCGAGTACAGCGACTCGCCTTCTTCCATGATGCCGGCTTCCACCAGCATCTCTTCGATCAGGATCAGGCCGCGCTCGGTCAGGTGCACCTGACGCGCTTTTTCATCCACCGAGAAGTGACCTTCGCCCTGGAAGGAGTCGGAGTCTTCTTTTTCCTGGCGGATCAGTTTGGGGATCAGCTTGTTGACCTTGATGTACATCTCGGAGCTGTCTTCAGCCGGGCCGGAGATGATCAACGGAGTACGGGCTTCATCGATCAGGATGGAGTCCACCTCATCCACCAGCGCATAGTGCAGCTTGCGCTGAACCCGCTCTTCCGGGCTGAACGCCATGTTGTCGCGCAGGTAGTCGAAGCCGTATTCGTTGTTGGTGCCGTAGGTGATGTCCGCGGCGTAGGCTTCACGCTTGGCCGGCGCCGGCATGCCCGGCAGGTTGATGCCGATGCTCAGGCCGAGGAACTCGAACAGCGGGCGGTTGTTTTCGGCGTCACGCTGCGCCAGATAGTCGTTGACGGTCACCACGTGCACGCCGCGGCCGCTCAGGGCGTTCAGGTAGGCAGGCAGGGTAGCGGTCAGGGTTTTACCTTCACCGGTGCGCATCTCGGCGATGCAGCGGTCGTTCAGCACCATGCCGCCCAGCAGCTGCACGTCGAAGTGGCGCATGCCGAATACGCGCTTGCTGGCCTCGCGCACCACGGCGAAGGCTTCAGGGATCAGGCTGTCCAGCGCTTCGCCTTTTTCCAGGCGCGCGCGGAATTCGTTGGTTTTGGCTTTCAGCTCGTCATCGGACAGCTTTTCCATGTCCGGTTCCATGCGGTTGATCTGCTCAACCACTTTGCGCATGCGGCGCAGCGTACGATCGTTGCGGCTACCAAAAACTTTGGTCAATAATTTCACTAACATGATGTTTGATATCTCTGTCATGACGGCCAAAAGTGGCCGTCAACTTGCTGTTATTTTATCGGTTTTTTGTCGCCCTGCGGGCAGAATCAGCTGAGCGCGCCTGGCCCGGCGCGGATGCCCTGCACCTGCGCCAGCCACAGGCCAGTCTGATGCTGCGCCTGAGCGGGCAGCAGCGCACGATGCGTATGGCGAATGATGGTCGGCGGCTTCGGCTCGTGCGTCAGCAGCGCGTTGAGGGTGGAAAGCAGCGCCAGTTGCGCCACCTGCAAAGGAGGTTCGGCCGCTTCGGCTTCGCTTTCCTGCACCCGCGCATAGACCGCCTGCGGCGCCAGCGCGAAAGAAAGGTGACGAATGACGGTGCGAAGCGCATGCTGTTGCCAGTAGTCGACGCTGAAGGTCGGGCGGCGGTGCGCTTCCTGCAGCAGCGCCAGGCTATTGAAGGCGCCGCTGGCTGAATTTTGCCGGTTGAGGCTGGACGAGGTACTTGGCAGAGCGGCCTGATCGGGTGCGCCGGACAGATTTGAAGGTACGCCAAGCGTGGCCGCGACCATCCCTAACAGGAGATGGGGCCAGAAATAACGTCTGCCAAATTGTCGCCAACGATTTAGAATACCGATCACGAGTTTATAATCCGCCGGAGCCCATTATGCGCGATAGCCGTCCACAATTATTAGATGTCCTGTTCGACGACGCGTCTGCAGAAGACAAAGGGCCGCTGCATAACGTCCAGCAACGCGCGGTGGCGCTGCTCAAGCTTAACCGTGCAGTGAAGGGCCTGCTGCCCGTTCAACTGCATCCCTGGTGCCGCGTCGCGAATTTCCGACAGGGTATTTTAGTGCTAGAAACGGCAAATGCCAGCTGGATGATGCGCTTGCGCTACGAACAACCCGCCTTGCTGTCTGCACTACGAGCGCAAATTCTACCATCATTGTCATCGATCGACATCAGGATTAATCCGGGCTTGATGGCGAAAGGGTACAATCAGGTGCAGAACGCGGAGAAAAAGCCGGAAAAAGCGGCGCCGCTGCGTCATTTGAGCCAGGAAAGCGCGGAAGAGTTGAGAGTTTTGGCGAGCCGCAGTCCGGAAAAACTGCGCAAGATATTGGAACGACTGGCGGCATTGGCCGGAGAGGGTGCCAACGCAACCAGTCGTGATAAGTAGCCAGCGACACGGCATTTGACCTGCAAGGGTTACCCGCAGCCGACGTCCATCGTACCCAGAGCCTGGTTGCCAGGCTCTCGGGATCAGGTGTCGCCCGCCGGTATTCCTAAGGCGATGGGGCCCGGCTTTACGCCAATACGGTGGACGGCGCCTTGAATGCCAAAGGCATTTCCGCTTCGTCCTGGAAAGTCACGTATTCCCACGCTTCCTGCTTGGCCAGCACGGCCTGCAGCAGTTTGTTGTTCAGCGCATGGCCAGACTTGTACGCGGTGAACGCGCCAATGATGTTGTGGCCGCACATGAACAGGTCGCCGATGGCGTCCAGCATTTTGTGACGTACGAATTCGTCTTCGAAACGCAGGCCGTCTTCGTTCAGCACGCGGTAGTCATCCACCACGATGGCGCAGTCGAAGCTGCCGCCCAGGGCCAAACCGCGGGACTGCAGGTATTCGATATCACGCATGAAACCGAAGGTACGCGCGCGGCTGATTTGGCGCACGAACGAGTCGGCGGAAAAATCAAGGCGATAGCGCTGCGTGCTCGCGTCGATGGCCGGGTGGTTGAAGTCGATGGTGAAGTCCAGGCGGAACCCGTTATGCGGGGACAGCTCGGCCCATTTGTCGCCATCTTCAACACGCACGGTGTCTTTCAGACGCAGGAATTTCTTCGCTGAGTTCAGTTCTTCGATGCCGGCATCCAGCAACAGGAACACGAACGGACTGGCGCTGCCGTCCATGATCGGGATCTCGGCGGCGTCGACTTCAATGATGATGTTGTCGATGCCAAGCCCAGCCAGTGCGGCGTTAAGGTGCTCAACGGTAGAAATACGCACGTCATGCTCATTCACCAGGCAAGTACAGAGCATGGTATCACGCACGGATTTTGCATCAGCCGGAAAATCAACCGGTGGATTCAAGTCAGTGCGACGATAGATGACCCCGGTATTAGCCGGCGCGGGGCGCATGGTCAGCGTGACTTTCTTGCCGGTATGCAAACCGACGCCAGTCGCCTGAACAATACGTTTTAATGTCCTTTGTTTGATCATCGTTTTATCTCGCAATGTTATCCATCCTACCGGCCAAGCATACAGCATGGCCGGCGGGACAGTTTAGCACAAAGAGCGGAGATTCCAAATTCTCAGGATATTCTTAGTCCGCCTGCTTGCGCAGGAAGGCTGGAATATCAAGATAGTCGGGCTCTTTATTCGGCTGCGCAGCTTGATCGTTAACCACCTTGGCGGCAGGCTTCACTTCCTGCGGCAGCGGTGACATGCCGTGCTGCTGATAACGGTGATCCATCACCGGCTGGCTGGCCTGCTTGTTGGTAACCAGCGTGATTTCAGGACGCTTGTCCATACCGATACCGGTCGCCACCACGGTGACGCGCAGTTCGTCGTTCATTTCCGGATCCAACGAGGTACCGATAACCACGGTGGCGTTGTCGGAAGCGAAGGCGCGGATGGTGTTACCCACGGTTTCGAACTCATCCAGACGCAGGTCGAAGCCGGCGGTGATGTTGACCAGCACGCCGCGCGCGCCGGACAGGTCGATGTCTTCCAGCAGCGGGCTGGAGATCGCCATTTCGGCCGCTTCTTCAGCGCGGTCTTCACCACAGGCAATGCCGGAACCCATCATCGCGTAGCCCATTTCGGACATCACGGTGCGCACGTCGGCGAAGTCGACGTTCATCAGGCCCGGGCGGGTGATCAGCTCGGCGATACCCTGCACCGCGCCTTTCAGCACGTCGTTGGCCGCGCCGAACGCGTCCAGCAGAGAGATGCCGCGACCCAGAACTTTCAACAGCTTGTCGTTCGGGATAGTGATCAGTGAGTCCACATGCTTGGACAATTCTGCGATGCCCTGCTCAGCGAACGCCATGCGTTTCTTGCCTTCGAAATTGAAAGGCTTGGTAACCACGGCCACTGTCAGAATACCCAGATCTTTGGCAACTTCAGCCACCACCGGCGCCGCACCGGTACCGGTACCGCCGCCCATGCCGGCTGCGATGAAGACCATGTCTGCGCCGTCCAGCGCTGCGCGCAGGGCTTCGCGGTCTTCTTCCGCTGAATTGCGACCCACTTCAGGGTTCGCGCCCGCACCCAGACCTTTGGTAATACCGCTACCAATCTGGATGGTTTGGCCAACTGCCGTTTTACGAAGCGCCTGAGCGTCTGTATTAACGGCGAAGAATTCAACACCTTCGATGCGCTCGCGCACCATGTGTTCAACGGCGTTGCCGCCGCCACCGCCGACGCCGATGACTTTAATCACCGCGTCATTGGTTAGTTCCATTGGTTCAAACATAGTTTCTCTCCGTTTTGTGCCTGTCGCTGCGAGATCATAAAAAGATTACTCAGCATGATCTCTTTGTTGAAACATTAAAACTCTTTTCTCAGCCAGCTATTGATGCGTTTAAACCAATTGCCCACCGAGGCGCGTTTTTCTACTTCTGCCTCACCGCTCAGGTGAGACTCTTTTCCATAGTGCAGCAGACCTACCGCCGTAGAGTAGTAAGGCTCCTGCGCATAATCCGTCAGACCCGTGATGTTCAAGGGTTGGCCGATGCGTACCTGAGTGTGGAACACCCGTTGCGCACAGGCTGCCAGGCCATCAATCTGGGCGGCGCCACCGGTCAGCACGATACCCGCTGCCAGATGATGCTTCACCCCTTGCTGACGCAGTTGCTCCTGCAATTGCAAAATTTCATCGTTAACCAGATTCAACAGTTCGGTGTAGCGTGGCTCAATGACTTCAGCCAGCGTCTGTCTTTGCAGACTGCGCGGAGGACGTCCCCCGACGCTAGGCACCTCTACACTCTCATCCTTGCTAACAATCGACCCAAGCGCACAGCCGTGCCGAACCTTGATCGCTTCCGCATCTGTCGGCGGCGTGCCGAAGGCGTAGGCGATATCGCTGGTGACCACGTTCCCGGCGTAAGGGATCACTTTGGTGTGGCGCAGCGCACCGCCGGTGTACACCGCCATATCCATGGTGCCGCCGCCGATATCCACTACGCAGACGCCGAGTTCGCGCTCATCTTCGGTCAGCACCGCATAGCTGGCGGCCAGACCGGCGAAAATAAGTTGGTCAACTTTCAGACCGCAACGTTCCACGGCCTTGACAATGTTCTTCGCCATATCGTTATGGCAGGTGATCAGGTGCACCTTGGCCTGCATGCGCACGCCGGACAGCCCAACCGGGTTCTTGATGCCTTCCTGATAGTCGATGGCGTATTCCTGAGGAATAACGTGCAGGATGCGGTGTTCGTCGCGGACGCGTACCGATTTAGCGGTATGCACTACGTTCTCCACATCTTCCTGAGTCACTTCCTCTTCTGAAATAGGAACCATCCCTATTTCGTTCTGACAGCTGATATGTTTCCCCGATAATGCGAGGTACACCGAAGAAATCTGGCAATCCGCCATCAGCTCGGCCTGATCGATGGCGCGCTGCACGCACTTCACCACCGACTCCAGGTCGTTTACGCCACCCTTATCCATGCCGCGAGACGGGCAGCTGCCCACCCCGATAATGTTGACCATGCCATCGGGCAGAACTTCCCCTACCAATGCGGAGACTTTTGCAGTACCGATCTCCAGTCCAACTACCAGTTTTCTGTCCGTCGACTTGATCATTGTTGTTTTGCCTGTGCCTGATTCTGTTGCTGATTACTGTTTTGCTGACCGCCTGCCGCCTGCGGGTCGACGAGCACCGGGGCCCAACCTACCGAGGCGCCGGACTCATAGCGCAAATCGACGTAGCTGACGCGCTTGCTTTCCGCCTGGCCCTGCTGCTGCAGCACCGGATACAGCTCGATAAACCGCTGCAGACGCCCGGCGCGATCGTCGCGCCCCAGCTCCAGCCGAACATCGTTATCCAAAGCCAGCTGCCACGAATGGCGAGCGCTCATCGCCACCATTTTCAACGTAAACTTGCTGGCCGTTAACATGCTGCTCATGGTTCGATAGCCTTCCAGAACGTCCTGTTCGCTGCCTTCCGGACCATAGAGCAACGGCAATTTCTGTTTGCCGGCCCGTTCTGCCGGCACGCTGAATGATTTGCCGTCGGCATCCACCATGTGCAAATCATTCCAGCGCGCCACCGGCACATACTCCACCAGGTGGATCTTCAGCTCATCCGGCCACTGCTTGCGCACGCTGGCCTGTTTGATCCACGGCAGGCGTTCAATCTGTTGCTGGATAACGTCCACATCCTGGGTCATGAACGTCCCCGGCGCGCCCAGCGCCAGGATCGCCTGACGAATATCATCGTTGGTGGTGTAGTGCCGTTCACCGGTCACCACCAGTCGCGAGAGCGGCAGGCGGCTGGCGTCTTTCATCCAGCCAATCACCGCCCACCCGCTCCACAGGACCGTTCCCAACACCATCAGCAGGAAGACCATTCCCGCCAACTGGGTTCCATTGCTGCGGCGCGGGCCGTTGTCCACCTCGCGTTCGCGCGCATTCAGGGCAGCTTGCGACATATCAGTCGGCCAACTCCAAAATTCTCGCTACCAGCTGCGAGAAGCTTAATCCAAACTGGCGCGCCGCCATCGGCACCAGGCTATGACTGGTCATGCCCGGAGAGGTATTCACCTCAAGCAGATAGAAGCTGCCATCGCTGTCTTGCATCACGTCCACGCGGCCCCAGCCGCTGCAGTCCAGGCCGCGGTAGGCGCGCAGCGCCAGCGCCGCCATCTCGGCTTCCTGCTCGGCGCTTAAACCGCTCGGGCAGAAGTACTGCGTGTCGTCCGAAATGTACTTGGCCTGATAGTCGTAGAACACGCCGGCCGGCTGAATGCGGATCGACGGCAGCACCTGGTCGCCCAGCATCGCCACGGTGTATTCCGGCCCGCTCAGCCATTTCTCCACCAACACGTCGTCGTCGTGACGGAAGGCTTCTTCCAGCGCCGCTTCCAGCGCGGCGCTTTCGGTGACCTTGCTCATGCCGACGCTGGAACCCTCGCGGCTCGGCTTGACGATCAGCGGCAGGCCGAGCGACGCGACGCGATCCAACAGCGCCGCTTTCTCGCCGCCGAGGTACAGCTGACGATTCAGCGCCACATAAGGCGCCACCGGCAGGCCCATCGACTGCCACACCATCTTGGTGCGCCATTTGTCCATGGTCAGCGCCGAAGCCATCACGCCGCTGCCGGTATAAGGCAGCGCGAGAAACTCCAGCAGCCCCTGCAGGGTGCCGTCTTCGCCGCCGCGCCCGTGCAGCGCGATAAATACCTTGGTGAACCCCTGCTCTTTCAGCTGGGTTACCGGAACGTCGCGGGTGTCGACGCCGTGGGCGTCGATGCCGGCTTCGCGCAGCCCGGCCAGCACGGCGGCGCCGGATTGCAGCGATACGTCACGTTCAGCGGAGGTGCCACCCAGCAGTACGGCAACTTTATCAGCCATGATGCTCCTCCTCCTTTTTCTGCGGCTGCAGCTTCAGCTCGGCCAGTTTGCGGGCGATTTTGCCCACGTTGCCGGCGCCCTGCACCAGCACCAAATCATCGGCCTGCAGCAGCTGCGCCAAGGTTTCCGACAGGGTATCGGCGTCGGAAACCAGGATCGGATCCAGCTTGCCGCGGTTGCGGATGGTGCGGCACAGCGAACGGCTGTCCGCGCCCGGGATCGGCGCTTCGCCGGCGGCGTAGACGTCGAGCATCAGCAGCACATCCACCTGCGACAGCACGTTGGCGAAGTCGTCGTACAGGTCGCGGGTGCGCGTGTAGCGGTGCGGCTGGAAAATCATCACCAGCCGCTTGTCCGGCCAACCGGCGCGCGCCGCTTTCAGCGTGGCGTCCACCTCGGTCGGGTGGTGGCCGTAGTCGTCCACCAGCATCGCGCTGCCCGCGTTGCCGTTGACCGGCTCGAGCGGGAACTCGCCCAGGAAATCGAAGCGGCGCCCGGTGCCCTGGAAGCCCGCCAGCGCACGCAGAATATCTTCGTCGTCGATACCTTCTTCGGTCGCCACCGCCACCGCCGCCGCGGCGTTCAGCGCATTGTGGCGGCCCGGCGCGTTCAGGGTCACCGTCATCAGCGGCTTGTCCTGACGGCTCAGGGTAAAGTGCCCCTGCGGCCCCACCTGGCTGTAGCTCTCGATGCGCACGTCGGCATCGTCGCTGAAGCCGTAGGTGGTGATATGGCGGCCCACGCGCGGCAACAGCTCACGCACCACAGGATCATCGACGCACATCACCGCGCGGCCGTAGAACGGCAGGTTGTGCAAGAAATTGATAAACGTCTGCTTCAGGTTCTCGAAGTCGCCCTGGTAAGTGTCCATGTGGTCGGCTTCGATGTTGGTGACGATCGCCACCATCGGCTGCAAATGCAGGAACGACGCGTCGCTCTCGTCCGCTTCCGCGATCAGGTAACGGCTGGAGCCCAGACGCGCATGGGTACCCGCCGCCTTCACCAGCCCACCGTTGACGAAGGTCGGGTCCAGCCCGGCTTCGGCGTAAATGCTCGACACCATCGCCGTGGTGGTGGTCTTGCCGTGCGTGCCGGCGACGGCGATGCCGTGGCGGAAACGCATCAGTTCGGCCAGCATTTCGGCGCGGCGGATCACCGGGATGCGCGCTTCACGGGCGGCGACGATCTCCGGGTTATCGGCGGAAATGGCGGTAGACACCACCACAACGCTCGCATCCAGCACGTTTTCCGGGCGGTGATTGAAGTAAATCGTCGCCCCGAGCGCGCTCAGCTGTTGGGTTACCGGGTTCGGCGCCAGGTCGGAGCCGCTGATCTGATAACCTTCGTTTGCCAACACTTCGGCGATACCACCCATGCCGGCACCACCGATGCCGACAAAGTGAATGTGCCGGACGCGTCGCATCTCGGGCACTATAGTACGTAGTTTCGCCAGTTGTTGTGTATTCATCAGTCTCTCTAATCCAGGTCCGGTTAGCCGAACCCCTACAGATTCTTCAATTCAGGCCCGACATACCGAGCCCCTGCATATTATTTGGCGACCCGCACCAGCTCCGCCGCCACCCGTTCGGTCGCGTCGGGGATGGCGACCGCGCGCGCCTTTTCGGCCATCGCCAGCAGCGTCGGGCGGTCCCAGCTCGCCAGCAGTTCCGCCACCGCATCGGCGCTGAACTGCGGCTGTTCGATAATCTTCGCCGCGCCGGCTTCTTCCAGCGGACGCGCGTTCCAGTACTGCTGGCGGTCCTTGTGCATAAACGGCACAAAAATCGCCGGCAGGCCGGCGGCGGCAATTTCGCTGACGGTCAAAGCGCCGGAACGGCACACCACCACGTCGGCCCAGGCGTAGGCGGCCGCCATGTCATCGATAAACTCGGTCACCTTGTGCTGCGTCTGCCCTACCCTCTCGTAGTCGCGCAGCACCGTATCCAGTGCGCCTTTGCCTACCTGATGCCAGAGCGTAATTCTATCGCCCAAACGCGCCGCGACTTCAGGAACTGTCTGATTCAGCACCCGGGCCCCCTGACTTCCGCCAATGACCAGCACGCGGATCGGGCCTTCACGCCCGTTCAAACGCTCCGCCGGCAGCGGCAGGGCCAGCACGTCGGTGCGCACCGGATTGCCCACCACTTCGGCGTTCGGAAACGCGCCGGGGAAGGCTTGCAATACCGTTTTGGCCACGCGCGCCAGCCAGCGGTTGGTCAGCCCGGCGATGCCGTTCTGTTCGTGCAGCACCACCGGAACGCCGCACAGCCAGGCGGCCAGACCGCCCGGGCCGGAAACGTAACCGCCCATGCCCAGCACCACGTCCGGCTGGTAGTTGCGCATGATCGCCTTCGCCTGACGCACCGCGCTCCAGATGCGCAGCGGCGCGCTCAGCTGGGCCTTCAGCCCCTTGCCGCGCAGGCCGGAAATGCGGATAAAATCAATTTCGATCCCGTGCTTCGGCACCAGATCGGCTTCCATTCGGTCTGCGGTTCCGAGCCAGCGCACCTGCCAGCCCTGCGCCATCAGATGATGCGCGACCGCCAGCCCCGGGAACACATGCCCGCCGGTACCGCCTGCCATCACCATTAAACGCTTAGCTTTCCCGCTCATCCCTTACCTCTTCACGAACGCCTGGGCTTTGGCCAGACGCGTTTCAAAATCAATACGCAGCAACAGCACGATCGCCGTCGACATGATCAACAGGCTCGAACCGCCGTAGCTGATCAATGGCAGCGTCAGGCCTTTGGTCGGCAGCATGCCGGCGGCGGCGCCGACGTTAACCAGCGCCTGGAAGCTGAACCACACGCCGATCGAGCAGGCCAGGAAGCCGGAAAAGCGCTGATCGATCTCCAATGCGCGGCGGCCGATCGACATCGCGCGAAAAGCGACGAAGAATACCATTAACAGGGCTAAAACCACACCGATATAGCCCAGTTCTTCGCCCAAAATCGAGAAGATGAAGTCGGTGTGCGCTTCCGGCAAATACTCGAGTTTCTGCACCGAGTTGCCCAGCCCTTGCCCCCAGAATTCGCCGCGGCCAAACGCCATCAGCGACTGGGTCAGCTGGTAGCCGCTGCCGAACGGATCGGCCCACGGGTTCCAGAACGAGGTCACGCGGCGCATACGGTAAGGCTCCGCGATGATCAACAGCACCACCGCGAAGGCGCCCGAACCGATGATCGCCAGGAACTGCCACATTTTGGCGCCGGCCAGGAACAGCATCGCCAGGGTGGTGATGAACAGCACCACCACGGTGCCGAGGTCCGGCTGCGCCAGCAGCAGCACCGCCAGCACCACCATCACGCCCATCGGCTTGCAGAAGCCCCAGAAGTTGCTGCGCACCTCTTCCACCTTGCGCACCAGATAGCTCGCCAGGTAGCAGAACAGCGACAGCTTGGACAGCTCCGCCGGCTGAATGCGCAGCGGGCCCAGCGCAATCCAGCGCGATGCCCCGTTTACCGAGCTGCCGACCACCAGTACGATCAGCAGCATCACAATCGACATCAACAGCATCACGTTGCTGTAGCGCTGCCAGACTTCCATCGGAATGCGCAGCGTCACCATCGACAGCCCGAAGGCCAGGCCGAGATACAGCGCGTCGCGCTTGGCGAACAGGAAGGGATCGTCCGCCAGACGCTGGCCGATCGGCATCGAGGCCGAGGTCACCATCACGAAGCCGACGATCGCCAGCCCGAAGGTCAGCCACAGCAGCGTGCGGTCGTACAGCACCATGTTGACCGAATCGTTGTCGCGCGATCCCATCACCCAGTCTTTCAGCCGTTCTGTCAGCCCGAAGTTCGGCATGCGTAGTCTCATCCGCCAAGCTCCTGTGCCAGGCGGGCGAATTCATCGCCGCGCGCTTCAAAATTACGGAACTGATCGAGGCTGGCGCACGCCGGCGACAGCAGCACCATATCGCCAGGCTGCACCCGGCCGGCGATAACGCGCATCGCCTGCGCCATGGTTTCGGTCAGCGTCGCCACTTCCGGCCGCAGCTGCGCCAGCTGTTGGCCGTCGCGGCCGAAGCAGTACAGGCGCAGGTTGTCGCCCTGCAGATAACGCGCCAGCGGCGAGAAGTCGGCGGATTTGCCGTCGCCGCCCAGCAGCAGATGCAGCGAGCCGTCCACCTGCAGGCCGTTCAGCGCCGCTTCGGTGCTGCCGACGTTGGTGGCTTTGGAATCGTTGATCCAGCGCACGCCGTTGTGTTCCCACGCCAGCTGGAAGCGGTGCGCCAGGCCGGTAAAGGTGGTCAGCGCCTTCAGGCTGGAGGCGCGCGGGATGTTCACCGCGTCGGCCAGCGCCAGCGCCGCCAGCGCATTGGTGTAGTTATGGCGGCCGGTCAGTTTCATCTCGCGGGTATTCAGCACTTTCTCACCCTGCACCCGCAACCAGGTTTCGCCCTGCTGTCGGTTCAGGTGGTAGTCGCCCACGTCGGCGCCGAAGCTGACGCAGCGCGCGTCGGCGCCGCGCACCGGCATGGTCAGCGCGTCGTCCGCATTCACCACGCAGACGCCGGCATTTTCATAAACGCGCAGTTTGGCGCCGCGATACTGCTGCAGGCCAAACGGGTAACGATCCATATGGTCTTCGGTAACGTTCAGGATGGTCGCCGCCGCCGCCCGCAGGCTGTGGGTGGTTTCCAGCTGGAAGCTCGACAGCTCCAGCACGTACAGCCGGCATTCCTGGCGCAGCAGGCTCAACGCCGGCAGGCCGATATTGCCGCCGACGCCCACCGCCCAGCCGGCCGCCTGCGCCATCTCGCCCACCAGGGTGGTGACGGTGCTCTTGCCGTTGGAACCGGTGATCGCCACGATCGGCGCCTGGGCTTCGCGGCAGAACAGCTCTACGTCGCCGACGATTTCCACCCCGGCGTCCGCCGCGGCGCTCAACGCCGGGGTCGCCAGGGCCACGCCCGGGCTGGCGACGATCAAATCCGCCGCCAGCAGCCAGTCCTGATGCAGATCGCCCAGATGGCGTTCTACGCTGTCCGGCAGCTTGTCCAGCCCAGGCGGTGAGACGCGGGTATCCATAACGCGCGGCGTCACGCCGCGCGCCATAAAGAAATCAACACAGGACAGGCCGGTAAGGCCCAGCCCGATGATGACCACTTTCTTACCCTGATAGTCTGCCATGATTACCGCACCTTCAGCGTCGCCAGGCCAATCAGCACCAGCATCAGCGAAATGATCCAGAAGCGCACGATCACGCGCGGTTCCGGCCAGCCTTTCAATTCATAGTGGTGGTGAATCGGCGCCATGCGGAAAATGCGTTGTCCGCGCAGCTTGAACGATCCCACCTGCAAAATTACCGACAGCGTTTCAACCACGAACACGCCGCCCATAATCAGTAACAGAAACTCCTGACGCAGCAGCACCGCGATGGTGCCCAGCGCGCCGCCCAGCGCCAGCGAACCGACGTCGCCCATAAACACCTGCGCCGGGTAGGTGTTGAACCACAGGAAACCGAGGCCGGCGCCGACGATGGCGGTACACACGATCACCAGCTCACCGGCATGGCGCAGATACGGAATATGCAGGTAGTTGGCGAAGTTCATGTTGCCGGTAGCCCAGGCCACCAGCGCAAAACCGGCGGCCACGAACACCGTCGGCATGATCGCCAGGCCGTCCAGCCCGTCGGTCAGGTTGACCGCGTTGCTGGTGCCGACAATCACGAAATAGGCCAGCAGCACGTACAGCAGCCCCAGCTGCGGCATGATGTCCTTAAAGAACGGCACAACCAGCTCGGTGGCTGGCGTGTCTTTTCCTACGGCGTACATGGCGAATGCGACAATCAGCGCAATCACCGATTGCCAGAAGTACTTCCAGCGGGCGATCAGCCCCTTGGTATCCTTGCGCACCACCTTGCGGTAGTCGTCGACAAAGCCGACGATGCCGTAACCCACCAGCACGAACAGCACGCACCACACATACGGGTTGGACGGGTAGGCCCACATCAGCACCGAGATGGTGATGGAGGTCAGGATCATGATGCCGCCCATGGTCGGCGTGCCGCGCTTGCTGAAGTGCGACTCCGGGCCGTCGTTGCGCACCACCTGCCCGAAGGACATTTCCTGCAGGCGCTTGATCACCCGCGGGCCCATCCACAGCGACAGGAACAGCGCGGTCAGCAGGCTGACAATGGCTCGGAACGTCAGGTAGGAAAAGACGTTGAAGCCTGAGTAATACTTGACCAAATGCTCGGCCAGCCAAACTAGCATGGTGATCTCTCCTGTAACGCGCGTACTACCTGCTCCATTGCGGCACTACGTGAACCCTTGATTAACACGGTAATTACCGCATGTTCCGACAGTAATTCCGCCACGCGCGCGATCGCTGCCGTCTTGTCCTGATAATGCTCGCCGTTGCCGGACGCCGCGCTCAGCACCCGGCTCAAACCGCCGACGCTGATCACCTTGTCGACGCCGGCCAGACGGGCGGCTTCGCCCACCTGACGATGGCATTCTTCGGCCTCTGCCCCCAGTTCGGCCATATCGCCCACCACCATCACGCGGTAGCCCGGCATATCCGCCAGCACCTGCGCCGCCGCGGTCATCGACCCGACGTTGGCGTTGTAGCTGTCGTCCAACAGCAGCTTGCCGGCGCCCAGCGCCACCGGGAACAGACGCCCCGGCACCGCTTCCAGCTGTTGCAGCCCCTGGCGCACCGCCTCGAGGGTGGCGCCCACCGACATCGCCAACGCCGTCGCCGCCAGGGCATTGGCCACGTTGTGGCGCCCCGGCAACGGCAGCCTGATCTCGGTGCGGCCAAACGGGCTATGCAGTTGGAACTGCGTGCCGTCGCCGTTAACCCGCACCTCTTCAGCGAAGAAATCTACGCCTTCCGCCGCCTGCGGCGAGAAGCGCCAGACGGTCTTGCCGCCCAGCATGCTCTGCCAGTGCGGCCAGTCGTTGTTGTCGGCGTTGATGATCGCCACGCCGTCGTCCGGCAAGCCGGCAAAAATTTCACCTTTCGCCTGGGCGACGCCGGCCAACGAGCCGAAGCCTTCCAGGTGGGCCGCCGCCAGGTTGTTCACCAGGGCGGTCTGCGGCCGCGTCAATGCGGTGGTGTAAGCAATCTCGCCAATATGGTTAGCGCCCAGCTCAATCACGGCAAAGTCATGCTGCGGCTGCAGACGCAGCAGCGTCAGCGGCACGCCGATGTCATTGTTGAAGTTGCCGGCGGTATACAGCACCTCGCCGCATTCACGCAGAATGGCGGCGGTCATTTCTTTCACCGAGGTCTTGCCGGAAGACCCGGTCAGCGCCACAACGCGCGCCGGCACCTGCTGACGCACCCAGGCGGCAAGCTGCCCCAGCGCCAGTCGGGTATCCGCCACCACCAGCTGCGGTACGTCCACCAATAAGCGCTTACTTACCAGCAACGCCCCAGCGCCCGCGGCTACGGCGTCAGCTGCAAAATCATGAGCGTCAAAACGCTCGCCTTTCAGCGCCACAAACAGGCAACCGGCGGTCACCTTGCGGGTATCTGTCGTCACCTCAACGATTTGGCAATCGGCGCCGTAAAGCTCAGCGCTCAATACCTCAGCCAGTGCCTGAAGGGAGACAGGGATCATGCCAACACCCCCAGCAGCCGGGCGACCGTGGTGCGGTCGGAGTAATCCAGGCGGCGGTTGCCCACCAGTTGGTAATCCTCGTGGCCTTTGCCCGCCACCAGCACCACATCCTGCTCTTGCGCCTGCATGATGGCGCTGGTCACCGCCTCGGCGCGGCCGTGGATCACCAGCGCCTGCCCGGCGTCCAGCAGCCCGGCAAGAATATCGGCGATGATCGCCCGCGGCTCTTCGGTGCGCGGGTTGTCATCGGTGATCACCACCCGATCGGCGAACTGTTCGGCGATGCCGCCCATCAGCGGGCGCTTGCCCTTGTCGCGATCGCCGCCGCAGCCGAACACGCACCACAGCTGCCCCTGGCAGTGCAGGCGCGCCGCTTCCAGCGCTTTTTCCAACGCATCCGGGGTGTGGGCGTAGTCCACCACCACCGTCGGTTTGCCCGGCGCGTTAAACACTTCCATCCGGCCGCAGACCGGCTGCAGACGGTTGCCGGTTTCCACCAGCTGATCCAGCGGATAACCCAGCGACAGCAGCGTCGCCAGCGCCAACAGCAGGTTGCTGACGTTGAAGGCGCCCATCAGGCGGCTTTCGATTTCGCCGTCGCCCCAGCTGGAGCTGAAGCGAATGGTGGCGCCGTTGTCGTGATAGCTGACCGCGGTGGTTTTCAGCCAGCGGCCGTGACAGCCCGGCTGCAGGTTGTCGTGCAGGGTGACCGCCACCGCATCCGGCAGCTTGCTCAGCCAGCGCTGGCCGACTTCATCGTCGGCGTTGATGATCGCCTGGCCCACGTCGTGGCCGGCGAACAGCGACCATTTGGCGGCTTCGTAATTGGCCATGTCGCCGTGGTAATCCAGGTGATCGCGGCTCAGGTTGGTGAACACCGCCGCGGCGAACGGCAATGCCGCCACCCGGTGCTGCACCAGCCCGTGGGAAGACACTTCCATGGCGGCGAAGGTCGCGCCCCGCTCAGCCAGATCGTTTAATACGTGTTGAACATCCACCGCAGAACCGGTGGTATTCTCCGTCGGGCACACCTGGCCCAGCAGACCGTTGCCGACGGTGCCCATCACCGCGCTGGTCTCGCCCAACAGTTGGCTCCACTGCGCCAGCAGCTGGGTGGTGGTGGTTTTGCCGTTGGTGCCGGTGACGCCCACCAGGCGCAGACGCTCCGCCGGCTGGTGGTAAAAACGCCCGGCCAGCGCGGAAAGGCGCTGGTTCAGTTGGCTCAGGTAGATAACCGGCACGCCGTGCATTTCGACGATGGCGCCGTCTTCGGCCTGGCCGTCAGCTTCGGCGATCACGGCGGCGACGCCCTGCGCGATGGCCTGCGGAATATAGCGGCGGCCATCCGTTTGATGGCCGGCAACGGCGACAAACAGATCCCCGGCAGCCGCAATACGGCTGTCTAATGTCATTTCCCGCAGCGCGCGCCCGGGTGCCGTCGGCACCCACGGGGCGAGTAAGTCGCGCAAATTACGATCTGCCACCTGAACCCTCTTTTTTGTTAGTCACTAATTCGCTTTTATCGCTGGTAGGCAATGCGTCCGGTTCGACGTTCATGGTGCGCAATACGCCGCCCATGATGGCGCCAAACACCGGCGCGGAAATTGCGCCGCCATAGTACTTCCCGCCCTGCGGGTCGTTGATGACCACCACCAGAGCAAAACGGGGATTACTGGCCGGCGCGACGCCGGCGGTATAAGCGAGGTATCGGTTGACGTATTTGCCGTCCGGACCGACCTTTTTGGCGGTACCGGTTTTAATGGCGATACGGTACCCCTTGATGGCGGCTTTCACGCCGCCGCCGCCCGGCAGGGCCACGCTTTCCATCATGTGCACCACGGTGCGCACCAGTGGTTCAGGGAAAACGCGTTCGCCGGCGACCGGCGGGTCAACCTTGGTGATCGACAATGGGCGATACACGCCCAGGCTGCCGATCGTTGCGTAGACTCGCGCCAACTGTAACGGAGTTACCATTAGCCCGTAGCCGAAAGAGAAGGTGGCCCTCTCTATGTCAGACCACCGTTGTTTTTTTGGGTATATGCCACTGCTTTCTCCGACCAGCCCCAAATTGGTCGCCTTTCCCAGTCCAAAACGAGAGTAAGTATCTACTAACGCCGAGGACGGCATCGCTAACGCCAGCTTGGTAACGCCGACGTTACTCGACTTCTGCAAGATCCCGGTTACCGACAGCTCCGCATAGCGCGCCACGTCTTTAATTTCGTGGCCCTGAATGCGGAAAGGAATGGTGTTCAGCACGCTGTTCTCTTTCACCACGCCATTCTGTAAGGCGGTCATCACCACCATCGGTTTTACGGTAGAACCAGGCTCAAAAATATCGGTGATAGCGCGGTTACGCATGGTGTCTTTCGGCGTACCGGCCATGTTGTTCGGGTTGTAGGACGGGCTGTTGGCCATCGCCAACACCTCGCCGGTGTTCACGTCTATCAGCACCGCGGTGCCGGACTCGGCCTTGTTGAAGGCCACGGCGTTGTTCAGCTCGCGGTACACCAGCGCCTGCAGGCGTTCATCGACGCTCAGCACCAGGTTATGCGCCGCCTGGCTGTCGACCGAGGAGATGTCCTCAATCACCCGGCCATAGCGGTCCTTGCGCACGGTTCTTTCGCCCGGTTGCCCGGTCAGCCAGCGGTCGAAACTCTTCTCGACGCCTTCGATGCCCTGGCCGTCAATGTTGGTGACGCCGATGATGTGCGAGGTGACCTGCCCGGCCGGGTAGTAACGGCGCGATTCCTGCCGCAGGTTAATCCCCGGCAGCTTCAGCTTGCGGATATAATCGCCGACCGCCGGGTTCACCTGACGCGCCAGGTAAACGAAGCGCCCTTTCGGGTTGGCGTTGATGCGGTTGGAGAGCTGATCCAGCGGGATATTCAGCGCGTCGGACAGCGCCTTCCAGCGGCTGTCCAGCGTAATGCCGCCGCGTTCGTTCAGCTCTTTCGGATCGGCCCAGATGGCGTTGACCGGCACGCTCACCGCCAACGGCCGGCCGGCGCGATCGCTGATCATGCCGCGCGCGGTAGGCACTTCCTGCACCCGCAGCGAACGCATGTCGCCTTCTTTCACCAGGCGATCCGGGTTGATGACCTGCAGATAGGCCACGCGCAGCATCAACCCCACCAGCGCCAGTAAAATACAGCCGCACAGCAACGCAAAACGCCAGCTTACAAAGCTGGCCTGATCTTCCTGGCGTTTCAACTTACCGGGGCGCGCTGCTTTCATGCGTTTCCTTTCTACTCCGTGTCATTATTCCGGTTAAACCATTCATTGTTTAACGATGATATTTTCCTGCGATGGATCAACGTGTTGCATCTGCAGTTTTTCGGTAGCGATACGTTCAACCCGGCTATGGTCGCCGAGGGCGTTCTCTTCCAGAATCAGGTTGCGCCACTCGATATCCAGCGCATCCCGCTCAAGCACCAGCTGCTCGCGTTCGGCGGTCAGCAGGCGGGTGCGGTGCGCGGTGGTCACCACAAAAACGGCGGAGACCAGGGCGGCAACCAGTAAAATCAATGGGATCTTGGCGTTGCGCAGCAGATCACCGCCAATCACCCCGACCAGGCCGTGACGTTCGTTGCCGATCACGCGGGCATCCTCTCTGCAATGCGCAGCACCGAGCTGCGGGCGCGTGGGTTGTCCGCCACTTCGGCTTCCGACGGCATCATCTTGCCCAGCGCTTTCAGCGTGCGTCCGCCCATGCTGCGCAGTTGCTCTTCGGTCAGCGGAATGCCGGCCGGCACCTGCGCGCCGCGGCTGTGGTGACGCATAAAGCGTTTGACGATGCGGTCTTCCAGCGAGTGGAAGCTGATGATCGACAAACGGCCCTTGGGGGCCAACACTTCCAGCGCGCCGTCGAGCGCGCGCTCGATCTCTTCCAGCTCGCTGTTGATATAGATGCGGATCGCCTGGAAACTGCGCGTCGCCGGGTGCTTGTGCTTCTCGCGGAACGGGCTGGCTTCGGCGATCAGATCGGCCAGTTGCTTGGTGCGGGTCATCGGCTCGACGCGGTTTCTCTCCACGATGGCGCGCGCGATGCGCTTGGCGAAACGCTCCTCGCCAAAGGTTTTCAGCACCCAGGCGATGTCGTCGGCTTCCGCCTTCATCAGCCATTCGGCGGCGGAAAGGCCGGTGGACGGGTCCATGCGCATATCCAGCGGACCGTCGCGCATAAAGGAGAAACCGCGCTCCGCGTCGTCCAGCTGCGGCGAAGAAACGCCCAGATCGAGCAGAACGCCGTCGATCTGCCCCACCAGCTCGCGTTCCCGCACATAGTGTGACAAATCGGAAAATGGGCCGTGTACGATAGTGAAACGAGGATCTTCAATAGAATTGGCGGCTGCAATCGCCTGAGGATCGCGGTCAATTGCCAGCAAGCGTCCTTCCGGCCCCAGCTGGGACAGAATCAGACGAGAATGGCCACCGCGACCAAAAGTACCGTCGATATATATGCCGTTGCTGCGGATGTTGAGGCCGTTAACCGCCTCATCCAACAGTACGGTGGTGTGTTTATAGTTTTCCAACATGCTTATAGCGACAAGTCCTGTAGCCGCTCAGACAACGGTTCCTGAGTCGACTGTTCAGCGTCAATATCATCCTTGACTTGTTGATACCAGGTCTGTTCATCCCACAGTTCAAACTTGTTGAACTGCCCGACCAGCATCACTTCTTTCGTGAGTCCGGCGTGTTGCCGCAGCGTACTGGCTAACAGCAAACGGCCGGCGCTGTCCATCTGACACTCACTGGCATGCCCCAACAGCAAGCGCTGAACGCGGCGCTCGGCGGGATTCATGCTCGACAGACGGGACAATTTTTGTTCAATAATTTCCCATTCGGGTAAAGGATAAAGCAGCAGGCAGGGCTGATGGAGGTCAATGGTACAGACCATTTGGCCTTGCGATTCCTCGTTCAGCAAATCCCGATATCGGGTTGGTACGGCAAGCCGCCCTTTGCTGTCGAGGTTGACCATCGTTGCCCCACGGAACATTCCTGAGCTACCCCTTCATGACCGTTTTCACCACTTTACCCCACAAATTCCCACATAATGGAGTTTACGGAGGGTATGAAAACCTTGTCAAGCCAGAGCGGCAGCGCTTTGGCAATATTTCTCTGGTCATTTTGGGAGCTGACTCGCGAAAGGAACTCTATTTGTTCGACGATTAAAAATTAACACCATGATAAACGGAGAGAATTTTCTAAGCGGAAAGAGCCTGATTAAAAACCTGACAAATTGGCGATTAATTAACTCATTACTTCCTTCTGCAATCGATGTCTCATTTTTCAGCTCGGCAATCGCATGCCTGTATCTCATGCCGCTCCGCGCCAGCCAAGGCTCGGCGCAGCGCGCCCCGGTCGGCGAAATAGGGCATAACCCCTTGAGTTAATAACGCTCAACGGTAATTGCCGTCGGGGCCGCGCGCTATTTTACTTCAATTGAAGCGGCAATGATGAGGCCGGAGAAAAAATAAATGGCTCGGATATTACGAGCAGAGCCAATTTCGATTTAAATCAACTCGGTAAGATTATTCCCAAAATACCTGTTTACAATTATGGTTTCATTTTCTTACACCTTTATTCCCACAATTTTTTCTTTGAAAAACCGCCGTTGAAACCGAAAAAATGCAACGTGTTGTTTTTAATCGACTTATTTAAAAAACTCGATTTTAATCCCTTCGCGCCAGATTTAGCCGACCGCTATCAGCATAAAAATCAGCCAGATGTTAAAAATAAAAACATCCCGCTAGTTAAAAAACCACCATCAGATTAGTACACTATAAATTGACGCAAAAACCAAAATTAACCACCACACACAACGCAATTAACAGAATATTAACAATAAAAAGTCGAGGATGCACCATGCTTTCGCCCACCGCCCGCTGGCGCAGCGCCGCCGCCGATACCTTTGCGCTGGTGGTGTACTGCTTTATCGCCGGTATGGCGATAGAAGTGTTGATCTCAGGCATGAGTTTCCAGCAGTCCCTTTCCTCGCGCCTGTTGTCGATCCCGGTCAATATCCTGATCGCCTGGCCCTATGGGCGCTACCGCGACCTGTTTATCCGCACCGCCCGCCGTAGCCCACGCGGCCAGTTTCTATTGCGCAACCTCGCCGACCTGCTGGCCTACGTCAGCTTTCAGTCGCCGGTTTATGCGGCGATCCTGTGGAGCGTCGGCGCCGACGGGCAGCAAATGGCCGCGGCTGTCGCCAGCAATGCGGTCGTGTCGATGGCGATGGGCGTGGCGTACGGTTATTTTCTGGAATATTGCCGACGGCTGTTTGGCGTGACGGGATACGTTTGAGATACCGGGCCTCACGCGGGAGGCCCGGCGGCGGGCATTACTTGCGGCTGAGGCTGCCGCGGCGGAACAGGTTGCGGCGAATGCGCGTCAAACCCGGTTTGGGTTTGCGCGGCTCATCGAGGCTGGCCAACACCAGCTCCAACACGCGTTCCGCAACGTCGCGGTGACGCTGCGCTACCGCCAGCACCGGACACTCCAGGAAATCCAGCAGCTCGTGGTCGCCGAAGGTGGCGATCGCCAGATCGGTCGGCAAGCGGCCGCGCTGCTTCAGGGTGACGTCCATCACGCCCTGCAGCAAAGAGAACGAGGTGGTGAACAGCGCCTGCGGCATCGGGTGCGTTTTCAGCCATTCGGCAAACAGCGCACCGGCGGCTTCGCGCTCATAGCTGTTGGCATACAGATAATCGACATGGCGCGGATCGTCTTGCCAGGCCTGACGGAACCCCTGCTCGCGCAGGAAGCTGACGGACAGCTCCGGCAACGCCCCCAGGTACAGCACCGACTCCGCCGGGAAGCTGCGCAGCTCCTGCGCCAGCGCAAAGGAGTCTTCCTGATCGGCCCCCACCACGCTGATGAAATGCTCGCGATCCAGCGCGCGGTCCAAGGCGATGATCGGCAGCGGATCCTTGGCCCAGCGTTGATAGAACGGGTGTTCCGGCGGTAAGGCGGTGGAGACGATGATCGCGTCCACCTGGCGCTGCAGCAGATGTTCGATGCAGCGCATTTCGTTGTCCGGCTGGTCTTCCGAACAGGCGATCAACAGCTGGTAGCCACGCTGGCGCGCCTGGCGCTCCAGATAATTGGCGATGCGGGTGTAGCTGGTGTTTTCCAGATCCGGTATCACCAGGCCGATAGAGCGGGTCCGCCCGGCGCGCAGCCCTGCCGCGACGGCATTCGGGTGATAGTTGTGCTCCCTGACCACGGCCATCACTTTCTCGACGGTTTTATCGCTGACACGATACTGCTTCGCCTTGCCGTTGATGACATAACTGGCCGTGGTGCGCGAAACGCCCGCGAGACGCGCGATTTCATCCAGTTTCACATTAACCCCTTAATGACGCTGAAAATAGAAGTGTAAGCTGGGCTCGGATTAACCATCGCATCCCGTGCGGTTATTCAATCCAGCTTCTGCGATCTAACAGCAGAAAACACTGCCTAGCAACCGCTTTTGCCGAAAGGTGCCGGCAAACAGGCAAAAAACGCCGAAAAACAAAGGGCGCAGCCATGCCGCGCCCTTAAATTATACCAATCCGAACTTCAGCGCATGATTTTGTCGCCGCGCGACACGCCGACCACGCCGGAGCGCGCCACTTCCACGATCTCCGCCACTTCGCGCACCGCGTTCAGGAAGGCGTCCAGCTTGTCGCTGGTGCCCGCCAGCTGAACGGTATACAGCGTCGCGGTGACGTCAACGATCTGGCCGCGGAAAATATCGGCGCAGCGCTTCACCTCTTCGCGGCCGTAGCCGCTGGCCTGCAGCTTCACCAGCATGATTTCGCGTTCGACGTGGGCGCCCTGCACCAGTTCGCTGACGCGCAGCACGTCCACCAGCTTGTGCAGCTGCTTTTCGATCTGCTCCAGCACCTTCTCGTCGCCGACGGTCTGGATGGTCATGCGCGACAGCGTCGGATCGTCGGTCGGGGCCACCGTCAGGCTTTCAATGTTGTAGCCGCGCTGGGAGAACAGCCCGACCACGCGCGATAACGCGCCGGATTCGTTTTCCAACAAGACAGATAAAATACGGCGCATGATCAGGTCCTCTCCGTTTTGCTTAACCACATCTCGTCCATGCTTCCACCGCGGATCTGCATTGGATAAACATGTTCGGTCTCATCGACGGTCACGTCGACGAACACCAAGCGTTCTTTCTCGGCCAACGCCTGCGCCAGCTTGCTTTCCAGCTCATCCGGGGTGCGAATGGCGATGCCGACATGGCCGTAAGCCTCCGCCAGCTTGACGAAGTCCGGCAGCGAATCCATATAGGATTGCGAGTGGCGGCCGGAGTAGATCATGTCCTGCCACTGTTTCACCATGCCCAGATAGCGGTTGTTCAGATTCACCACCACCACCGGCAGGTTGTACTGCAGCGCGGTGGACAGTTCCTGGATATTCATCTGAATACTGCCGTCGCCGGTCACGCAGACCACGGTTTCCTCCGGCAGCGCCAGCTTGACGCCCAGCGCCGCCGGCAGGCCGAAGCCCATGGTGCCGAGGCCGCCGGAGTTGATCCAGCGGCGCGGTTTGTCGAACGGGTAGTAAAGCGCGGCGAACATCTGGTGTTGGCCCACGTCGGAGGTCACATACGCGTCCCCCTTGGTCAGGCGATGCAGCGTTTCAATCACCGCCTGCGGCTTGATGGTGCCGCTGTGTTTGTCATAGCCCAGGCAGTCGCGCGCCCGCCACTGTTCGATAGACTGCCACCAGTCGCGCAGCGCATCGAAGTCCTGCGCCTTGTCGTCCTGCGCCAGCAGCTCCAGCATCTGGGACAGTACCTGTTTGGCGTCGCCGACGATCGGGATGTCGGCATCCACCGTTTTGGAGATCGAGGTCGGATCGATATCGATGTGCAGCACGGTGGCGTCCGGGCAGTACTTGGCCAGATTGTTGGTGGTGCGGTCATCGAAGCGCACGCCGACGGCGAAGATCACGTCGGAGTGGTGCATGGTCTTGTTGGCTTCATAGGTGCCGTGCATGCCCAGCATGCCGACGCTCTGGCGATGGGTGCCGGGGAAAGCGCCCAACCCCATCAGGGTGCAGGTGACCGGCAGGTTCAGTTTCTCCGCCAGCGCCAGCAGTTCGCCGTCGCAGGCCGCGTTGATCGCCCCGCCGCCGACGTACATCACCGGCCGCTTGGCCGCCAAAATGGTTTGCAGCGCGCGCTTGATCTGCCCGCGATGCCCCTGGACAGTCGGGTTATAGGAACGCATGCTCACGTCCTGCGGATAGGCGTAAGGCAGCCTGACCGCCGGACCGACGATGTCTTTCGGCAGGTCGATCACCACCGGGCCTGGCCGGCCGGTCGACGCCAGATAGAACGCTTTTTTCAGCACCCCGGGAATGTCTTCGGTGCGTTTCACCAGAAAGCTGTGTTTCACTACCGGGCGCGAGATGCCCACCATGTCGCACTCCTGAAAGGCGTCGTAGCCAATCAGCGAGCTGGGAACCTGGCCCGACAGCACCACCATCGGAATGGAGTCCATATAGGCGGTGGCGATGCCGGTGATGGCATTGGTGGCGCCGGGGCCGGAGGTGACCAGCACCACGCCGACCTCGCCGGTGGCGCGCGCATAACCGTCGGCCATGTGCACCGCCCCCTGCTCGTGGCGCACCAGAATATGATCGATTCCCCCCACCGTATGCAGGGCGTCGTAGATATCGAGTACCGCCCCGCCCGGATAGCCGAATACATGCTTAACGCCCTGATCGATCAACGATCGAACGACCATCTCGGCTCCTGACAACATCTCCATGGTTTTGCCTCCAGGCTTGCTTATTCTTGTCGGGCGCCGGAACGTGGCGCCTGCTGCGGCTAATGCCCCAACGTTTTTATGGATTGACTATAACTGATTAACATAACGTCAGAATATGGGGCAGGCAAACGGCAAAATGGCTTAAAGATGCCAGGGTTATTGCCAAGCGGCTGGAGATTGGCGCTTTATAAAAACAATGCACTAGCCCCGTGGCTATCAGGCTAGGCATTGTTTCAAACCGGTGGGGAATTACAGAACTATATCAGGCGGAAAATCTGCCGATTTTTTCGCCGGGCAGGCTGCCCGGTGGCGGTTTCAGGCCTGCTCCCGGTACATCGAATCGATTTCTCGCCGGTAGCGTTGCAGGATCACCCTGCGGCGCAGCTTCAGGGTCGGCGTCAGCTCGCCCAGCTCCATCGAAAAGGCCGCCGGCAGCAGGGTAAACTTTTTCACCTGCTCGAAACGCGCCAGCTCTTTTTGCATGTCGCGCAGGCGATTTTCGAACATCTCGATAATATGGCTGTGGCGCAGCAGATCCAGCCGATCATGATATTTCAAATTGACCGACTTGGCGTATTCTTCCAGGGATTCGAAACAGGGCACGATCAGTGCGGAAACAAACTTGCGCGCGTCGGCGATGATCGCCACCTGTTCGATAAAGCGATCCTGCGCCAGCGTGCCCTCCAGCATCTGCGGCGCGATATACTTGCCGCCGGAGGTTTTCATCAGGTCTTTCAGCCGTTCGGTAATGAACAGGTTGCCCTCCTCATCGAGCGCGCCGGCGTCGCCGGTCTTCAGCCAGCCGTCGCCGGTGAAGGCGGCGGCGGTTTCCAACGGCTTGTTGAAATAGCCGCGCATGACGATCGGCCCGCGCAGCTGGATCTCGCTCTCCTCGCCAATGCGCACTTCCACGCCCGGCAAGGGCTTGCCGATCGAGCCGAAACGGAAGTTGCCCTCTTCCCAGCAGGACACGGTGGCGCAGGTTTCGGTCATGCCGTAGCCGTATTTGATGTTGACGCCCATCGCCTGGAAAAACAGGATCACGTTGTCGTCCAGCTTGGCGCCCGCCGCGGGCAGAAATCGCACCCGCCCGCCGAGAATGCCGCGCAGCTTGCTCAGCACCAGCTTATCGGCCCAGCGGTGAGAAAGCGCAAACAGCTTGCCCAACGGCTTACCGGCGCGCTCCTGCAGGAACTTGCGTTCGCCGCAGACCATCGCCCAATGGAACAGAGCGCGGCGCAGCCAGGGCGCGCGCGCCACCTTTTCCTGCACCGCGCTGAAGATCTTTTCGTAGAAGCGCGGTACCGCGCACATCAGCGTCGGGCGCACCTGCGCCATCGCCTCGCGTACCCAGTCGGTATTCGGCAAATACACGTTTTGCGCGCCTGAATGCATGATGAAGAAGCTCCAGGCGCGTTCGAATACGTGCGACAGCGGCAGGAAGCTGAGTGAAACGTCTTCCTCATTGACCGTCAGCCGCTCATCGTGCAGCGAGAGCTGCGCCGCCAGGTTGCGATAGTCCAGCATCACGCCCTTGGGCTCCCCGGTGGTGCCGGAGGTGTAAATCAGCGTAAGGAGATCCTGCAGGTCGCAATCGGCGATGCGCTGCCGCCGCTGCGCTTCATAGGCCGCCGGTTCGGCTGCCCGCTCGAAGGCGCTCAAAGGGCGGGCGATTTCGCAGCCGCGCAGATCGGCCGCGTCATCAAACACGATGATGTGGCTCAGCTGCGGACACACGCCGCGCAGGGCTATCGCCGCATCCAGCTGCGCCTGTTCGCCGACGAACAGGATGCGAATATCGGCGTCATTAATGATAAAGGCGGCCTGGGCCGGCGTGTTGGTGGCGTACAGCGGCACGCTGACCGCGCGCAGCTGCAAAATGGCCAGGTCGGCCAGCGACCAGGCCATGCTGTTGTTGGCGAATATCGCGATGCGCTCCTGCACCTCGGCGCCCAACGCCAACAAGGCGCTGGCGATGCGGGTGATGCGAACGTCGGCCTGCTTCCAGGTCAGTTGCGTCTCCCCCTGAGGAGACCATTGGCGAAAAGCTGTGCGATCGGCACGGTGGGAGACATGGTGCTGTATACGATGAGTCAGATGGTAGTGCAGCAGATTATTGATCATAGCGCTCTAAGCCTGAAATGAATCAAACAGTTAACCTTGCGCAGGGGCCTTACCCCGCGTCTCAGCTTACAGGTGTGTACTTTTTTTCGCGCAGTCTACCTACTCTCCGGCAGCGGGAAAAGGTATTTCAGCGTAGAAGTGTGAGCTAAAACTCAGGCTAACTTCACCGCACCCACCGCTTGGACAAAGGGGCGGCGAAAAGGTTTTATGCCGGCGACAAAAGGCGGCCCCCGCGGGCCGGACCTGACGCCAGATAAAAACACCAGTAAAAATCAAATAATCAGAATATAACTTCATATTAATTGTTTTTCATAAATTCATCATCGCATGACGAAAAACAATTAAATCCCCGCCCTTTCCCCAAGAAATATCTTAATAAAAATACAGATAGTTCTTACCTTTTCGCTCCCCCTCCTCCATCGTCATGGTTATTGTCACGCCTTGTTTATAAGCAAACGGCGGTTTATTTATAGGCGCCCGCCTCGGACAATACGGCCTTCATCCATTGATGCCCTTTATCTCGTTCAGAAGAATCATGCCAGGTCAGATAGCAGGTCGCCTTATTTTCTTCCGGCCATAAAGGCAACGCCTTTATTTTCAGCGACGTCGCCAGCTGACGCACCAGCCAGGCCGGAGCAATGGCGATCATCTCCGTGAGGGAAACCATATTCAATACGCTGTATAAATCGGTGCACTGCTGGATAACGGCGCGCTGCATAAATTCATCGGTATAGTAAGGTTTGCTGAACGATCCGAAACTCTCCAGGGAAACGACCGCATGCCGTTCCGTTAAAACCTGATCCCGCGTAACGCGGTCGGCGATTCGCGGATGTTCCTGCGCCGCCGCCAGCACTAACTCATCGTCAAATAATGCCACATTGCGAAACTCCTCCGAGTCAAAACGACTGTAGCCGATGACGAATTCCACGTTCTGATAACGCAATTGATGCTCGATGTTATGGTTAATATATGACTTCATTTGCAAATTCAGCAGAGGCGCTATCTGTTTTAGATGATTTATTATGTTTGCGCCCAGGCGTAAATCGAGCGGGCTGCACAGCGACAGCGAGAAAACGCGCGTGCTGTTCAGCGGTTCGAATTCTGCCCCGGGCAGTTCATTTTGCACCAGCTGCAGCGCCTGGCGCACCGGCCCAAACAGCTGTCTGGCGCGCATGGTGGGTTGGATCCCGCGCCCGCAGCGCACGAACAGTTCGTCGTTAAACATCACCTTCAGACGCGCGACGGCGTTGCTCACCGCCGGCTGCGACATCCCCAGCGAATTGGCGGCCCGCGTAATATTCTGCATTTGCATGACCGAATCGAAAACGGTCAACAAATTAAGATCGACGCTGCGCAAATGAATATCCGACGGTTCTTTAACCCTGATCACTTCTGAATCATATTCAGCCATATCTCACTCCACTCTATCCTGTGTAGTTAATCCAATCCCTATGCAGAAGAAACAATGATAAGCCGCATTGATTTATTCACACACGACACAACCATCACCCTTCAATTCAGTTGATAAATGTCATGCCATAACACGAATACAGGGCGCACGGCAGAGGCCGCTCATTCAACCGAGAGAGGCTCAGCCAATGTCATACTAATAAATAGGTAGCAATAATCATGAGGCGCTAAAATCGGCCTCGTCTTATAAGACAAACTATAAAAACACATCATGAACCATCAAACTACTTAAAACCCATCAATAATTTATGTAAACACACCGCGACGGAGGGTTTTATTCTCAAGGCAATAAATAAAACACATGCATTTTCATTAAAGCATTTGCTAAAACAATAAAAAGCCTCTCATTCTCCGCAGTCGATGCCACTTATTGCCTCCCATAAATTTTAACCCAATTAGAAGTAGAAGCAATTGCCGCCGTATATATTCGATTCGTTTATGCTAAGCAGCGCGCAAACCGCCCCCTTCTTTTACGCTGACCCATCGCTTTTTCACCGAACTATCCTCTGCTTTCATCCGGCGCCAATTTGCCCGCGGCGAATTACCCGTGCATTCAATCAGGTGTTGACATCGCCAGGCCAATAAAGTATCAAATTAGGCAACGACACAAATTTAAGAGAAGCTGAACCCTCATGATCCGTACTCACCGTCTACTAGGCCTACTACTTAACGCATCTTGTTTGCGCGGTATGCTGGTGGACGGAGTTCAGAGCTGACTCAGCCCATCATCCATAAGAAACCCGCGCTACTGCGCGGGTTTTTTTTTACCCGCTTAGCGTGAAATCAACACGATAAGGAACGCCCCGATGAGCCAACAAGTCATTATTTTCGATACCACGCTGCGTGACGGTGAACAGGCGCTGCAGGCCAGCCTGAGCGTAAAAGAAAAGATTCAGATCGCGATGGCGCTGGAAAGAATGGGCGTCGACGTGATGGAGGTCGGCTTCCCGGTCTCCTCGCCGGGTGACTTCGAATCCGTGCAGACCATCGCCCGCCAAATCAAGAACAGCCGCGTCTGCGGGTTGGCCCGCTGCGTCGATAAAGACATCGACGTGGCCGCCGAAGCGCTGCGCGTCGCCGAAGCCTTCCGCATCCACGTTTTCCTGGCCACTTCGACCCTGCACATCGAATCGAAACTGAAGCGTTCGTTCGACGAAGTGCTGGAGATGGCGGTGCGCTCGGTCAAACGCGCCCGCAACTACACCGACGACGTGGAGTTCTCCTGTGAAGACGCCGGCCGCACGCCGATCGACAACCTGTGCCGGGTGGTCGAAGCCGCCATCAACGCCGGCGCCACCACCATCAACATCCCGGACACCGTCGGCTACACCACACCGAACCAGTTTGGCGGCATCATCACTACCCTGTATGACCGGGTGCCAAACATCGACAAAGCCATTATTTCCGTCCACTGCCACGACGATCTGGGCATGGCGGTCGGCAACTCCATCGCCGCGGTGCAGGCGGGCGCACGCCAGGTCGAAGGCACCCTGAACGGCATCGGCGAACGCGCCGGCAACTGCTCGTTGGAAGAGGTGATCATGGCGATTAAAGTGCGCCAGGACATCATGAACGTGCACACCAACATCAATCACCAGGAAATCTTCCGCACCAGCCAAATCGTCAGCCAGCTGTGCAACATGCCCATTCCGGCCAACAAGGCCATCGTCGGCTCCAACGCCTTCGCCCACTCCTCCGGCATTCACCAGGACGGCGTGCTGAAGAACCGCGAAAACTACGAAATCATGACCCCGCAGTCGATCGGCCTGAAAGACGTGCAGCTGAACCTGACCTCGCGCTCCGGCCGCGCGGCGGTGAAACATCGCATGGAAGAGATGGGCTACCAGGAGCAGGACTACAACCTGGATACCCTGTACGCCGCCTTCCTGAAGCTGGCCGACAAAAAGGGCCAGGTATTCGATTATGACCTGGAAGCCCTGGCCTTCATCAACAAGCAGCAGGAAGAGCCGGAGCATTTCGGCCTGGATTACTTCAGCGTGCAGTCCGGCAGCAGCATTATGGCCACCGCCTCGGTGAAATTGGTCTGCGGCGGCGAAGAAAAAGCCGAAGCCGCCACCGGCAACGGCCCGGTCGATGCGGTCTACCAGGCGATCAACCGCATTACCGGCTACCCGATCGAACTGGTGAAATACCAGCTGACCGCCAAAGGTCAGGGCCGCGACGCGCTGGGCCAGGTCGACATCGTGGTGTCCTATAACGGCCGCCGCTTCCACGGCGTGGGCCTGGCGACCGACATCGTCGAATCTTCCGCCAAGGCGATGGTTCACGTATTGAATAATATTTGGCGCTCACAGCAGGTAGAAAAAGAAAAGCAGCGCTTGCAGCAAAGCAAACATCAAAATAATCAGGAAACGGTGTGAACATGACGAAGACTTACCATATTGCCGTCTTGCCCGGAGACGGAATCGGCCCGGAAGTAATGGCCCAGGCGCACAAGGTGTTGGACGCGGTGCGTCAGCGTTTTGACATCCGCATCACCACCGCAGAATACGACGTCGGCGGCATCGCCATCGACCGCCACGGCAGCCCGCTGCCGCCGGCGACCCTGGCCGGCTGCGAGCAGGCGGATGCGATCCTGTTCGGCTCGGTGGGCGGCCCGAAATGGGAGCACCTGCCGCCGGCCGAGCAGCCTGAACGCGGCGCCCTGCTGCCGCTGCGCAAGCACTTCAAACTGTTCAGCAACCTGCGCCCCGCCCGTCTGTATCAGGGGCTGGAGGAGTTCTGCCCGCTGCGCGCCGATATCGCCGCCCGCGGCTTCGATATCCTGTGCGTGCGGGAGCTGACCGGCGGCATCTACTTCGGCCAGCCGAAGGGCCGCGAAGGCCAGGGCATGCAGGAGCGCGCCTTCGATACCGAGGTCTATCACCGTTTCGAAATTGAACGCATCGCGCGCATCGCCTTCGAATCCGCCCGCAAGCGCCGCAACAAGGTCACCTCTATCGACAAGGCCAACGTGCTGCAAAGCTCCATCCTGTGGCGCGAAGTGGTCAATCAGGTCGCCAAAGACTATCCGGACGTGTCGCTGTCGCACATGTACATCGACAACGCCACCATGCAGCTGATTAAGGATCCGTCCCAGTTCGACGTGCTGCTGTGCTCCAACCTGTTCGGCGACATCCTGTCCGACGAGTGCGCGATGATCACCGGCTCGATGGGCATGCTGCCTTCCGCCAGCCTGAACGAACAAGGCTTCGGCCTGTATGAGCCGGCGGGCGGCTCCGCGCCGGACATCGCAGGCAAAGGCATCGCCAACCCGGTGGCCCAGATCCTGTCCGCCACCCTGCTGCTGCGTTACAGCCTGGGCGCCTTCGAGGCGGCCGACGCCGTCGAGCGCGCCATCAACCAGGCGCTGGAACAGGGCTACCGCACCGCCGATCTGGCCGGTGAAGGCAAAGCCATCAGCACCGATGAAATGGGCGACATCATCGCCCGCTTTGTAGCTCAGGGGGCATAACATGGCCAAAACCTTATATCAGAAGCTGTACGATGCCCACGTGGTCTACGAAGCGCCGAACGAAACGCCGCTGCTGTATATCGACCGCCATCTGGTGCACGAAGTCACTTCGCCGCAGGCGTTCGACGGCCTGCGCGCCATGGGCCGCAAGGTGCGCCAGCCGGGCAAGACCTTCGCCACCATGGATCACAACGTCTCGACCCAGACCAAAGACATCAACGCCAGCGGCGAGATGGCGCGCATCCAGATGCAGGAGCTGATCAAGAACTGCGCGGAGTTCGGCGTCTCGCTGTACGATTTGAACCACCCGTTCCAGGGCATCGTGCACGTGATCGGCCCCGAGCAGGGCATGACGCTGCCGGGCATGACCATCGTCTGCGGCGACTCGCACACCGCCACCCACGGCGCGTTCGGCTCGCTGGCGTTCGGCATCGGCACCTCCGAAGTGGAGCACGTGCTGGCCACCCAGACCCTGAAGCAGGGCCGCGCCAAGACCATGAAGATTGAAGTGACCGGCGACGCCGCCGAAGGCATCACCGCCAAGGACATCGTGCTGGCGGTGATCGGCAAAACCGGCAGCGCCGGCGGCACCGGCCACGTGGTGGAGTTCTGCGGCAAAGCCATTGAAGCGCTGAGCATGGAAGGCCGCATGACGTTGTGCAACATGGCGATCGAAATGGGCGCCAAGGCGGGCCTGGTGGCGCCGGACGACACCACCTTCGATTACCTGAAGGGCCGCCAGTTTGCGCCGACCGGCAGCAACTGGGAGCAGGCGGTAGAATACTGGCGCACGCTGAAGTCCGACGACGACGCCAAATTCGACGCCGTGGTCACGCTGCGCGCCGAAGACATCGCGCCGCAGGTTACCTGGGGTACCAACCCCGGCCAGGTGATCGCCGTCAATCAGGCGATCCCGGCGCCGGAATCGTTCAGCGATCCGGTCGAGCGCGCCTCGGCCGAAAAGGCGCTGGCGTATATGGATCTGAAACCGGGCATCAAACTGACCGAGGTGCCGATCGATAAAGTGTTTATCGGCTCCTGCACCAACTCGCGCATCGAAGACCTGCGTGCGGCGGCGGCGATCGCCAAGGGCCGCAAGGTCGCCAGCGGCGTGCAGGCGATCGTGGTACCGGGCTCCGGCCCGGTGAAGGCGCAGGCGGAAGCCGAAGGGCTGGACAAAATCTTTATCGAAGCCGGTTTCGAATGGCGTTTGCCGGGCTGCTCGATGTGCCTGGCGATGAACAACGACCGCCTGAACCCGGGCGAGCGCTGCGCATCCACCAGCAACCGTAACTTCGAAGGGCGTCAGGGCCGCGGTGGGCGCACCCACCTGGTCAGCCCGGCAATGGCCGCCGCGGCCGCCGTTGCCGGCCATTTCGCCGATATTCGTGATATTCACTAAGGGGCTACCGTGGCTAAATTTACTCAACATACCGGTTTAGTGGTGCCCTTGGATGCGGCAAACGTCGACACCGACGCCATCATTCCCAAACAGTTTTTGCAGAAGGTGACCCGCACCGGTTTCGGCCAGCACCTGTTCAACGACTGGCGTTTCCTCGACGACGCCGGCCAGCAACCGAACCCGGAATTCGTGCTGAACAAACCGCGCTACAAAGGGGCCAGCATCCTGCTGGCGCGGGAAAACTTCGGCTGCGGCTCTTCGCGCGAGCACGCGCCCTGGGCGCTGACCGACTACGGTTTCAAGGTGGTGATTGCACCGAGCTTCGCCGATATCTTCTACGGCAACTCGTTCAACAACCAGCTGCTGCCGGTCACCCTGAGCGAACAGCAGGTCGATGAGCTGTTCAAGCTGGTGGCGGAGCGCGAAGGCGTCGAGTTCGTGGTCGATCTGGAAAACCAGACCGTCAACGCCGGCGGCAAGAGCTACCCGTTCGAGATCGACAGCTTCCGCCGCCACTGCATGATCAACGGGCTGGACAGCATCGGCCTGACGCTGCAGCACGAAGCGGACATCTCCCGCTACGAAGCGCAGCAGCCGGCGTTTCTGAACTGATCATCGGCGTATACCCTAAATAATTGGAACTGCGGCAAGGCGGCAAGTAAGTTAATCCCCTGGAGCTTAGTGTACTAAGTGACAGGGGTGCACTTACGCAGCCAACACGGCGGCAGTTTCAAGTATGACGGGTATCACCAGTAACCCAACCACTTCCACCATGCCCCGCCGATCAGCATCCAGATCAGCAGGTTGATTACGCTCATCACCAGCCCCGCCTTCCACCACTCGCCCAGCGTCACATAGCCGGAACCGAAGATAATCGGCGCGGTGCCGGTGCCGTAGTGGGTCAGCGACATCATCAGCGAAGAAGAGAACGCCAGAATCAGCCCCAGCAGCGCCGGCGGCGCGCCAAGCGCTATCCCGGCGGCGAAGAAGGCGGCGAACATCGCGGTAACGTGCGCGGTGGTGCTGGCGAAGAAGTAGTGAGAATACAGATAAATAATGGTGAGCAGCACGGTGCCGCCGACCCAGCTCATGCCAATATGCGCGATGCCGCCGCCCACGGTCTGCGACAGCCAGCCGATCAAGCCCAGCTTGCCGAGGAAGCTGGCCATCATCACCAGCGCCGAGAACCACACCACGGTGTCCCAGGCCCCTTTGTGTTTCAGCACGTCTTCCCAGCTCAACACGCCGGTGGCCAGCAGCGCCGCCAGGCCAATCAGCGCCGCGGTGGTCGGATGCACCGCCAGCGCCGGCCCGAAGATCATCGCCGGAATGCCGGCCCACAGCACCAACAGCAGCGCGAACACCGCCAGGGTGATTTTCTCCGGCAGCGTCACCGGCCCCAGCGCCTGCAGTTTCTCGCGGGCGAAACGCGGCGCATCCGGGGTGCTTTTCACCTCCGGCGGATACAGCAGGTAAATCACCAGCGGCATGACGATCAGTGAACACAGCCCGGGCACCAGCGCGGCCACCGCCCACATCGACCAGGAAAGCTCGAAGCTGCCCTGAGTGCCTTTGGCGATCAGGCTGACGATCAGCGGGTTAGGCGCGGTGGCGGTAATAAACATCGCCGAGGTGACCGGGTTGATGTTGTAGTTGACCAGCGACAGATAGCGGCCGATTTTGCCGGAGGTATTCAGCTCGGGCCTGGAGCCGAAGCTGTCGGCGATCGACTTCATGATCGGGTGAATAATGCCGCCGCCGCGCGCGGTGTTGCTGGGGGTCACCGGCGCCAGGGTGGTTTCCGCCAGCGTCAGCGCATAGGCGATGCCCAGCGTTTTTTTGCCGAACAGCGAAATGAAATAGTAACCGATGCGCGCCCCCAGGCCGGTTTTGTTCAGGCTGAGGGAGATCATGATAGAAAAGCCGATCAGCCAGATCAGCGGGTTGGAGAAGCCGCTGAGCGCGTCGTCCAGCGCCGCGCCCGGCTTGCCGGGGTGGGTTACGCCGGTCACCGCCACCAGCGCGATGGCGATCACCGCAACGGCGCCGATCGGCATCGCCTTGCCGATGATGGCGATGATGGTGCCGATAAACAGCGCCAGCAGCTGCCAGGCATTGGGCGCCACGCCTTCCGGCACCGGAATGAAGAACCAGACGATCAGCGTGGCGGCGACGGCGCACAGGGAAGGAACGGGCTTGAGCGGTGTCAGTTTATCCATAACGTACCCACTTTTCTAAACGGATCGGCATCTCAACGGCAAGATGGGCGAGAACGCGGCGATCGCGCTCTGTGTCCGTTTAGCTTGGGCGTGTGGCTTAAGCTTCTCAATGACTTGCGTCAATAATGACGGCGTTCGATCTCACACTTCGCGCACCCGGGCGCTGATCCACAGCGCCGCCACCGCCAGCAGCGCCGCCAGCCAGTAAACCGCGTAGTGCCCCAGGTTTTCCACCAGCGCCCCCTGCAGCACCCCGGCCAGGATCACCCCGGTGGAAATGCTGTTGGTGAACAGCGTGGTGGCGGCGCCCGGCCGCCCAGGCATCAGGTCCTGGAAATAGAGCATGCCGATACCGGCGATAATGCCGATAAAAACGGCGTTGAGCAGCTGCAGCGCGATCAGCGCCAGCTTGACCTTGAACACCACCAGCCCGAGGTAAAACAGCACGCCCGCCGCGACCGCGAACAGCATCATGTTGCGCTTGCCGAAGCGTTTGACGTAATAACCGGCCAGCAGCATCGCCGGGATCTCCAGCCCGGCGGCGGTACCCATCAGCAGCCCCGCCAGGCTCTCCGGCAGGCCGAGATCGGCGGTGATGTACAGCGGCATGTCGATGATGTACATGGTGTTGCAGGTCCACATCAGCATCGAGGCGATAAACAGCAGCCGCACGTCGCGGTTGCGCCAGGCGCTGGCGGGCGCGATCGGCGCGGAGGCGCCGCCCTGCAAACTATCGCCCGCCTCTTGTGCACGCGGCACCGACGGCAGGGTGAACCACACCAACAGCGTACACAGGGCAAAGGTGGCGGCGGCGATCAGGAACATCGCCGTGAAGCCGTAGCTCAACGCCAGCGCGAAGGACAGCGGCGGGCCCACCACCCAGGCCAGCGACAGCTGCGCGCGCATCACCGAACTGAACATCACCACCTCGCGCGCTTCGCTGTCGGCGTATTCGCGCGCCAGTGCGAAAATCTGCGGCATGGCGGTGTTGGCGACCGCCGACATCAGCACCCCGGCGGTGATCAACGTCAGGTAGTCGCGGTTGAAGGCGAACAGCAGGCAGTTGCCGACCGCCATCAGGCAGCACAGCAGGATCAGCATGCGGCGATCGCCGCGGGTGTCGGAACGCTTGGCCAGCAGGAAGCTGACGGCAATGCCGGCGACGGCGTTGGCGGTATAGAACAAACCGACCCACAGCGGCCGCACCTGCACCTCGGTGGTGAGAAACAGGCTCAGCGTCGGCGCCAGCAAGGCGCCGGCGATGCCCGAAAGAAAGGCGATCAGCAGGAAAGCGGCAAAAATGGGATTAAAACGTCGTGACAGCCAGCTCAGGTGTTGCATATCTTCGTCCCTGACCCTAAAGCAGAAGTGAAAACCTTAGGCTACGCGCTGGAAATTGCAAGGAGATGGCGTTGCCGACGATAAAAAAACCAGTGGGTTGCCCCACTGGCTGGTGAAATTGCACCATTACTCAGAAACTCTTTTGCCCTGCCTATTTCAAGCCGCAGCGTCGTTCAAAGATGTTCGCGGTACTGCTTTTCGGTCATTTCCTTGATATTCCACTGGGTCAGGTGGGCCAGCATCTCCAGCCGCGCCTGCTCAGGCACCAGGCCCAGCCAGTCGGCGTGCTGGCGGCGCACCGCGCTGAAATAGCGCTGATAGAACTGTTTTGACAAGAAAGCTTTCATCATTCGCCCTCCCCCTTTCATTGAGGAAAATTATCGGCGTAATATAGGGAAAGATAAATTGACGGATTGATGCGGGAGCGTTCCTCTTTTATGTCCACCTCCAGATTGCAGCAGCAGTTCATTCGCCTGTGGCAACGCTGCCACGGCGAAGCCACCGAAACCACGCTGCAGGAGCTGGCGGAAGTGCTCAGCTGCTCGCGGCGCCACGTGCGTTCGTTGCTGAGCGCCATGCAACAGCAGGGCTGGTTGACCTGGCAGGCGGAGTCGGGGCGCGGCAAACGATCCCGGCTGACCTTTCACTACACCGGCCTGGCGCTGCAGCAGCAGCGGGCCGAGGAGCTGCTGGAGCAGGACCGCATCGATCAGCTGGTGCAGCTGGTCGGCGACAAAAACGTGGTGCGCCAGATGCTGCTGTCCCAGCTGGGCCGCAGCTTCCGCCAGGGCAAACACATCCTGCGGGTGCTCTACTATCGCCAACTGTACAACCTGCTGCCCGGCTCGGCGCTGCGGCGTTCGGAGACCCACCTGGCCCGCCAGATTTTCAGCGGCCTGACGCGGATAAACGAGGAAAACGGGGAACTGGAGTCCGATCTTTCCCATCATTGGCAGGCGCTGACGCCGCTGCACTGGCGTTTTTATCTGCGGCCGGCAATTCATTTCCACCACGGCCGCGAGCTGGAAATGGAAGACGTCATCGGCACCATCAACCGCCTGACGCCACAGCCGCTGTTCTCGCATATCGACCGCGTGACCTCACCGACGCCCTACGTGATCGACGTGCATCTGCGCAGCCCCGATCACTGGCTGCCGTGGCTGTTGGGCAGCGTGCATGCGATGATCCTGCCGCGCGAATGGCCGAGCCTGCCGGATTTTGCCCGCCACCCCATCGGCACCGGGCCTTACAGCGTGGTGCGCAACCACCGCAGCCAGATGAAAATCCACGCCTTCGACGACTACTTTGGCTACCGGGCGCTGATCGATGAGGTGAATATCTGGGTGCTGCCGGAGGTGACCGAAGAGCTGGTGCACTCCGGCGTGCAGCTGCAGGGCGACGATACCGGCAAAAACGAGCTGGAAAGCCGGCTGGAGGAGGGCTGCTACTTTCTGCTGTTCGACCAGCGCTCCCCGCTGGCGGCCGATCCGGCCATCCGCAGCTGGCTGTGCGAACTGATCAATCCGATTGCGCTGCTGGCCAACGCCGGTCCGGTCTACCAGCGCTACTGGTCGCCGGCCTATGGCCTGCTGCCGCGCTGGCACCACAACCGCGCGCTGGCGCAGCAGCCCAAGCCGGCGGGCCTGACCGAGCTGACCATGACCCATTTCAACGAGCACTCGGAGTTCCACGCCATCCGCCAGGCGATCGAGCCGCTGCTGGCGCTGCACGGCATCAAACTGATCGTGCAGAGCGTCGACTACGAGGTCTGGCATAAAGGCGATGCGCAGAGCGATCTGTGGCTCGGCAGCGCCAATTTTTACCTGCCGCTGGAGTTTTCGCTGTTCGCCACCCTGTATGAGCTGCCGCTGATGCAGCACTGCATGAGCGAGGATTTAGCCCAGGACGCCGCGCTGTGGCGCGCCAACCGCCTGCCGCTGGCGGAATTCTGCCAACGGTTGGTCAGCCGCCACCATCTGCATCCGCTGTTCCACCACTGGCTGCAGCTGCACGGCCAGCGCAGCATGCGCGGGGTACGGATGAACACCCTCGGCTGGTTCGACTTCAAATCCGCCTGGTTTGCGCCGCCGGAGGCATAAGCGCCTTTCGTCGGCGTCGGTTAGTCTTTACAATAGCGCCGTCTCAACGGGGTGCGGAAAATGAGCTGGCGCGACCGGCCGCTTTTCCGCTGAGAGCACACCCGTCGAACCTGATCCGGTCAATACCGGCGGAGGGATTTGAGCCCAGCGATCCGGCGTAACCGCCCCCGCCCCCTCAGATGCCTTGCCCCTTATTTCTCAGGAGTGCAACGTGGTCAAAAAATACCTGCCCTGCTTACTGCTGCTGTGCGCCGCGCCGGTTCTCGCCAAGCCGACGCTGACGGTCTATACCTACGATTCCTTCGCCGCCGACTGGGGCCCCGGCCCGGCGGTGAAAAAGGCCTTCGAGGCCGAATGCGGCTGCGCGTTGAAATTCGTCGCGCTGGAAGACGGCGTATCGCTGCTGAACCGCCTGCGCATGGAGGGCAAGAACAGCGCCGCCGACGTGGTGCTGGGCCTGGACAACAACCTGTTGCAGGCCGCCCGGCAAACCGGCCTGTTCGCGCCGAGCGGCGTCGATGTCGGCAAGCTGGCCGTACCGGGCGGCTGGCAGGATAAAACCTTCGTGCCTTACGACTACGGCTACTTCGCCTTCGTCTACAACAAGGACAAGCTGAAGAACCCGCCGAAAAGCCTGCAGGAACTGGTCAACAGCGATCAAGACTGGAAGGTGATCTATGAAGATCCGCGCACCAGTACGCCGGGTCTTGGCCTGCTGCTGTGGATGCAGAAGGTCTATGGCGACAAGGCGCCGGCGGCCTGGCAGCAGCTGGCGAAGAAAACCGTCACCGTCACCAAGGGCTGGAGCGAAGCCTACGGCCTGTTCCTGAAAGGCGAAGGCGACCTGGTGCTCAGCTACACCACCTCCCCGGCCTACCACCTGATTGAAGAGAAAAAAGACGGCTACGCCGCCGCCAACTTCAGCGAAGGCCATTATCTGCAGGTCGAGGTGGCGGGCAAGCTGAAGGCCAGCAAGCAGCCGGCGCTGGCGGAGCGTTTCCTGCAGTTTATGGTGACGCCGGCGTTCCAGAACAGCATTCCCACCGGCAACTGGATGTACCCGGCGATCAAAACCGCGCTGCCGGCCGGCTTTGAACAGATGATCGTTCCGCAGACCGCGCTGCAGTACAGCGCCGAAGAGGTGGCCAAGCAACGCGGCAGTTGGATCCGGGCATGGCAAACCGCCGTCAGCCAGTGATCCCCCGCTGGCTGTGGCCGGGGCTGCTGGCCGCCGCGTTGATGCTGACGCTGGCCGCGCTGGCGATGGGCTCGCTGTGGCGCCATGCGCCGGACAGCGACTGGCGCGCCCTGTGGCAGGACAGCTATCTGTGGCATGTGGTGCGCTTCACCTTCTGGCAGGCGCTGCTGTCGGCCTTGATCTCGGTGTTGCCGGCCATCCTGTTGGCGCGCGCGCTGTTCCGGCGCCGCTTCCCCGGCAGGCGGCTGCTGCTCAGGCTGTGCGCCATGACGCTGGTGCTGCCGGTGCTGGTGGCGGTATTCGGCCTGCTCAGCGTCTATGGCCGCCAGGGCTGGCTGGCGACGCTATGCGGCTGGCTGGGCCTCGATTACGGCTTCTCGCCCTACGGCCTGCAGGGCATTCTGCTGGCGCACATGTTCTTTAACCTGCCGCTGGCCAGCCGGTTGCTGCTGCAGGCGCTGGAAAACATCCCAGTCGAGCAGCGCCAGCTGGCGGCGCAGCTGGGCATGAACGGCTGGCAGCAGTTCCGCTTCGTCGAATGGCCGGCGCTGCGCCGCCAGATCCTGCCGAGCGGCGCGCTGATCTTCATGCTGTGCTTCGCCAGCTTCGCCACCGTGCTGTCGCTGGGCGGCGGGCCGCAGGCCACCACCATCGAGCTGGCCATCTACCAAGCGCTGAGCTACGACTACGATCTCAGCCGGGCCGCGCTGCTGGCGCTGATCCAACTGACATGCTGCCTGGGGTTGGTGTTGCTCAGCCAGCGGCTGAGCCAGGCGCTGCCGGTGGGCCATACCCATGCGCAGATCTGGCGCAACCCCGAAGACAGCCTGTGGCGGCGCGTCAGCGACGTGGTGCTGATCGCCGCCGCCCTGCTGCTGTTGCTGCCGCCGCTGCTGGCGGTCATGGTCGACGGCGTCAATCAGGCGATGCTCAGCGTGCTGCAACAGCAGCTGCTGTGGCAAGCGCTGTTCACTTCGCTGCGCATCGCGATCGGCGCCGGGCTGCTGTGCGTGGCGCTGACCATGATGCTGCTGTGGAGCAGCCGTGAGTTGAAGCTGCGGCAACGGCTGCGCGCGGGGCAACGGCTTGAGCTGAGCGGCATGGTGATCCTGGCGATGCCGGGCATCGTGCTGGCCACCGGCTTCTTCCTGCTGCTGAACGACACCGTCGGGCTGCCGCAGTCGCCCTATGCGCTGGTGATCCTCACCAATGCGCTGATGGCGGTGCCCTATGCGCTGAAGGTGCTGGAAAACCCGATGCGCGACCTGGCCGAACGCTATAATCCGCTGTGCCTGTCGCTGGACATACGCGGCTGGCGGCGGCTGCGCCTGATCGAACTGAAAGCGCTGCGCCGCCCGCTGTCGCAGGCGCTGGCCTTCGCCTGCGTACTGTCGATCGGCGATTTCGGCGTAGTCGCCTTGTTTGGCAACGAACATTTCCGTACCCTGCCGTTCTACCTGTATCAGCAGATTGGCGCCTACCGCAGCAACGATGGCGCGGTGACCGCGCTGTTGCTGCTGGGACTGTGCTTCCTGTTGTTTACCCTGATCGAACGCTTACCGGGCCGCGCTGCCCAATAGGTTTCAAGCTAAATGACAGGCAACCCACACCGCGGCGACTCGAAAGATGAAGAACCTATGCTGACGCTTGAAAAACTGACTTATCTGTATGAACACCTGCCGATGCGCTTTGATCTGCGCATCCAGCCGGGCGAGCGCGTCGCGGTGCTCGGGCCAAGCGGCGCGGGCAAAAGCACTCTGCTGAGCCTGATCGCCGGTTTTCTGCCGGCCGCCAGCGGCAGGCTGCTGCTCGACGGCGAGGAAAGCACCGCCACGCCGCCGGCCCAGCGGCCGGTGTCGATGCTGTTTCAGGAAAATAACCTGTTCGCCCACCTGACGGTGGCGCAGAACATCGGTCTGGGCCTCGATCCCGGCCTGCGGCTGAATGCCCAGCAGCAACGGCAGCTGGCGCAGATCGCCCGGCAGGTGGGATTGGAGGAACATCTGCCGCGCCTGCCGTCGCAGCTCTCCGGCGGCCAGCGGCAGCGCGCCGCGCTGGCGCGCTGCCTGATCCGCCAACGGCCGATCCTGCTGCTCGACGAGCCTTTCTCGGCGCTCGATCCGGCGCTGCGCAACGAAATGCTGCAGCTGCTGCAGGAAGTGTGTGAACAGCGCAATCTGACGCTGCTGATGGTGTCGCACAACCTGGACGACGCCGCGCGCATCGCGCCGCGCACGCTGCTGGTGGTCGACGGCCGCATTTACTACGACGGCCCGACGCAATCCCTGTTGGACGGCAGCTCGCCGGCAGCGCAGGTGCTGGGCATTTCGCATAAAGCGTGATCCGCCGCGCGTTTTTTATGCTGTGCAAATAAACCTGTTGTGCGAATTTTGCGCCTGTGTTTTTATAAAAACCTGACTTTTTTTACTGATGATAAGGTTCCCTGTGATCGCATCCTCGCTGACTTCGACCCTACTAGTTACCGCGCTACCAGCCGCGGTGGTCGTCGTGCGTGTGGTGGTGGTCGTCGGCAATGCGCCGTAGGGTCCGAATCAACGCATCGATTCCCAAACCCCGCCGGCGCAAACCGGGCGGGGTTTCTAGTTTTAGCCCCCTGCCCAGGAAAGCTCACCGGCCTTGAGAAAGGACAGGAACAATGGCAATTTCGGGCACGCCTCACCCAGGCAAACGCTTTACCGGCGCGCAGCTGATCGTTCATCTGCTGGAGCGTCAGGGCATCACCACCGTCGCCGGCATTCCCGGCGGCGCCGCGCTGCCGCTGTATGACGCGCTGAGCCAAAGCACCCGCATCCACCACGTGCTGGCGCGCCACGAACAGGGCGCGGGCTTTATGGCGCAGGGCATGGCGCGGGCCAACGGCAAAGCGGCGGTGTGCATCGCCTCCAGCGGGCCGGGCGCCACCAACCTGGTCACCGCCATCGCCGACGCCAAGCTCGATTCCATTCCGCTGGTGTGCATCACCGGCCAGGTGCCTTCCTCGATGATCGGCACCGACGCCTTCCAGGAAGTGGACACCTACGGCATCTCGATCCCGATCACCAAACATAACCATCTGGTGCGCGATATCCGCGAGCTGCCGCAGGTGATCTGCGACGCCTTCCGCATCGCCGAATCCGGCCGGCCTGGCCCGGTGTGGATCGATATTCCGAAAGACGTGCAGACCGCGGAGATTGAGCTGGACGAACTGCCGCCGATTGCGGTGCCCGATGCGGCGCCGGCCTTCGAACCGGCGCAGGTGGCGCAGGCCGCCGCCATGATCAACCGGGCCAAGCGCCCGATCCTCTACCTCGGCGGCGGCATTATCTGCGCTGAAGCCCACCAGCAGGCGCTGGAACTGGCGGAGCGCGCCAGCCTGCCCACCACCATGACGCTGATGGCGCTGGGCGCGATGCCGGTTGAACACCCGCTGTCGCTGGGCATGCTGGGGATGCATGCCGCGCGCAGCACCAACTTTATTCTGCAGGAGGCCGATCTGCTGATCGTGCTGGGCGCGCGCTTCGACGACCGGGCGATCGGCAAGACCGAACTGTTCTGCCCCAACGCCGCCATCATCCATGTGGATATCGACCGCGCCGAACTGGGCAAGGTGAAACAGGCCAATATCGCCATTCATGCCGACGTGGGTCAGGTATTGCGGCAGCTGCTGCCGCTGATCGAGACGCAGCCGCGCAGCGCGTGGCTGAACACCGTGAGCGACCTGAAGCGCGAGTTCCCGTTCAACATGCCGAACGCGGAAGATCCGCTGAGCCACTACGGGCTGGTGCAGGCCGCCGCGCGCTGCGTGGACGACAGCGCCATCATCACCACCGACGTGGGCCAGCATCAGATGTGGGTGGCGCAGGCTTATCCGCTGAGCCGACCGCGCCAATGGCTGACCTCCGGCGGTTTGGGCACCATGGGCTTCGGCCTGCCGGCGGCGATCGGCGCGGCGCTGGCCGAACCGCAGCGCAAGGTGCTGTGCTTCTCCGGCGACGGCAGCCTGATGATGAACATTCAGGAGATGGCCACCGCGGTCGAACAGGATCTGGACGTGAAAATCATCCTGATGAACAACCAGGCGTTAGGGCTGGTGCATCAGCAACAAACCCTGTTCTACCAGCAGCGCATCTTTGCCGCCGCCTATCCGAAGCGCACCGACTTCCTCAAGATCGCCGCCGGTTTCGGGCTGGATACCTGCGATCTGAACGCCGCGGAGGATCCGCAGGCCGCCCTGGCCGAGGCGATCCGCCGCCCGGGGCCATGCCTGATCCACGCGCTGATCGATATCAATGAAAAAGTGTTCCCGATGGTGCCGCCGGGCGCCGCCAACATCGACATGATTGGAGAATAAGCCATGCTGCAACAACAAGATAAACCACAGGTGATCCTGGAGCTGGCGGTACGAAACCATCCCGGCGTGATGTCGCACGTCTGCGGCCTGTTCGCCCGCCGCGCCTTCAACGTCGAGGGCATTCTGTGCATGCCGCTGAAAGACGGCCAGCAGAGCCGCATCTGGCTGCTGGTGGCCGACGATCAGCGGTTGGTGCAGATGATAAGCCAGGTCGAAAAGCTGGAGGACGTGCTGCAGGTGAAGCGCCACGGCGAGGACCTGCGGGTATTCGAACAGCTGGAGGCGTTCTTCCAGTAAAGCGAACGGGGGCAAACGCCCCCGTTGTCATTGCCCGGACAACACCTTCCACAGCAGATGCCGATACACCGGCATCAGCGGCTGTTGGCTCAGCAGGTAACAGCTGGCCAGCGCCGCCAGCCAGCTCAGCGAACAGGCCGCGCGCAGCCGCCCCGGCGACAGCCAGCGGCTCAGCCGATCGGCGCTGCGCTTGCCTTCGCGCCACCAGCGCCAGCTTAGCCAGGCGGCCAGCCAGAGCAGCATCGCCGCCGCAAACAGCAGCCATTTGAACATGGCGCTGTCGGCGCTGGTGGGAATGTCGATCGCCACGCCGGCCAGAATGCCGGGGAAGAAATAAACCGGCGGCCAGGTGATGCAGCCGATGACGTTCGGCAGGGCGAATTTGTACGGCGGCAGATCGAGCATGCCGGCCACCATCGGCACCAGCGGGCGCGTCGGGCCGACAAAGCGGCCAATCAGAATGGTGGCCATGCTGTGCTGATGCAGCGCGTGCTCGGTTTTGTCGAGCATCGCCTTGTTCTTCTTCAGAAATGACCAGCGGTGCAGCGGCCCCTTGAAGGCGCGGCCGATAAAATAGGAGATCCAGTCCCCCAGCAGACAACCGACGATACCGGCCGCCCAGGCGTAATAAAAATCCACCTGCCCGCTGCCGATCAGCGCACCGATGCTGGCCATCATCACCGTGCCGGGCAGCAGCAGCCCCACCAGCGCCAGCGACTCCAAAAATGCGACCAACATGACGACCATCAGGGTGAAAGCCAATGACTGGGTGATCAAATGTTGTAAATAGGCTTCCATTAAACCTCTGTTCGTTAGGCAAAGCGCACGGGCCGAGGATTGTCCGGTGCCGCCGGAGACGAGTCAATCGATGAATTGTATGCGTTTTTGGCAACGCCGCACAGCCGTGGACAACCCCTGTATAAAAACCCATACTATGATTCATCTATATTGGCATTAGCGCCAAAAACGACATCACGCTGAATGTCGCGCACGCCGCCCGGCGGAGAACGAAGGGGTTATGACAGCACTGCAACAGGGTTTCCTGCTCACTCGCCACTGGCGCGACACGCCCGCCGGCACCGAGGTTGAATTTTGGCTGGCGACCGACGCCGGGCCGCGGCAACTGCGCCTGCCGCCGCAGACCTCGGTGGCCTTTATTCCCGCGGAACAGCGCCGGCGCGCTGAGCCGTTGCTGCGCGAAGAGCGGCAGGTGGAGCTGAAGCCGCTGGCGTTGACGGATTTCCATCACCGCCCGATGATCGGGCTGTATTGTCGCCAGCACCGTCAGTTGATCAAGCTGGAAAAGCTGCTGAAAGAAGGCGGCGTCACGGTTTACGAAGCCGATGTCCGGCCGCCGGAACGCTACCTGATGGAGCGTTTCATCACCGCGCCGGTCTGGTTCAGCGGCCAGGCCAACGGCGGCGGCCCGTTGCTCAACGGCCAGATGAAGCCGGCGCCGGAATACCGCCCGGCGCTGAAGCTGGTGTCGCTGGATATCGAAACCACCGCCCACGGCGAACTCTATTCCATCGCGCTGGAAGGCTGCGGCCAGCGGCAGGTTTACATGCTGGGGCCGGCCAACGGCGGTGACGAAGCGCTGGATTTCGATCTGGAGTACTGCATCAGCCGCCCGCAAATGCTGGAACGGCTGAATCAGTGGCTGGAACGGCACGATCCCGACGCCATCATCGGCTGGAACCTGGTGCAGTTCGATCTGCGGGTGCTGCAAAAGCACGCCGAACGTTACCGGATCCCTCTGCGGCTGGGGCGCGGCGGCAACCTGCTGGAGTGGCGCGAGCATGGCTTCAAGCAGAATCACTTTTTCGCCTCCGCCGCCGGCCGGCTGATTATCGACGGCATCGAAGCGCTGAAATCCGCCACCTGGAACTTCCCCTCCTTCAGCCTGGAATACGTGGCGCAAGATTTGCTGGGCGAAGGCAAGTCGATCGATAACCCCTATCAGCGCATGGCGGAGATCGACCGGCGCTTCGCCGAAGACAAACCGGCTTTGGCCCGCTACAACCTGAAAGACTGCGAGCTGGTGACGCGCATTTTCGCCAAAACCGACCTGCTCAACTTCCTGCTGGAGCGCGCCACCGTCACCGGGCTGGCGGCCGATCGCAGCGGCGGCTCGGTGGCGGCGTTCAGCCATTTGTATATGCCGCGCATGCACCGGCTGGGCTTCGTGGCGCCCAACCTCGGCGAACAGCCGGAGGAGCACAGCCCCGGCGGCTTCGTGATGGATTCGCAGCCCGGCCTGTATGACTCGGTGCTGGTGCTCGATTACAAGAGCCTGTACCCGTCGATCATCCGCACCTTCCTGATCGATCCGGTCGGGCTGGCGGAAGGCATGCGCCATCCGGACGATGCCGATTCGGTGCCCGGCTTTCGCAACGCGCGCTTCTCGCGCAGCAAGCACTGCCTGCCGGCGATCGTCGAGCAGATCTGGCAGGGGCGCGAGACGGCCAAGCGCCAGCAAAACAAGGCGTTGTCCCAGGCGCTGAAGATCATCATGAATGCGCTGTACGGCGTGCTGGGATCGAGCGGCTGCCGCTTTTTCGATCCGCGGCTGGCGTCTTCCATCACCCTGCGCGGCCATGAGATCATGCGCCAGACCCGCGAACTGATCGAAGCCGAAGGCTATCAGGTGATCTACGGCGATACCGACTCCACCTTCGTCTGGTTGAAACAGCCGCACGATGAACGGCAGGCGGCGCAGATTGGCCGCGCGCTGGTGCAGCAGGTCAATCAGTGGTGGCAACGGCATCTGCAGCAGCAATACGGGCTGGAAAACGCGCTGGAGCTGGAGTTCGAAACCCACTACTCGCGCTTCCTGATGCCGACCATCCGCGGCGCCGAGCAGGGCAGCAAAAAACGCTACGCCGGCCTGGTAGCCCGCCCCGACGGCGGCGAAGAAATGGTGTATAAAGGACTGGAAACGGTGCGCACCGACTGGACGCCGCTGGCGCAGCAGTTCCAGCAGCAGCTGTATCAGCGCATCTTCAAACGCCAACCCTATCAGGACTACGTGCGCGACTACGTCAGCAAGACGCTGAACGGCGAGTTCGACCAGCAGCTGATTTACCGCAAGCGCCTGCGCAGAAAGCTGGACGAATACCAGCGCAACGTGCCGCCGCACGCCCGCGCCGCGCGCATCGCCGACGATTACAATCGCCGACAGGGGCGGCCGCTGCAGTACCAGAACGGCGGCTGGATCAGCTACGTAATGACCGTCGCCGGGCCGGAGCCGCTGGAAACGCGCCATTCGGCCATCGACTACCAACATTATCTGGAGCGCCAGCTGCAACCGGTGGCAGACGCTATACTCCCTTTTCTGCACGACGATTTCACCACGCTGGTCACCGGTCAGATGGGGCTGTTCTGAGATCGCGAAGGGTTAAGAAAAATCATCGGGTTTTGCAGGTGACGAACGCGCCGCCTTCCATTACCATAGCGCCCTTCCCAATTTCTGAATCACCCCCCGCGCCGTCCGACGACGATGGCATGGGAGCTATAGCTATTGCCCGCCGAATTAAAATAAATCGGGTTTAATACAGGTCGCTGCGCCGTAGCGACAGGACTTACTTACAAAGAATCGAGCCGACAATATATGCCTTTTACACTTGGTCAACGCTGGATCAGCGATACGGAAAGCGAATTAGGACTGGGAACCGTCGTGGCGCTGGATACGCGCATGATTACCCTGCTTTTCCCCGCCACCGGTGAAAACCGCCTCTACGCCAGAAACGATTCGCCGATCACCCGCGTGATGTTTAATCCGGGCGATACCATCAGCAGCCACGAGGGATGGCAGCTGCAGGTGGAAGAGGTCAAAGAGGATAACGGTCTGTTGACCTACATCGGCACCCGCCTGGACACGCAGGAAAGCGGCGTGGCGATGCGCGAAGTCTTGCTGGACAGCAAGCTGACCTTCAGCAAACCGCAGGATCGCCTGTTCGCCGGCCAGATAGACCGCATGGATCGCTTCGCCCTGCGCTTTCGCGCGCGCAAATACCAGAGCGAGCAATATCGCCTGCCGTTCGCCGGCCTGCGCGGCATGCGCGCCAGCCTGATCCCGCACCAGCTGCATATCGCCTACGAAGTCGGCCAGCGCCATGCGCCGCGCGTGCTGCTGGCGGATGAAGTCGGCCTGGGCAAAACCATCGAAGCCGGCATGATCATTCACCAGCAGCTGCTGGCCGGCCGCGCCGAACGCGTGCTGATCGTGGTGCCCGAAACCCTGCAGCACCAGTGGCTGGTCGAGATGATGCGCCGCTTCAACCTTTATTTCTCGCTGTTCGACGACAGCCGCTATGCCGAGGCCAAGCTCGACAGCAGCAACCCGTTCGAGACCGAACAGCTGGTGATCTGCTCGCTGGACTTCGTGCGCCGCAACAAGCAGCGCCTGGAAGAGCTGGCCGACGCCCAGTGGGACCTGCTGGTGGTCGACGAGGCCCACCACCTGGCCTGGAGCGAAGAAGCCCCAAGCCGCGAGTACCAGGTGATCGAACAACTGGCCGAGCACATTCCCGGCGTGCTGCTGCTGACCGCCACCCCGGAACAGCTTGGCCAGCAGAGCCACTTCGCCCGTCTGCGCCTGCTGGATCCGAACCGTTTCCACGACTATCACGAGTTCGTCGCCGAGCAGCAGAAGTACCGCCCGGTGGCCGACGCCGTCACCCTGTTGCTGAGCGGCGAGCGCCTGGCCGACGACAAACTGAACCTGCTGGGTGAGCTGATCGACGAACAGGACATCGAGCCGCTGCTGAAAGCCGCCAACAGCGACGGCGACAACGCCGAGCAGGCGCGCCAGGAGCTGGTGACCATGCTGATGGACCGCCACGGCACCAGCCGCGTGCTGTTCCGCAACACCCGTAACGGCGTGAAGGGCTTCCCGCACCGCAACCTGCATCAAATCAAGCTGCCGCTGCCGACCCAGTACCAGACCGCGATTAAAGTGTCCGGCATCATGGGCGCCAAGAAAACCGTCGAGGCGCGCGCGCGCGACATGCTGTACCCGGAGCAGATTTATCAGGAATTTGAGGGCGAAAACGCCACCTGGTGGAACTTCGACCCGCGCGTGGAGTGGCTGCTGGATTACCTGATCGCCAACCGCCACGAGAAAGTGCTGGTGATCTGCGCCAAGGCGGAAACCGCGCTGCAGCTGGAGCAGGTGCTGCGCGAGCGTGAAGCGATCCGCGCGGCGGTGTTCCACGAAGGGTTGTCGATCATCGAACGCGACCGCGCCGCCGCCTACTTCGCCTCCGAAGAGGAAGGCGCCCAGGTGCTGCTGTGCTCCGAGATCGGCTCCGAAGGCCGCAACTTCCAGTTCGCCAGCCAGCTGGTGATGTTCGATCTGCCGTTCAACCCGGATTTGCTGGAGCAGCGCATCGGCCGCCTGGACCGCATCGGCCAGATGCACGATATCCAGATCATGGTGCCGTACCTGGAAAATACCGCGCAGGCGGTGCTGGGGCGCTGGTTCCACGAAGGGCTGGACGCCTTCGAACACACCTGCCCGACCGGCCGCACCATCTACGACAGCAGCTATGAGCAGCTGATCGGGTATCTGGCTTCGCCGACCGAACAGGAAGGGCTGGACGAATTCATCCACGCCTGCCGCCAGCAGCACGACCAGCTGAAAGCGCAGCTGGAGCAGGGCCGCGACCGCCTGCTGGAGATGCATTCCAACGGCGGCGATAAAGCCCAGGCGCTGGCGGAAGCCATCGCCGCGCAGGATAACGACGTCAACCTGGTGGGCTTCGCGCTCAACCTGTTCGACATCGTCGGCATCAACCAGGACGATCGCAGCGATAACCTGATCGTGCTGACGCCGTCCGACCATATGCTGGTGCCGGACTTCCCGGGCCTGCCGCAGGACGGCTGCACCGTGACCTTCGACCGCGATCAGGCGCTGTCGCGCGAAGACGCGCAGTTCGTCAGTTGGGAACACCCGATTATCCGCAACGGGCTGGATCTGATCCTGTCCGGCGATACCGGCAGCTGCGCGGTATCCCTGTTGAAAAACAAGGCGCTGCCGGTCGGCACCCTGCTGGTTGAGCTGGTGTACGTGGTGGAGGCGCAGGCGCCGAAACACCTGCAGCTGACCCGCTTCCTGCCGCCGACGCCGATCCGCATGCTGATGGATCGCAAAGGCACCAACCTGGCGGCGCAGGTGGAGTTCGAAAGCTTCAACCGCCAGCTCAACGCGGTCAACCGCCACACCTCCAGCAAGCTGGTCAATGCGGTGCAGCAGGACGTGCACGCCATGCTGCAGCAGGCGGAAGGCCTGGTCGAAGCGCAGGCTCGCCAGCTTATCGAGCAGGCGAAACAGGAAGCGGACGACAAGCTGAGCACCGAACTGGCGCGGCTGGAAGCGCTGAAGGCGGTCAACCCGAACATCCGCGACGACGAAGTCGAAGCGCTGGAGTTCAACCGCCGTCAGGTGCTGGCCAACCTCAACGAAGCCGGCTGGCGTCTCGACGCCATTCGTCTGGTGGTGGTCACCCACCAGTAACCGGCGCGACGCGGGGAGCCACGGCTCCCCGTTCAGCCCCTTTAGCGGAGCCGAGATGGAACCCTACAATCCCCCGCAGGACCCGATGCACATCCTGTATCAGGATGAGCACATCATGGTGGTCAACAAGCCCAGCGGCCTGCTGTCGGTGCCCGGCCGGGCGCCGGAGAACAAAGACAGCCTGATGACGCGCATTCAGGCCGATTTTCCGGCCGCCGAGTCGGTGCATCGGTTGGACATGGCCACCAGCGGGGTGATCGTGGTGGCGTTGAACAAGCCCGCCGAACGCGAGCTGAAGCGCCAGTTCCGCGAACGCGAGCCGAAGAAGTGCTATATCGCCCGCGTCTGGGGGCATCTGGAACAGGATGAGGGACTGGTGGATTTGCCGCTGATCTGCGACTGGCCGAACCGGCCGCTGCAGAAAGTGTGCTTCGACACCGGCAAGGCGGCGCAAACGGAATATCGCGTGCTGTCGCGCGACGCCGACGGCAGCACGCGAGTACAGCTGACGCCGATCACCGGCCGCTCTCACCAGCTGCGGGTGCATATGCTGGCGCTGGGGCATCCGATCCTCGGCGACGGTTTCTACGCGCCTCCCGAAGCCAAAGCGATGGCGCCGCGGCTGCAGCTGCACGCGCAGGAGCTGCGCATCACCCACCCCGCCTTCCAGACGCCGATGCATTTTCGCGCCGAGCCGGATTTCTGAGCTCATCGCCAACGAATACCTTAAATAATTCGAGTTGCAGGAAGACGGCAACTAAGCGCAGCCCCGGGAGCGTACAAAAAGTACGTGACCGGGGTAAGCGCAGGCAGCCAACACACCTGCGGCTCGAAGTATGACGGCGCTATCCCCCTGGGGTTATTTGAAGCCTTTCTCGCGTTTGATCAGATCGTATGCCGCCTGGATCTCCTGCGCTTTTTGCTTGGCCATCTCCATCATTTGCGGCGGCAGGCCTTTCGCCACCAGCTTGTCCGGATGATGTTCGCTCATCAGCTTGCGGTAAGCGCGCTTGATGGTGGCGGCGTCGTCGCCGCTGCTGACGCCCAGCACCTTGCAGGCATCCTCCAGCGTCGGCCCGCGCTGCGCCTGCTGGTAGCCGCCCTGCCGACCGCCGCCGAACTGGCGCCCGCCCTCCATCATGCTGAGGAACTGATCGAACTGCGCATGCGAGATGCCCAGCTCCTCGGCGATCACGTAGAGTACCTGGCGCTCGTTCGGATGCAATGAGCCGTCGGCGAACGCCGCCTGGATCTGGATTTCCAGAAACATCCGAATCAGGTCGAAACGGCCGAAACAGATGCTGCGGAACTGCTGCAGCGTCTCTCTCAGCGGAAACTGGCTCTGCTTGCCTTCACGAAACGCCTGCTGCGCCGCGGTGCGCGCCTCGCCATGCAGCTGCAGGCGATCCATAAACAGGCTGGCGATCTGAATATCCGCCTCGGTAACACGCCCTTTCGATTTGGTCAGGTGACCCATCACCTGAAAAGTGGTGCGGAAAAACAGCGTTTGCCGCGTTTGCTGGTCGGCGAAGAAACCCCGGCTGCGCTTATTGCCGCGCGCAGTATCGATCATATGACCGACAATCAGCCCCAAAACTACACCCCAGAATCCCGCGCCAGACCAAATGGCGACGATGACCCCGAGCAGTTTTCCCCAATACTGCATATACTCCTCAATTATCATGCCGAAAGCCGCACTATCCCTTCCGTCTTAGGTAAGGGTTAAGGCGATTTTTCCCAGGATTTGGATTATCATACCTGTCATTTATCTTTGCGCCTAACGACGACGCAAGTAAACGGCAGGATTTAACACTAGCGCAACGCAGATGAGTGATATAGTCTCTGACCGTTTGCCGGACATGACGCCTCTGATGACGGAACACCAAAACCGCGTATGAAAAAAAGTTTCCCAACACTGCTGGCCACAATGATTTGGACGGCACTCTACAGTCAGCACGCGCTGGCTGATCTGGCCGAGCAATGCATGCTTGGCGTCCCCGTTTACGACAAACCCTTGGTCAGCGGCGATCCCAACAGCCTGCCGGTCACCATCAATGCCGACGATTCGCGCACTGATTACCCGAAAAGCGCGCTGTTCACCGGCAACGTCAACATCGAGCAGGGCAACAGCACCCTGACCGCCAAGCAGGTGGAACTGAACCAGACGCAGGATCCGGGGCAGGCCGATCCGGTGCGCACCGTGACCGCCACCGGCGACGTGCACTACAGCGACAATCAAATCAAACTGAAGGGCCCGAAAGCCTGGTCGAACCTGAACACCAAAGATACCGATGTCTATGAGGGCGACTACCAGATGGTCGGCCGTCAGGGGCGCGGCGACGCCGATAAAATGAAAATGCGCGGCGCCAATCGTTACACCATTCTGGAAAACGGCACCTTTACCTCCTGCCTGCCGGGTGACGACAGCTGGAGCGTGGTCGGGTCCGAAGTGATCCACGACCGCGAAGAACAGGTGGCGGAAGTGTGGAACGCCCGCTTCCGCATCGGCGGCGTGCCGGTATTCTACAGCCCGTATCTGCAGCTGCCGGTCGGCGACAAGCGTCGCTCCGGCTTCCTGATCCCGAACGCCAAATACGGCAGCAACAATGGCTTTGAGTTCATGTTGCCGTACTACTGGAACATCGCGCCGAACTTCGACGCCACCATCACGCCGCACTATATGTCGAAGCGCGGGCTGCAGTGGCAGAACGAGTTCCGCTACCTGGTGCAGCCGGGCCTTGGCCTGATGGAGTTCGACTGGCTGCCGGACGATAAGGAATACAGCAAGGACAACCCCGACGACAGCACCCGCTGGCTGTTCTACTGGAACCACAACGGGGTGATGGATCAGGTGTGGCGCTTCAACGTCGACTACACCAAGGTCAGCGATTCCAAATACTTTACCGATCTGGATTCCAAATACGGCTCCACCACCGACGGCTACTCGACGCAGAAGTTCAGCCTCGGCTACGCCAACGAAAACTGGGACGCCACCCTCAGCTCCAAGCAGTTCCAGATCTACGACGATACCGACCGCACCCAGTCGGATTCTTACAAGGTACAGCCGCAGCTGGACCTGAACTATTATAAAAACGACCTGGGCCCGTTCGATTTCCGCATTTACGGTCAGGCGGCCAAGTTCACCAGCGTCAACCCATACAGCCCGGACGCCACCCGTCTGCATATGGAGCCGACGCTCAGCCTGCCGCTGACCAACGGCTGGGCCAGCCTGAACACCGAAGCCAAGCTGCTGGCGACCCATTATCAGCAGGATATTCCCGACGGTTTCGCCGCCAACTACCAGAGCCGCAAAGGCAGCGCCGCGCCGGATCTCGATGATTCGGTCAACCGCGTGCTGCCGCAGTTCAAGGTCGACGGCAAGCTGGTGTTCGAACGGCCGATGATCTGGTCGGAAGGCGCCACGCAAACGCTGGAACCGCGCGTGCAGTACCTGTACGTGCCGTACCGCGACCAGAGCAACATCTATACCTACGACACCACGCTGCTGCAGACCGACTACTCCGGCCTGTTCCGCGACCGCACCTACAGCGGCCTGGATCGCATCGCTTCGCAGAACCGCGTGTCCACCGGTTTGACCACCCGAATTTATGATGACGCCCTGGTTGAACGTTTTAACGCTTCCGTGGGTCAAATCTACTACTTCAGCCGTTCACGCACCGGCGACCAGACGACGGGTTACGACAACAACGATGATACCGGCAGCCTGGCCTGGGCTGGCGATACCTATTGGAAGCTCGACGATCGTTGGGGCCTGCGCGGCGGTCTGCAGTATGATACGCGCCTGAACAGCGTTTCATTGGGCAACGGCGTGCTGGAGTACCGTCAGGATTCGGAACGCGTGGTGCAGTTGAACTACCGCTACGCCACGCCGGAATATATCGAGACGGCGCTGAACACCAAGTCGGTGCCGGCCTATCAGGACGGTATTTCTCAGGTGGGCATCACCGGCAGTTGGCCAATCGCCGATCGCTGGGCGGTGGTGGGCGCGTATTACTACGACACCCGCGCCAAGCAGTCCGCCGATCAGCTGCTGGGAGTGAAGTACAACACCTGCTGCTGGGCGGTGACCCTGGGCTATGAGCGCAAGATCACCGACTGGAACGACAGCAACAATAGCAGCGTTTACGACAACAAAGTTTCATTCAACATCGAACTGCGCGGCCTGAGCAGCAACCAGAGCCTCGGCTCTGAGGAAATGCTGCGATCCGGCATTCTGCCGTACCAGCGTGGGTTCTGATACTTTGTAACACTTTGAAAACGAGAACTTTCACCCGCATTTGCGGATTACATAATGGGAAATGTATGAAAAACTGGAGAACGCTTATTCTCGGATTGGTGGTTTGCGCCAATGCCGCGTTCGCAGCACCCCAAGAAGTGGATAAAGTCGCCGCCGTCGTGGATAACGGCGTGGTACTCGAGAGCGACGTCAACAGTCTGTTGCAGTCGGTGAAACTCAACGCGCAACAGGCCGGCCAGCAACTGCCGGACGACAATACGCTGCGTCACCAGATCCTTGAGCGTCTGATCATGGATAACATCCAGCTGCAGATGGCCAAGAAAATGGGCATCAACGTTTCCGATGCCGATCTGGACAAAGCGATCGGTAACATCGCCGCGCAAAACAAAATGAGCGTCGATCAGCTGCGCAGCCGCCTGTCTTACGACGGCCTGAACTACAACACCTATCGCGCGCAGATCCGCAAAGAAATGCTGATCACCGAAGTGCGCAACAACGAAGTGCGCCGCCGCGTGACCATCCTGCCGCAGGAAGTGGACGCGCTGGCGAAGCAGGTTGGCGCCCAGAACGGCAGCGATACCGAAATGAACATCAGCCACATCCTGATCCCGCTGCCGGAGAACCCGTCGCAGCAGCAGGTTGACGAAGCCGAAACGCTGGCGAAGCGCCTGATGGGCGAGATCAACAGCGGCGCCGACTTCGGCAAGCTGGCGATCACCTATTCGGCCGACTCGCAGGCGCTGAAAGGCGGCAACATGGGCTGGGGCAAGCTGCAGGAGATCCCTACCCTGTTCGCCGAACGCCTGGTCAGCGCCAAAAAAGGCGACGTCGTCGGCCCTATCCGTTCCGGCGTCGGCTTCCACATTCTGAAGGTGAACGACATCCGCGGCGCCAGCCAGTCGGTTTCCGTCACCGAAGTGCACGCCCGCCACATCCTGCTGAAACCTTCGGTGGTGATGACCGACGATCAGGCGCGCGCCAAGCTGGAAAGCGTGGCGCAGGAGATCAAGAGCGGCCGCGCCAAGTTTGCCGATGAAGCCAAACAGCTGTCTCAGGATCCGGGCTCTGCCCTGCAGGGCGGCGATCTGGGCTGGGCTTCGCCAGACATCTATGATCCGGCGTTCCGCGACGCGCTGCTGAAGCTGAGCAAGGGCGAAATCAGCGCACCGGTTCACTCTTCCTTCGGCTGGCATCTGATCCAACTGGTCGATACCCGCCAGGTGGACAAAACCGACGCCGCGCAGAAAGATCGCGCGTACCGCATGCTGTTCAACCGCAAGTTTGCCGAAGAAGCGCAGACCTGGATGCAGGAACAACGCGCCCAGTCCTACGTGAAGATCCTCGATGGCAGCAATGCACAGCAATAAACGCATCGTCATTACCCCCGGCGAACCCGCCGGGGTGGGGCCGGATTTGGTGGCGGCGCTGGCGCAACAGGATTGGCCTGTTGAGCTGGTGGTGTGCGCGGATCCGGCCTTGTTGCTTGCCAGGGCCCGCCAACTGGGCCTGCCGCTGACGCTGCGCGACTACCAGCCGCAGCAGCCGGCTCAGCCGCAGCGCGCCGGCACGCTGACGGTGCTGCCGGTGGCCACCGCGCAACCGGTGGTCGCGGGCGAGCTGAACGTCGGCAACAGCGCCTACGTGGTGGAAACCCTGGCGCGCGCCTGCGACGGCTGCCTGAACGGCGAATTCGCCGCGCTGATCACCGGCCCGGTGAACAAGGGCGTGATCAACGACGCCGGCGTGCCTTTTATCGGCCATACCGAATTCTTTGCCGATCGCAGCCATTGCGATCGGGTGGTGATGATGCTGGCGACCGAAGAGCTGCGCGTGGCGCTGGCGACCACCCACCTGCCGCTGCTGGCGGTGCCGGGCGCCATTACCCGCCAAAGCCTGTTCGAAGTCATCCGCATTCTCGATAACGATCTGAAAACCAAATTTGGCATCCCCCAGCCGCAGATTTACGTTTGCGGGCTGAACCCGCATGCCGGGGAAGGCGGCCACATGGGGCGCGAAGAGATAGACACCATCACGCCGGCGCTCGAGGCGCTGCGCACCGAAGGCATCCATCTGATCGGCCCGCTGCCGGCGGACACCCTGTTCCAGCCCAAGTATCTGCAACATGCCGATGCGGTGCTGGCGATGTATCACGATCAGGGTCTGCCGGTGCTAAAATACCAGGGGTTCGGCCGTGCGGTGAATATCACCCTCGGTTTACCTTTTATTCGCACCTCGGTCGACCACGGCACCGCTCTGGAACTGGCCGGCACCGGCACCGCCGATGCCGGCAGTTTCAAAACGGCCTTGAATCTCGCCATTAAAATGATAATTAATTGTAATGAATAACAGAGTCCACCAAGGGCACTTTGCCCGCAAACGCTTTGGACAAAACTTTTTAACCGATCAGTTTGTCATCGATAGCATAGTCTCCGCCATTCACCCGCAGCCGGGCGAAGCGGTCGTGGAGATCGGCCCCGGCCTGGGCGCATTGACCGAGCCGGTCGGCGCGCGCATGGACCGCATGACGGTGATTGAGCTGGACCGCGATCTGGCGGCCCGCCTGGCCAACCACCCGCAGCTGAAGGACAAGCTGACCATTCACCAGCAGGACGCCATGACGGTGAATTTCGCCGAAATGGCCGAGCAGGCTGGCCAACCGCTGCGCGTATTTGGTAACCTGCCGTACAATATTTCGACGCCGCTGATGTTCCACCTTTTCAGCTATACTCAGGCAATCCGCGACATGCACTTCATGTTGCAGAAAGAGGTGGTCAACCGTCTGGTTGCCGGCCCGAACAGCAAGGCCTACGGGCGTTTGACCGTGATGGCGCAGTACTACTGCAACGTCATCCCGGTGCTGGAAGTGCCGCCAACCTCATTCACCCCGGCGCCGAAAGTCGATTCCGCCGTGGTGCGCCTGGTGCCGCACAGCGTGATGCCGAACCCGGTGGGCGACGTGCGCATGCTGAGCCGCATTACGACTCAGGCATTCAACCAGCGTCGGAAAACCATCCGCAACAGCCTGGGCGATCTGTTTACTCCGGAACAGCTGACGGAGTTGGGCATTGATCCTTCGCTCAGAGCAGAGAATATTTCTGTGGCGCAGTACTGCAAGCTGGCGAACTGGCTGTCAGCCAATCCCGCGCCGCAGCAATAAGGAGTTGTTGTCATGATTGATTCGCCCCGTGTATGTATCCAGGTTCAGAGCGTCTATGTGGAATCACAGTCGATACCTGAAGAAGAACGCTATGTCTTCGCCTATACCATCACCATCCGCAACCTGGGGCGTTTCAACGTGCAGCTGCTGGGCCGTTACTGGCTGATCACCAACAGCAACGGTCGCCAGACCGAAGTTCAGGGTGAAGGCGTGGTCGGCGAGCAGCCGCTCATTCCGCCCGGCGGCGAATTCCAATACACCAGCGGCGCCATTCTCGAAACGCCGCTGGGCACCATGGAAGGCCATTACGAAATGGTTGACCACCAGGGTCAGCCGTTCCGCACCGCTATTCCCGTGTTCCGCTTAGCTATTCCAACGCTGATCCATTAATTATGTCGACATACCTTATCGGCGACGTTCACGGCTGTTTCGATGAACTGCAGTCGCTGTTGGCCCAGGTTTCTTTCGATCCCGAGCGCGATCGGCTGTGGCTGACCGGCGATCTGGTGGCCCGCGGCCCCGGTTCGCTGGACGTGCTGCGCTACGTGCGTTCGCTCGGCCCGGCGGTGCGCATGGTGCTGGGCAATCACGATCTGCATCTGCTGGCGGTCTACGCCGGCATCAGCCGCAACAAACCCAAAGATCGCATCACGCCGCTGCTGGAAGCGCCGGACGCCGATGAGCTGATCAACTGGCTGCGCCGCCAACCGGTGCTGCAGGTGGATGATGAGCTGAAGCTGGTGATGGCGCACGCCGGCATTACGCCGCAGTGGGATATCGAGACCGCCAGGATCTGCGCGCGCGAAGTGGAAGCGGTGCTGAGCAGCGACAGCTACCCGCTGTTCCTCGACGCCATGTACGGCGATATGCCGAACAACTGGTCGCCGGAACTGAGCGGCCTGGCCCGCCTGCGCTTCAGCACCAACGCCCTGACCCGCATGCGCTACTGCTTCCCCAACGGCCAGCTGGACATGATCTGCAAAGATGCGCCGGGCACTGCGCCCGCGCCGCTGAAGCCGTGGTTCGAATTGCCGCGCCGGGTGGATGCCGAGTACAGCATCATCTTCGGCCACTGGGCGTCGCTGGAGGGCAAAGGCACGCCTGAAGGCATCATCGGCCTGGATACCGGCTGCTGCTGGGGCGGGGATCTGACCATGCTGCGCTGGGAAGACCGCCGTTACTTTACCCAGCCCGCCAACCGCGGCGAAATGCCCGACAGCACCGCCCGCCTGGTCGCATCCTGACGATTGAGGCGGCCGCCCGGCCGCCTCAATCACGCATTACGCCCCAATCACCCCGCCGTCTTCACGCGTGATCATCAGTACCGATGAACGCGGGCGCGGGCTGTTGTGCGGAAAATGGGAATCCCCCTCCTCGCCCGGATGCTGCACGTTGACGAACATCGTTTTATAGTCCGGCGCAAAGGTGATGCCGGTCAGCTCGCAGGATTTCGGGCCGACCATAAAGCGGCGAATCTCCCCGCTCTGCGGGTCGCCCACCAGCATCTGGTTGTTGCCCTGGCCGGCGTAATCGCCCTGGTTGCTGTACTTGCCGTCGGTCAGGATCCACAGGCGGCCGGCCTGATCGAAGCCCAGCCCGTCCGGGCTGTTGAAGGTGTTTTCCGCAGTGATGTTCGGCGTGCCGCGGTTGACCCCTTCCGGGTGGGCGATCGGGTTGCCGCACAGCGCGTAGATATCCCAGGCGAAGCTCTCCGCCGTGGCGTCGCCGCCTTCGTCCCAGCGGATGATCTGGCCATAAACGTTGTTCGGCCGCGGGTTGGCGGCGTTGAGCGGCATCCCTGCCTCGCCGCGCTTGCTGTTGTTGGTCAGGGTGCAATAGGCGCGCCCGTCATGCGGGTTCACCGCGATCCATTCCGGGCGATCCATCTTGGTGGCGCCCACCTGCGCCGCCGCCTTGCGGGCGAAGATCAGCACCTCCGCCGCATCGCGAAAGCCGTTCTCCGGCGTCAGGCCGTTCTTGCCGAACTCCAGCGCAATCCAGCGCCCGGTGCCCTTCAGCGGCGTGCCGCCGGCGTCGCCGTCGAATTGCGCCACGTACAGGGTGCCTTCGTCCAGCAGGCTGCGGTTGTTAGCCGGGTTGGCGGCGTCCACCACGCCTTTGGAAACGTATTTATAGATATGTTCGCCGCGCTCGTCATCGCCCATGTACACCACCAGGCGGCCGTCTTTGGCCAGGGTAACCGCGGCGTTCTCATGCTTGAAACGGCCCAGCGCGGTGTGTTTGATCGGTGTCGACGTCGGGTTCAACGGATCGATTTCCACGATCCAGCCGTGGCGGTTGAATTCGTTCGGGTTCTTCGCCACGTCGAAACGCTCGTCGTAATCCGGCCAGTTGCGCTCCGGCTCGCTGACCTTCAGCGTATAACGCTGCTGCTCCGGCGTGGTCTGGTAATCGGCCTGATGCGTGCCGAAATAGGTGTCGAAGTTCTCTTCGCAGGTCAGATAGGTGCCCCACGGCGTTTTGCCGTTGGCGCAGTTACCGAAGGTGCCCAGTACCTTGCGCCCGCTCGGATCGGCGGCGGTCTGCAGCAGCGGATGGCCGGCGGCCGGGCCGCTGAAGCGCATTTCGCTGTTGGCGGTAATGCGGCGGTTATAGCGTGAAGGGCGCTCCACCTCCCAACGCTGGCCGTCGCCGATGCGCTTCACCGCCACGATGGAAACGCCGTGCGCCGCCTGTGACTTGCGCACGTCCTCCAGGCTGGTGGCCTTGGCGCCGCCGTGGGCGAACAGGTATTGTTCGTTGACGTATTCGTTGTTGATGGCCATCACGCCGTGGTGGTCATCGATCGGGAAGAAGCTCATGCCGTCGTTGTTGTCGCCAAACTGTTTTTCCTGATCGGCGGCGCTGTTGTTGCCCTGCGGATCGAAGGCGGGAGCGCCATCCACCAGCGGCTCTCCCCAGGAGATCAGCACCTCGGCGCGGTAGCCCGGCGCAATCGCCACCTCGTCGGCGGTGGAGGCGGCGATGCCCTTGAAACCGAGCAGCCTGTTGGGCGGCAGATCTTCGGCCAACGCCTCGGCGGATACCGTCCAGATGCCGCCGCCGAGAAAACCGGCCAGGCCAACCGCCCCGGCGCTGCCGAGCAGCAGCTTACGGCGGGCGGGATCCTTCAGGCGGTCGGCGTCTAATTGCTCAATGTGGGTCGTCATGGCTTTGCTTCCTTTTATGAATGGCGCCGCGATCGAAATTCACCAGAGTTGCCGGGGCGCTCAGAGTTGGGCTTCATACTAATCAGGAAGTGTGACGAAAATGTTACGGCAGGCGGGAACGGCAACGACAAAGGGCGCAATCTCTTGCGCCCTCAGGAAGATCAGGTTAACGCCCGAACGTCAGCGGCGTTCCAGGATCTCGAAACAATAGCTGTGAGAATTCAGCTCGTCCGCGTCGTGGAACTCACTGAATGAGGTTTCCCATTCATCCGGCTCATAATCCGGGAAATGCGTGTCGCCGCCGACTTCGGCGTCGATATGCGTCAGGTACATGCGGTTGGCGCGCGCCAGGAACTGGGTGTAAATGCGCCCGCCGCCCATCACCATCACTTCTTCCACCTCGCCGGCCGCGGCCAGCGCTTCGTCCAGCGAAGTGGCCCAGGTCACCCCGGTCTCGCTGCCCGCACGGCTGCTCAGGACGATGTTATGGCGGCCCGGCAGCGGGCGGCCAATAGATTCGAAGGTCTTGCGGCCCATAATGACCGGCTTATTCAACGTGTTACGTTTAAACCACGCCAGGTCCGCCGGCAGGTGCCAGGGCATGGCGTTTTCCATGCCAATAACGCGATCCGCCGCCAAGGCAGCGATCAGGCTGATAATCATTGTTTAACCCTGTGTAGGCAGCAAAATTGCTCACACTATACGTAAAGGCCTATCTGCCGTCGATAGGCTAATCAAGCAAGATGAATATATAAGATAGCTCTTATCAGTATATCTAATAACCAGCAATCGATTGCCGTTGCCGTTACACGCCGGGGCGTTTTCGGTACAGCCACAGCCCCGGCAACGACAGGCCAATCGACAGTGCGCCGACGATAAAACTGGCCTTCAGAAAGTGGGTGATCATGGTCTCCATCAGGGCTTCGCTGTAGCCCAGATGCGAGATTTCCACCACCGTGATCATCGCGGTATAGGCGGAAATGCCGGGGAACATCGGGATCACCGCCGCCACGGTAAACACCTTCGGGTGCGCCAGCAGCCAGCGCGACCAGTAGATGCCGATGATGCCGATCAACATCGCCGCCAGCAGCGACGCCCACTCGATGTTCATGCCGGCGTGCATCATCAGCATGCGCGAACCGCGGCCCACCGCGCCGAGCAGCGCGCAGTAGCGCAGCGCGCGCACCGGCACGTTGAACACCATGGCGAAACCCAGCGCCGGCACCGCCGCCAGCAGCATCTCCTGCAGCAGGGCCCACGGCAGGTTCATGACCACCCCCGCAAGTTCCACAGCGACATCGCCATCACCACGCCGATGCAGGTGGCCAGCGTCAGCAGGCTGGCCATCGCCCAACGGGCCAGCCCGGTATTCACATGGCCTTTGAACATATCCGCCACCGCGTTGATCAACGGGAAGCCCGGCACCAGCAACAATATGCTGGCGGCCATCGCCACGCTGGAGGTTGCGCCGAAAGCCGGCAGGCGCAGCAGCAATCCCGACAGCGAGGTGGCGACAAACGCCGTCAGGCAAAAGTTGATCAGCGGATTCATATGGCGCGCGGTGAGCATTTGGCGCACCAGCATCGCCGCGCCGCTAGCGATGAAGGTCACCAGAAAGGCGTCGCCGCCGCCGCCGTTGAGCATGCTGAAGCAGCCGCAGGACAAGCCCACCATCAGCACCACCAGCCAGCGCGGGTAGCGCAGCGGGCGGAGCCTATCAAAGCGCCGGGCTACGTCATGCGCATCGGCCAGGCGGTGTTCGGCCAAGATCACGATGTGCTGCACCTCGGTCACCATTTGCATATTGATGCCGCGGTCGACGTTCTTGCGGGTGGTGGTCAGGCAGGCGCCGTGGCTGAGAGTGGTCAGCACCACCGCGTTGGCCGAGATGGAGCTTTCCACGCTGTCCATCCCCAGCGCCAACCCCAGCCGGGTCGACAGTTGCTCCACCACCGTGCTTTCAGCGCCGTGCTGCAGCAACAGCAACGCGCACTGGATGCACAGCCGGGTGATTTCTCTCTGTTGCCGGTGCGGCTCCGGCAGATCTGTCGCCTGAATTTGCTGCATAATGCTCCGTGGTTAGCCCTGAGTGAAGATTCATCATAGTGCCAAAGATTACCTCATTGGGTTGATGCGCATCAGGGGAAGCGGCGTTATTATCACCTCCATCACGCCTTTTTCGCAGAGACGCCAACCATGCTTGAAACTTCGCTGTTCGTCGCCGGCATCGCCACCCTGGGCATGCTGTCACCCGGCCCGGATTTTTTCCTGGTGATCAAGAACGCCGCCCGCTATCCGCGCCTGGCGGCGATGATGACCGCTTTCGGCGTGATCTGCGGCGTCGCCACCCATATGTCCTACTGCGTCGCCGGTCTGGCGGTGGTGATCACCACCACGCCGTGGTTGTTCAACCTGCTGAAATACGCCGGGGCGGTCTACCTGATTTGGGTCGGCATTCAGGCGCTGCTGTCGCGTGGCGGCAGCAAGATGAACGTCGGCAATCTGCCGCGCCAACAGGTCAGCCTGAAGAGCGCCTTTGTGCAGGGTTACCTGTGCAATCTGCTGAACCCGAAGGCCACGCTGTTCTTCCTGGCGGTATTTACCCAGGTGCTGCAGATCGATTCCGGTTTGGGGGAGAAGCTGTGGTACGCAGGGATTATTCTCGGCCTGTCCGCCGTTTGGTGGCCGGTGCTGGTGTTCCTGATCCAGAGCGGGCCGGTGCGCCGCGGGTTGGAGAAGACGCAGAAGATAGTCGACAAGCTGCTGGGCGGCATGTTGATCGCGCTGGGCATCAAGGTCGCGCTAAGTTAAGCAAAAAAATGGGGCGCCATCGCGGCGCCCCTTCCCTTATCCCTTCGCTTCCACCACCTCGTCTTCCGGCGCTTTGCCGTCGATGCTGCCGCGCCAGCCGGTTTGCTGCACCCGCGCCAGCCGATTCTGATCCTGCTCGATGGCCGCGCTGAGCATTTCCTTGGCGCGCTGCAGGCTGGCGATGCGGAACTCGGTATCCTGGTAGTTCTCCAGCGTATCTTCCAGCATCTTCAGGTTGTAGCGGCGGAAGGTGTCCGCCTTTTCCCGCGCCTCGTAGGCATCCAGCCCCAGCAGCTCCAGCGTTTCGCGCCCGATGCGCAGCGAGCTTTCGAAGGTCTCGCGCTCCGGGTTTTCCACTCCCAGCTGACGCAGCTGATACCAGTGATCGACGTCGCGCGCGCGCGCCACCACCTTCAGGTGCGGGAAGTGGCGCTTGGCCAGCTCGGTCAGCTGCAGGTTGGCCTCCACGTCGTCGATGGCGTTGATCAGCACCTTGGCGTGCGCGGCGCCGGCGGCCTCCAGCAGATCGGCGCGGGTGGCGTCGCCATAGAACACCTTGGTGTCGAACTTGCGCAGCGTTTCGATATGGTCCGGATCGTGGTCCAACACCACGGTATGCACGCCGTTGGCCAACAGCAAGCGGCCGGCGATTTGGCCGAAGCGGCCGAAACCGGCGATGATCACGCTGGCGTTCTCGTCGTCGATCACGTCCGCCGGGCGCTCTTCCTTCGGCGCGTTTTTCTCCAGCCGCGCGGCGATCACCAACAGCAGCGGCGTGGCGGCCATCGACAGCGCCACCGCCAGCGTCAGCGACTTGGCCCAGTCCGGCGGCAGCACGCCCGCCAGCTGCGCCGCGCCGAAGATCACGAAGGCGAACTCACTGCCCTGGCCCAGCAAAATGGCGAACATGCCGCGCTGGCGTTTCGGCACCCCGAGCAACGGACCGATCAGCCACAGCAGCGCCGCCTTGATCAGCATAAAGCCCAGCAGCAGCGAGGCGATCAGCAACGGATGGTGGAACAGCGTGCCGAAGTCGATCGACATGCCGACGCCGATAAAAAACAGCCCCAGCAGCAGGCCCTTGAACGGCTGAATATCGCTTTCCAGCGCGTGGCGATACTCCGAGCTGGCCAGCAGCACCCCGGCGAGGAAGGCGCCCATCGCCATCGACAGCCCGGCCATCTCCAGCAGGATGCCGAAACCGAACACCAAAAACAGCGCCACGGCGCTGAACACCTCGCGCATGCCCGAACGGGCCACGAAGTGCAGCAGCGGGCGGGTGACATAGCGGCCGAGCAGCACCACCATCGCCAGCGCGCCCACCACCTTGGCCGCCGACATGCCGAAGGCGCCCAGCGTGGTGGCGGCGCCGCTGCTGGCCAGCAGCGGGATCATCGCCACCAGCGGGATCGCCGCGATATCCTGGAACAGCAGCACGGCAAACGCGCTGCGGCCGATCGGCGACGGCGTCAGGTTGCGCTCGCTCATCGCCTGCATGGCGATGGCGGTGGAAGACAGCGCCAGCGTCAGGCCGATCAGCAGCGCCACCTTCCAGTCGAGCCCGAGGAAGTAGCAGAAGGCGCTCAGCGCCAGCCCGCAGCCGGCCATCTGAATGCTGCCGCCGCCGAATACCGAGGCGCGCAGCGTCCACAGCCGCTTGGGATCCAGCTCCAGGCCGATGATAAACAGCATCAGCACCACGCCGATTTCGGCGAAGGTGAGGATAGACTCGGCGTCCGACACCAGCTTCAGCCCCCAGGGGCCGATAATGCAGCCGGCGATCAGGTAGCCCAGCACCGAGCCCAGCCCGAGACGCACCGCGATCGGCACGAACAGCGCGGCGGAGCCGAGATAAATCAGCCCCTCGATCATCAGGTTGTGATTATCCATGGCTGGCTCCCCGTTCCGCCGCTTCGCTGTTTTCCATCAGGTATTCGACCAGCCGCTGGCGGTAGGCCTCGCCGGCGGCAATCAGCGCCGGCTCGTTGCAGGTAAAGGTATTATGCACCGCGAAATAGGGCTGCCAGTTCATGCCGCAATAGAGCGCCGTCGCCTGCAGCGGCTGCGCCAGTGCGGCGAAGTTCGGGAAATCCCCCAGTGCGAAATGGTGTTCGTCACCGCCGCTGGTCACCGCCCACAGGCAGTCCTTGCCCACCAGCGCGTCGCCTTCGTGGCCGTAGGCCCAGCCGTGCTCCAGCACCTTGTCGATCCACAGCTTCAGCAACGGCGGAAAGCTGTACCACTGCATCGGATGTTGCAGCACCAGCATGTCGGCGCGCTCCAGCGCTCGCTGCTCGGCGTTGATATCGATATTGAAGTCGGGATACAGCTCATACAGCGAGCGCACCTCTACCTCGGGAAGATCCCTGACCGCCTGCAGCAGGCGATGATTGGCATGGGAATGCCGGGGGTAAGGATGGGCGTAAATAATCAGAATCATGGGGGTCGTCGTTCCTTCGTTCCTTGCCAATAGATCAAGCATATACCAACCACACAGGGTGACAGTTCGCTGATTGATTGATAGCGGAAATTTTTAATGCGTGGCAACAAATTAGCTGAATAAGATAAAAAAAGGGCGCTGCATTGCAGCGCCCTCTGGCGTCACGGCATGGCGATGTTACTTGCCGATGCGCGCGTGCATTTCCTGCACCGACGTCACCTGCTCGGTCGGGTCGGCCTTCAACGCCATCGCGGTGGCGAAGCCGCCGTTCAGCGTGGTGTCGTAGTGCACCTTGTACTGCAACGCGCTGCGGCGAATCAGCTTGGAGTCTTCAATCGCCTGCCGACCGGCCGTGGTGTTGACGATGTAGGTGTACTCGCCGTTTTTGATGCGGTCCTGAATGTGCGGACGACCTTCATGCACCTTGTTGACCAGGCGCGGGTTGATGCCCGCCTCGCCCAGCACCACCGCGGTGCCGTGGGTCGCATCCAGCTCGAAGCCCTGCTTCAACAGGCTGGCGGCCAGATCCACCACCCGCGCCTTGTCGCCTTCGCGTACCGACAGCAGCGCGCGGCCCTGTTTCTTCATGCCGGACTGGCTGCCGAGCATCGCTTTGGAGAAGGCTTCGGCGAAGGTGCGGCCCACGCCCATCACTTCCCCGGTGGAGCGCATTTCCGGCCCCAGGATCGGGTCGACGCCCGGGAACTTGTTGAACGGCAGCACCACTTCCTTCACCGAGTAGTACGGCGGGATAACCTCTTCTGTCACGCCCTGCTCGGCCAGCGTTTTGCCCGCCATCACCCGGGCGGCGACCTTGGCCAGCGGCACGCCGGTGGCTTTGGAGACGAACGGCACGGTGCGCGCGGCGCGCGGGTTGACTTCAATCAGGTAAACTTCGTTGTTCTTCACCGCGAACTGCACGTTCATCAGACCGCGCACCTGCAGCTCGAACGCCAGTTTCTCAACCTGCTGACGCATCACGTCCTGAATTTCTTTGCTCAGGGTGTAAGCCGGCAGCGAACAGGCGGAGTCGCCGGAGTGCACGCCCGCCTGCTCGATGTGTTCCATGATGCCGCCAATCAGCACGCGCTCGCCGTCGCAGATGGCGTCGACGTCCACTTCCACCGCGTCATCCAGGAAGCGGTCCAGCAACACCGGCGCGTCGTTGGATACGCTGACCGCATTCTGGAAGTAACGGCGCAGGTCGACTTCGTCGTAGACGATTTCCATCGCCCGGCCGCCCAGCACGTAGGAAGGGCGCACCACCAGCGGATAACCGATGCCGGCCGCTTTCTCTACCGCCTGCTCGATGGCGGTGACGGTGGCGTTGGCCGGCTGCTTCAGGCCCAGGCGGTTGACCGCCTGCTGGAAGCGCTCGCGGTCTTCGGCGCGGTCGATGGCGTCCGGGCTGGTGCCGATGATCGGCACGCCTGCGGCTTCCAGCTCGCGCGCCAGCTTCAGCGGGGTCTGGCCGCCGTACTGCACGATCACGCCCTTCGGCTTCTCGATGCGCACGATTTCCAGCACGTCTTCCAGCGTCACCGGCTCGAAGTACAGACGGTCCGAGGTGTCGTAGTCGGTAGAGACGGTTTCCGGGTTGCAGTTGACCATAATGGTCTCGTAACCGTCTTCGCGCAGCGCCAGCGAGGCGTGCACGCAGCAATAGTCGAATTCGATGCCCTGGCCGATACGGTTCGGACCGCCGCCCAGCACCATCACTTTCGGGCGGTCGTTGGTCGGGTTGGATTCGCACTCTTCTTCATAGGTGGAATACATGTAGGCGGTGTCGGTGGCGAATTCCGCCGCGCAGGTGTCCACGCGCTTGTAAACCGGGTGCAGACCGTAACCGTGGCGCAGCTTGCGGATTTCGCTTTCGGCGACGCCGGCCAGCTTGGCCAGGCGCGCATCGGCGAAGCCCTTGCGCTTCAGGGTGCGCAGGAATTCCGGCGTCAGGCCGTTGATGCCGGCCTCGGCCACCTGCTCTTCCAGGCGCACCAGCTCTTCAATCTGCACCAGGAACCAGCGGTCGACGTTGGTCAGGTTGAACACGCCGTCGACCGACAGGCCGGCGCGGAAGGCGTCGGCGATGTACCAGATGCGGTCGGAGCCGGCGTCTTTCAGTTCGCGGCGAATTTTGGTCAGCGCTTCCGGGTCGTCCAGACTCACTTTCGGGTCGAAGCCGGTGGCGCCCACTTCCAGGCCGCGCAGCGCTTTCTGCAGCGACTCCTGCTGGGTGCGGCCGATGGCCATCACTTCGCCGACCGATTTCATCTGGGTGGTCAGGCGGTCGTTGGCGCCGGCGAATTTCTCGAAGTTGAAGCGAGGGATTTTCGTTACCACGTAGTCGATGGACGGTTCGAACGACGCCGGGGTGCGGCCGCCGGTGATGTCGTTCATCAGTTCGTCGAGGGTGTAGCCCACCGCCAGCTTGGCGGCGATCTTGGCGATCGGGAAGCCGGTGGCTTTCGACGCCAGCGCCGAAGAACGCGACACCCGCGGGTTCATTTCGATGACGATCAGGCGGCCGGTTTTCGGGTTGACCGAGAACTGCACGTTGGAGCCGCCGGTTTCCACGCCGATTTCACGCAGCACCGCCATCGAGGCGTTACGCATGATTTGATATTCTTTGTCGGTCAGGGTCTGAGCCGGCGCCACGGTGATCGAGTCGCCGGTGTGGATGCCCATGGCGTCGAAGTTTTCGATCGAGCAGACGATGATGCAGTTGTCGTTTTTATCGCGCACCACTTCCATCTCGTACTCTTTCCAGCCGATCAGCGATTCGTCGATCAGCAGCTCTTTGGTCGGCGACAGGTCGAGGCCGCGCTCGCAGATTTCTTCGAACTCTTCGCGGTTGTAGGCGATGCCGCCGCCGGTGCCGCCCATGGTAAAGGAAGGGCGGATGATGCACGGGAAGCCGACGTCGGCGGCCACCGCCAGCGCTTCTTCCATGGTATGGGCGATGCCGGAACGCGCGGTATCCAGGCCGATCTTCTTCATCGCCACGTCGAAACGGCGGCGGTCTTCGGCTTTATCGATCGCATCGGCGGTGGCGCCGATCATGGTCACGCCGAACTCGGCCAGCACGCCCTGGCGCTCCAGCTCCAGCGCGCAGTTCAGCGCCGTCTGGCCGCCCATGGTCGGCAGCACCGCGTCCGGGCGCTCTTTCTCGATGATCTTGCGCACCACTTCCCAGTGGATAGGTTCGATGTAGGTGGCATCGGCCATTTCCGGGTCGGTCATGATGGTGGCCGGGTTGGAGTTGACCAGAATGACGCGGTAACCCTCTTCGCGCAGCGCTTTACAGGCCTGGGCACCCGAGTAGTCGAACTCACACGCCTGGCCGATGACGATCGGGCCAGCGCCGAGGATCAGGATGCTTTTTATATCGGTACGTTTTGGCATTTTTTTTGCTCCTGATTATTTGGCGTTAGAACGGTAAGTCTCAATCAGTTCGATAAAGTGATCGAACAACGGCGCCGCGTCGTGCGGGCCGGGGCTGGCTTCCGGGTGGCCCTGGAAGCTGAACGCCGCCTTGTCGGTGCGGTGGATGCCCTGCACCGTATGGTCGAACAGCGATTTGTGCGTCACCCGCAGGTTGGCCGGCAGGTTGTTCTCGTCTACCGCGAAGCCGTGGTTCTGCGCGGTGATCATCACGGTGCTGTTGTCCAGATCTTTGACCGGGTGGTTGCCGCCGTGGTGGCCGAGCTTCATCTTCACGGTTTTCGCCCCGCTGGCCAACGCCAGCAGCTGGTGGCCCAGGCAGATGCCGAACACCGGAATGTCGGTCTCCAGGAACTGCTTGATAGCGGCGATGGCGTAGTCGCACGGCTCCGGGTCGCCCGGGCCGTTGGACAGGAAGATGCCGTCCGGCGCCATCTTCAAGACATCGTCAGCCGGGGTCTGCGCCGGCACTACCGTCAGGCGGCAGCCGCGATCCACCAGCATGCGCAGGATGTTGCGCTTGGCGCCGTAATCGTAGGCCACCACGTGGAACGGCAGTTCCTCGGCGGTTTTGGCTTCCGGCAGCTCGCCTTCAAGCGTCCAGCTGCCCTGCTGCCAGCTGTAAGACTCCTGGGTGGTCACTTCCTTCGCCAAATCCATGCCTTTCAGGCCAGGGAAGCCCTGCGCCTTGGCCAGCGCCAGCGCGGCGTCCGGCGAGTCGGCGGCGATGATGCAGCCGTTCTGGGCGCCCTTCTCGCGCAGCAGACGGGTCAGCTTGCGGGTATCGATATCGGCGATCGCCACGATGTTATGGCGCTTGAGGTATTCGGACAGGCCTTCTTCGTTGCGGTAGTTGCTGGCAATCAGTGGGAGGTCGCGAATGACAAGGCCTTGGGCGTGAACGGCGGAGGATTCTTCGTCGGAAGCATTGGTGCCGACATTGCCGATATGAGGATAAGTAAGAGTAACGATCTGGCGGGAGTAGGAAGGATCAGTGAGGATTTCTTGATAGCCGGTCATCGACGTATTGAAGACCACTTCCCCCACTGCCGTACCCTCTGCCCCGATGGCCCGACCGTGGAATTGGGTTCCGTCTTCCAGAACCAATAGCGCTGACTTAATCAAAACACCCTCCGAGGAATAATCAATCACAATATTTGCATATTAATTCAGATATCGCGATCTAAATCAATGCAAAAACCGTCCGCGAGGCCAATTTTTGGCAAATTGGGCGCATTTTAATGATGAGTGCCTGCCTTGTCTACCCAAAGCGCCATTTTTTCTCTTATTTTTGCAGTTTTCGCGGTTTAATGGGCTCAGCAGCCATAAAAACACAGCTAAACTTGGGTTGGTAAACGGTTGCGAGACACAATGACAGAAATTTGCGGCCTGACGGGCTAAAACAAGGTTAAAAAATAACTCTCGCGCGAAAAAAGGCGTGCAAAGCCAACTTAAACACACGAAAACAAGACTTACACTGCGAAAGTAAAATAAGATTGGTGTTTTTGATGTTAAAAAAAAGGACAATAAAATTATTGTCCTATTATCATAGCATTATGATTAATATAACCACATCACGATGGTATTCAGATTAATTATAACCGGTCAAGATTGAGCACGTCTCGCATATCAAACAGACCTTTATCATGGCCATGCAGCCAAGAGGCCGCCTTGACCGCGCCGCTGGCAAAAGTCATGCGGCTGGAGGCTTTATGCGTGATTTCCACCCGCTCGCCGATATCGGCGAACATCGCGGTATGCTCGCCGACGATATCCCCGGCGCGAATGGTGGCGAAGCCGATGCTCTTCGGATCGCGTTCGCCGGTGTGGCCTTCACGCGCATAAACCGCGCAGTCTTTCAGGTTGCGCCCCAGCGCGCCGGCGATCGCTTCGCCCATCGCCAACGCCGTGCCTGACGGGGCATCCACCTTGTGGCGGTGGTGCGCTTCAACAATTTCGATATCGGTGTAGTCGCCCATCACCTGTGCGGCCTTCTCCAGCAGCTTCAACACCAGGTTGACGCCCACGCTGAAGTTGGCGGCGAACACGATACCGATATGCTGCGCCGCATCGCGGATCGCCTGTTTGCCGGCGTCGTCGAAGCCGGTGGTGCCGATCACCATCGCCTTGCGATGCGCCACGCAGAAATCCAGATAGCCCAGGGTGCTTTCCGGCCGGGTGAAGTCGATCAGGATATCGAAGTCATTCGCCACCTGGTCCAGGCCGTCGCTGACGGTAACGCCCACCGCGCCGATGCCCGCCAGTTCACCGGCGTCGACGCCGATCAGGCTGGACCCCGGGCGCGACAGCGCCGCGCCCAGCACTACGCCTTCCGCCTGCTGCACCGCCTGGATCAATTGGCGCCCCATGCGGCCGCCGGCGCCCGCAATCGCAATGCGGATATGTGAATCAGTCATGCTTGCTCTCTTGTTGATTTAACGCCTATCCCTGCAGGCTTATTCCTCAGGGTAACTGCCCCACCTGACCATCGCCAGAGGATTCATTTCATAATTAGAAAATTATGATATCCCCCGATTTTCATCAGCAACGCTGTCAATGGGTTAACATTCAGCCAGCCGAGCTGCCTGAGACGATTGTACATAATCATGCAGTTTCCATGCAGAAAAAAAGCATAAAAAAGGCGCCGCGAACGGCGCCTGGGGCTGCGGCTAACAGCGGTTACGCCGTGATGGCGGCCACTTCGGTGGCGATAGCCGCCAGCGCGTCGTGGCGGGCAAAGTCGTCACGCACCAGCGCCGCACGCTGCCGATAGGCCGGCTGCCGCAAAATGCGGCTTGCCGCCGCCTGCAGCTGGGCGCGGTCCGGGTGGCTGGTGTGCAGGTTGATGCCGCAACCGGCCGCCACCACCCGCATAGCCGCCTCCGGCTTATCCTCGCCGGTGCCGGCGACAATCAGCGGCACGCCGTGGTCCAGCGCGTAGTTGATCGAGCCGTAGCCGCCGTTGGTGATCAACAGCGCCGCCTCCGGCAGCCAGCGTTCGAAAGAGATAAACTCCCGCACTCTGGCGTTGTCGGGCAGCGAGTCCATCAAGCCCTCGGTCGCCCGGCCGCCGGTGGTGGCCAACACCCTCACCGGCAACTGCGCCAGCGCGTTCAGCGCGGGAACGATCAGCTGATGCAGATCCACGTTGGCCAGGGTGCCCTGCGTGACGATCACCAGCGGCCGATCGTCGGCCGGCTCCCAGTCGATATCCTCAACCGCCGGCTGGCCGCCGCCGCGCAGCGGACCGACCAGGCGCACCCCGGGCGGCAGATCGTCACGCGGGTACTCCAGCGCGCCGGTCGACAGCTGCAGGAAACGCTCGCAGCCGCCGATCAGCTCATCGGTGAACTGGCGGTGCAACGGTCGCCCCCCCGCCTGCGCCAGCGCGGCATTGAAGCCGTGCTGCACCTGGTCAATCAGCCGCTGGGTCGCTTCGTCCACCAGCTGCTCGCGGCGCAGGTCCTGCGGCAGCAGCGCCGGCGGAATACGCGGCCCGTAGAAGACAGAATCGCGCGATGAATACGACAGCGGCGTGACGCCGATGCCGAACACCGGCGGCCGCCCGCTCGACTGCAGCAGCGGCAGCACGCCGTAGAAGCAGTTCTCCACCATCAGCAGATCGGTCGCCTCGGCGGCGATCGCCGCGCGCAGCTGGCGGTCCAGCAGCGGGATCGGCGCGGCGAAGAAGTCTTTCAACGCCAGCGCCATTTGCGCATTGCCCGGCGGCAGCGCGGCGCGCTCGGGGAAGTGCCGCTCCAGGTGGCGGTAATCGAAATCCACCAGCGCGTCGAAGGGCACAAACTGCGCGCCCGCCGCCTCGGCGCGTTCGCGGAACAGCGCGCCGGTCATGACCCGCACCCGATGCCCTTGCGCAATCAGGTAGCGGGCGATGCTCAGCATCGGGTAAACGTGCCCGGGGGTGGCGACCGCCGCCATCAGTATCCTTGCCATAAGCGTCCTTTAAGCCTCTGCGTTGGCCGGCTTCAGCGCCGGATTGGCGCACACCGGGTTGCTCTGAATATGCACGCGCTGCAGGTGGCGGGCGGAGCGGGCGGTGAAGCCCTCGCGGCCGTGCAGCAGCGAGAAGTTGTCCGCCACCACCACGTCGCCCTGCCGCCATTGATGGGCGTAGTAATGACGCGGATCGTACAGATGTTGCTGCAGGGTATGATGGAACTCCTCCTGCTGCTCCGCCGGCACGCCGTGGTATTCCAGCGCATGCTGATTGAGGAACTTTTTGCCCTCCGTCGGCGGTTCATTGTAGCGCATGATCCGCCCCCTGCCGTTCGGGTGCTCCACCACCAGCGGTGAATGCACCTCGCCGCCGTAGTGCACCACCTGCTTGATGCGGTAGGTGATCGACACCGCCCGCCACAGGGCCAGCAGCGCCTCGTCCGCATTGGCCAGCAGCCGGGTGGTGTCGACGAAGGTGGTGCGCCCGCCTTCGTCCTGCGACGGCGCCGCCACGCAGTGGAACAGCTGAAATTCCGGAACGGTCGGCTTGTACATGCCGTCCCAGTGCAGCGGCACGTAGCTGCTGTCGAAGATATGGTCTTTGGCGTCCGGATGCTCCTTCACGTCCAGCACCGCGCCGAACGGCCACATCATGATTTCGCCCCACAGATCGGCGTAGCGGGTCAATACCTGCGGATCGTCAAACCCCGAACTGAAGCCGCGCAGCACCAGCAGATGGTGCTGTTGCGCCAGCGCGCGCAGCGCCGCCACCGGCAGGGAGGCTATCTGCTGCCCGGGGTGTTGCGGGGTCAGTATGGCGCCAAACGGGGCGTTCAGCTGGATATGGCAATTGAGCGGTGGGTGGTTCATGGTGGTTCTCCTTGCATCGAATGGGCTGCTCACAGGGCAACGGTGCCGTTAAAAACGCGCCCGCCAGGGTTGCGGGAGCAAATCAGGCCGCTTACGGCTGTTCGATCCGGTAATGGCTGGGTTCGCCGCGAATTTCCACCAGCTCGCCGGCCAGCTGCTGCGCGTCTTTGCGCTTCATCAGCACAAACTGGCCGTTGACATTGGCCGCCACGCCGTGCCACGGCGTCAGCCAGTCGTCTTTGGTCGGCATCATGTGGATGCCCATTTTCAGGCTATCGGCGGGCTGCGGGTGGATCGACAGCCGGATCGCCGCCGGGAAATGCTGCGCCAGCAGATTGCCCCAGGCCCAGCTGCGCTGGATCACGCCGCAGGCTCGCCGCTTGGCGTCTTTCTGCAGAGCGGCGTTGGAGCCGCTGTAGCCCGGCAGTTGGCTGTCTTCGTACAGGAAGCGGGTGATGGCGCGGTACAGCATCAGTCCCTGCTCATCCTGCATCAGCCGCTGTTTGATCGTCTCCTCCGGCTCGGCATAGCCGCTCACCAGCAGCTGGCGCAACAGATCGCAGTCATCGGTATGCTCCGCCAGCCCTTCGACGTCCCCCAGGTTGAACAGGCTCAGATGCGTGGCCCCCACCTCGTGCAGCAGGTTTTCTATCGCGCGTTGATAACGGTTGATGGCGTCGTCGCCGACGCGGATCAGATCGCCGAACACATGGCCGTCGGAACAGATCACAATGTGCGCGCCCGGCGGGTAATAAAGCTGAATGCGCTGGCAGAGAGAGTTGAGGAAGATCAACGACAGCCGCTCCGCCATGTCCGGCATCGCGCCGATCACTTTATGGGTGTTGGGCGATTTGGTTGGAAACGCCGGCAGCACAAATTCAATGCGCCGGTCATTTTCAATAAATGCCCGAATACGCGGTAATTGCACCTGGGTGACCTGCCGTTCCTGTTCGGCAATCGGCGTTTCATCGCCGGGAAAACGCCGACGGTATTGCAATAACTCATGCAGGATTTTTGACGCTATTTTATCTATAGGGGTGCTGTCCACAATTAGCTCCTGTTGCGATGCGGCGCGGCTGCATTATGAATAAACGCAATGAGACTTTTCAAAAAGAAGAAATCCGGCGAATAAAAATAATGGCTAACCCGCGGTTTATATGCTTCAGGCAATATAGAAGAGATGGTGCTATATTATTAGCCCATATAATTTACAATCTTGGTTAAGTTGTGCTTAACAAACTATGAGTAATATTCTAAAACGCATGGCCATTTTCTCAAAAGTTGTCGATTGCGGCGCGTTCAGCATGGCGGCAAAAGAATTGGGCATTACCACTTCCGCCGTCAGCCAGCATATCCGCCAGCTGGAGAATCACCTGGGCATTCAATTGTTGTTGCGCTCCACGCGCTCGCTGAGCCTGACCGAGGCCGGACTGTGCTTTTATGAAGACTGTCTGCTGATGATCCACGCCGCCGAACGCGGCCAGCAGCGCATTGCCGCACTGCGCGGTGAACTGGTGGGCGAGCTGCGCGTAGCGACCTCTACCGAGTTCGCCACCCATTACCTGGTGCCGGCGCTGCAAAGCTTCCTCGATGAACACCCGCGCCTCACGCTGCGGCTGGAGATCCACGATGAAAAGATCGACCTGATTGGCCAACGCATCGATCTGGCGATCCGCGGCGGGGTGCTGGCCGATTCCAGCTACGTCTCCACCCGCCTGGCGCGCTTTCGCGAAGTGCTGTGCGCCTCGCCGGCCTATCTGAACAGCCATGGCGTGCCGGATCAGCCGCAGGCGTTGCTGCGCCATCAGTGGGTCACCTTCACCCCGTTGGGCAATCCGCAGTTTGTGCGCCTGCTCCATCAGGACGGCGGTGAACACCGGCTGCGCCTGACCGGCCGCCTGTTTACCAATAACGGCATGGCGATGAAAGAATTGGCCCTGGCCGGCAAAGGCATCATTCGTAATTTCTTCGCCAACGTCGAGCGTGAATTGCGCAATGGCGAGTTGATCGAGGTGTTGCCCGACTGGCGATTGCCGGAAATTAATTGCTACGCGATTATGCCGCGTCGTGAGATCCAGCCATTAAAGGTTCGGCGCCTGTTGGAACACATGAAGGTTTATTTACAAGAAAAAGGATTGAGCGCTTTAGACCATCCTTACGCCAAATAAAATAAGAAACATCTGCAACATCAGGTTTTGTAATTATTGTTTTTAACGTGCCAACGCCAGCATTTATTTAGATCGCAGACTAATGATATTTATATTAATGACTTTACCTTCGCTCATATAATTAATTTTCCGATTTTAATTCAAATACTCAGAATAAATTTAACTTAAATTAGCAGAAAATTTGAATATCATAATGAATAGGGTTTTTCTCCCGCCTGCCTGCCGCCAAACGTAAAACGGGGAGCCAAGGCTCCCCGTTGCAACAGCGGGTTGATCCGCTCACTCGACCTGCCTGATATCCACACGCAGCTCTTTCGGCACTTCAAACACGATGTTCTCTTCACGGCCGCTGATTTCATGCACGTCTACGCCGCCCAGCGCCTTCAGGCGGCTGATGACGTCCTGCACCAGCACGTCGGGCGCCGACGCCCCGGCGGTAACGCCGATGTTGCGCGCGTTGCTCAGCCAGGCTTCCTGAATGTCCGCCGCGGAGTCGATCAGATAAGCCGGCTTGCCGACGCGCTGGGCCAGTTCCGCCAGGCGATTGGAATTCGACGAGTTCTTCGAACCGACCACCAGCACCACATCCGCATCGCCGGCCAGGTTGCGCACCGCTTCCTGACGGTTGGTGGTGGCGTAACAGATGTCGTCCTTGCGCGGCCCGATAATGCTCGGGAAACGCTGACGCAGGGCGTCGATCACGTCGGAAGTGTCATCCACCGACAGCGTGGTTTGGGTCATAAAGCACAGGTTGCTTTCGTCCTTCACCTGCAGCTGCCAGACGTCTTCCGGCGACTCAACCAGGTACATGCCGCCCTTCGGGTTGCTGTACTGGCCCATGGTGCCTTCCACTTCCGGATGGCCGGCATGGCCGATCAGGATGGCTTCTGTGCCGCGCCGGCTGGCGCGCGCCACTTCCATATGCACCTTGGTCACCAGCGGACAGGTGGCGTCGAACAGCATGGTCAGATCGCGCGCCTTGGCTTCGGCGCGCACCGCCTGCGACACCCCGTGCGCCGAGAAGATCAGAATCGACCCGTCCGGCACTTCGGCGATCTCTTCGATAAATACCGCGCCGCGCTCGCGCAAGCTGTCGACCACGTAGCGGTTGTGCACCACCTCATGCCGCACGTAGATAGGCGCGCCGTAAATCTCCAGCGCGCGCTCGACGATACTGATCGCACGATCAACCCCGGCGCAGAAGCCGCGCGGGTTAGCCAGCAATATTTGCATGCGTCTCCTCCTGCTGCGGATCGATCTCCAGCACTTCGATATCGAAGGTGACCGGATGGCCCGCCAGCGGATGGTTGAAATCAACGGTAATCGACTCTTCCGCCACTTCACGCACCACGCCCGGCATTTCGCTGCCGTCGATGGCGGTAAACAGCATGATGGTGCCGACGTCCGGCACGCCGGTTTCGGCGAAGTCGCGGCGCGAAAAGAACTGGATCAGATCCGGGTTCTCCGCGCCGAACGCCGCTTCCGGCTGCAGCGTAAAGGCGCATTTGTCGCCGGCGCGCAGGCCGAGCAGCTGCGCTTCCAGCGGCGCCGACAGGCTGCCGTCGCCCAGCCGGAACAGCGCCGGCTTGCCGCTGCTGCGGGTGGATTCGGCGGTCGAACCGTCTTCCAGTTTCAGCGTAAAGTGAACCAGCACTGCGCTGTCACCGATAACCTGAGCCGTCATATTACTCACCTTTACTCTTTGCGCCTTTGTTCGCCGGCGACAGGAAACCTTCCAACACGATCATCGCCGCCCCGACGCAGATAAAGCTGTCCGCCAGGTTGAAGGTCGGGTAATGCCAGTTGCCGACGTAGAAGTCGATAAAGTCGACCACGAAGCCATGCCACAGACGATCGAACAGATTGCCGAGCGCGCCGCCGATGATGAAAGCATAGGCGATGTTGTTCAGCTTCTGCTGCGCGCTGCTGCGGTACATCATCACCAGCAGCACCGCCACGATGGCGACGGCGATGCCGGCGAAGAACCAGCGCTGCCAGCCGCCGTGATCGGCCAGGAAGCTGAACGCCGCGCCGTAGTTGCGCGCATAAAACAGGTTGAACGACGGGATCAATGGCTGGGACTGGCCCAGCACAAAGTTACCGAGGATCCACTGCTTGCTGGCGAAATCCAGCACCAGCACCACCAGCACCAGCCACAGCCAGCGCAGGCCGGTCGAACAGATTGGTTTACTCATCAGGCAAACTTACGCTTTTCGCCGTCGCCGGCTACGTTGGTCACACAGCGGCCGCAGAGGTCTGCGTGTTCCGCCACCAGGCCGATATCGGTGGTGTAATGCCAGCAGCGCGGGCACTTCTCACCTTCAGCGGTGCCGAAGGCGATTTTCAGGCCTTTCAGCGATTCCGCGGTCTGTGCGTCCGCCGGCGCATCGGCCAAAGGCGCGACGCGCGCCGCGGAAGTCAGCAGCACGAAGCGCAGCTCGTCCTGCAGGCTGTTCAGACGCGCAGCCAGCTCGCCGTCGGCGTACAGCGTTACCGCCGCTTCCAGCGAACCGCCGAGGCGTTTGTCGGCGCGCGCCTGCTCCAGCACCTTGTTCACTTCGCCGCGCACTTTCAGCAGCTCGGCCCAGTAGGCGTCGTTCATGCTTTCGCCTTCCGCCAGCCCGAACAGGCCGTCGTACCACTCTTCGGTGAACACGTACTGCGCGCGTTTGCCCGGCAGGAAGCCCCAGATTTCATCGGCGGTGAACGACATGATCGGCGCCATCCAGCGCACCAGCGCTTCCGCGATGTGGTACAGCGCGGTCTGGCAGCTGCGGCGCGCGACGCTGTCGCTCTTCGCGGTGTACTGGCGATCCTTGATGATATCCAGGTAGAAGGAACCCATCTCGACCGAGCAGAACTGCATCAGGCGCTGCACCACTTCGTGGAAGTCGTAGCTGGCGTAAGCCTGCTCGATATCCCGCTGCGCCGCCAGCGCGCGGCCGACCGCCCAGCGATCCAACACCACCATGTCTTCCGGCGCCACGCAGTCGGTGCCTGGCTCAAACCCGTTCAGGTTGGCCAGCAGGAAACGCGCGGTGTTGCGGATACGGCGGTAAGAATCTGCGGAGCGCTTGAGGATCTCGTCGGACACCGCGATTTCGCCGGTGTAATCGGTCGACGCCACCCACAGGCGCAGAATGTCGCCGCCCAGCTTGTTCATCACGTCCTGCGGACTGATGGTGTTGCCGATCGACTTGGACATCTTGCGGCCCTGGCCGTCGACGGTGAAGCCGTGGGTCAGCACTTCCTTGTAAGGCGCCTTGCCCTTCATGGCGGTGGAGATCATCAGCGATGACATGAACCAGCCGCGGTGTTGGTCGGAGCCTTCCAGATACATGTCGGCGCCATGACCGTTGAACTCGGGGCGCACGTCGACCACCGAGGCGTGGGTCGAACCGGAGTCGAACCACACGTCGAGGGTGTCGGGCACTTTCACGTAGTCGGCGGCGTCCGCGCCGAGGATATCGGCGGCGTCCAGATCCCACCAGGCCTGAATGCCTTCCTGCTCAACGCGCTTGGCCACTTCTTCCATCAGCTCGACGCTGCGCGGGTGCAGCTGCTCGGTGTCTTTGTGCACGAACAGCGACATCGGCACGCCCCAGGTGCGCTGACGCGAGATGCACCAGTCCGGGCGGTTGGCCACCATCATTTCGATGCGCGCCTGGCCCCAGTCCGGGATCCACTGCACGCCCTTGATCTCTTCCAGCGACTGTTGACGCAGGCCCTTTTGGTCCATGCTGATGAACCATTGCGGCGTGGCGCGGAAGATGATCGGCGTCTTGTGGCGCCAGCAGCATGGGTAGCTGTGCACCATTTTTTCCACGTGCAGCAGCGCGCCTTGCTCGCGCAGCAGCTCCACGATCGAGTCATTGGCCTTGAACACGAACTTGCCGTCCAGCAGCGGATGCGTGCCGGTCAGGTAGCAGCCGTTCGGCCCCACCGGATTGGCGATCTCCAGACCGTATTTCTGGCTGATCACGAAGTCGTCCGGGCCGTGGCCGCCGGCGGTATGCACCGCACCGGTGCCGGCATCCAGCGTCACGTGCTCGCCCATGATGGCCGGCACGTCGAAATCCATGAACGGGTGCCGGAAGCGCAGCAGCTCCAGATCCGCGCCCTTGCAGCTGCCCAGCACCGTCCATTCGGTGATGCCGGCGCGTTTCATCACGCTCTCCACCAGCTCGGCCGCCAGGATCAGGCATTGGCCGTCCACCTGCACCAGCTGATAGCTGAATTCCGGATGCAGCGAGATGGCGCGGTTGGCCGGCAGGGTCCACGGGGTGGTGGTCCAGATCACCAGCGAGATGGCGCCGCTGAAGTGGCTCACGCCAAACTTGGCCGCCACCGCGGCCGCGTCGGCCGCATGGAAGGTGACGTCGATCGACGGCGACGTTTTGTCGTAGTACTCGACTTCCGCTTCGGCCAGCGAAGAGCCGCAGTCGGTACACCAGTGCACCGGCTTGGCGCCTTTCAGCAGGTGGCCGTTGCTGATGATCTTGCCCAGCGCGCGGATGATGTTGGCTTCGGTTTTGAAGTCCATGGTCAGGTACGGGCGATCCCAGTCGCCCAGCACGCCCAGGCGGATGAAGTCTTTCTTCTGGCCTTCAACCTGCTCGGCGGCGTATTCGCGGCATTTCTGGCGGAATTCGGCCGCGCTCAGCTTCTCGCCCGGCTTGCCGTACAGCTGCTCAACCTTCAGTTCGATCGGCAGACCGTGGCAGTCCCAGCCCGGAACGTAAGGCGAGTCGAAGCCGGCCATCCCTTTCGACTTGATGATAACGTCTTTGAGAATCTTGTTAACCGAGTGACCGATGTGGATGCTGCCGTTCGCATACGGAGGGCCGTCATGCAGAATGAAGGATTTTTTGCCCTTTTTGGCAGTACGAATCATCCCGTACAGATCCTGTTCATACCAACGTTGCAGCATGCCAGGTTCGCGCTTGGCCAGATCGCCGCGCATCGGGAACCCTGTTTCCGGCAAGTTCAGGGTATTCTTGTAGTCACTCATGAGATTCTCGTTTCCGTTTTCGGCTATTTACCCGTCGCACGGCTCAGCGTGCTCGGGGTAAACGATTAAACCAGTGTTTTTAACCCGAAGAACTTCCGGGCCGTCACCACATCATTGGCGATTTGCTGCTTCAGGGCATCGAGCGAAGCAAAACGCTGTTCATTGCGCAATTTCGCGCGGAGCACCACGTCAATATGGCGCCCGTAAAGATCCATCGTGACATCCAGCAGATGCACTTCCAGCTGCTGGCGCACGCCGGCAACGGTCGGGCGCGTGCCGATATTGGCCACGCCCGGGAGCGGATCGGCCCCCAGGCCGTACACCTCCACCGCATACACCCCCTTCACCGGCGCAACCAGGCGCTTCAGCGGCAGGTTGGCGGTAGGAAAGCCGATGGTGCGGCCCAGTTCGTCGCCGTGCACGACCCGGCCAGAGATGCTGTACGGATGGCCCAGCAGATTTTCCGCCAGCGGCAGGTCGTCGTCGCGCAGCGCATTGCGGATCGCGGTGCTGCTGATGCGCCGATCGCCTTCGCGGAAGGTCGGCGTGCTGACCACCTCGAAGCCGTACTCTTTTCCGGCCTGCTGCAATAGCGGAAAATCGCCCTGGCGGCCTGCGCCAAAGCGAAAATCATCCCCGACCATCAGGAATTTCACGCCGAGTTTTTCCACCAGCAGCTCGGCGACGAACGCCTGTGCGGTGTTGGCGGCGAAACGCGGATCAAACTTGACGCACAGCAGGTAGTCTACCCCCGCCTGCGCCAGGTATTTGGCCTTGTCACGCAAGCGCGTGAGACGGGCCGGCGCCTTGTCCGCTGCGAACATTTCCAGCGGTTGCGGCTCAAAGATCATGACCATCACCGGCAGCCCGAGGCGTTGCCCCTCTTGCTTCAGCTGCTCCAGCAACGCCTGATGACCGCGGTGTACGCCGTCAAAGTTGCCGATGGTGAGCACGCAACCATGGTGGCGCGCCCGGATATTATGGATGCCGCGAATTAGCTGCATAGCTGGCTCAAAACAGTGGAAATCGGCGGATTATACCTTGTACAGCCGGTAAGGTTAACCCGCGATTGGTGCCTTTATGTAATAGACATACCATACCGGAGATAATCTGCGGGTGAAACGGCTTCGCCGCAGTTTATCCCGCGTCCCGCCGCCGATAATCGACCGCCGCCAACGGCTTGCGCTCATCGCGGCAAATCATTGGTGAATTTTCTCGCGAAACACTGTATTCCCATGACCGAAGCTGGTAAAATCCTGCGCCATCACAACGTAGCAAGTGCCGCCCGTACAAACGGCGCTTATTTGCACAAATCCATTGACAAACGAAGGCTAAAAGGGCATATTCCTCGGCCTTTGAATTGTCCTCAATAGAATATATTTGGGAGTTGGACCTTGGCTAATATCAAATCAGCTAAGAAACGCGCCGTACAGTCTGAGAAACGCCGCAAGCATAACGCTAGCCGTCGCTCAATGGTGCGTACCTTCATCAAGAAGGTAGACACAGCTATCGCAGCTGGCGACAAAGAAGCAGCACAAACCGCATTCCTGGTAATGCAACCACTTGTGGACCGTCAGGCAGCTAAAGGTCTGATCCACAAAAACAAAGCAGCGCGTCATAAGTCAAACCTGACTGCACGCATCAACGCAATGCAATAAGCATTTCGTTATCTGCTTGGTAAAAAAACCGGCCTAGGCCGGTTTTTTTATATCCTGCGTTTGCCGCCAGGCTAGCAGGAAAACAGCGCCGAAAAGTCCTTGTTGCACACCCGCTGCACCGCCGGATGCTGGATCATGCGCTCGGCAAAGATGATGTAGTACTCTTCCTGCACGCTATCAATCCGCCCGATCTCCACCACGTTGTCATCGTTATAGGTATCCTGCGCATACAGCGTCGGCGCCACGAAGATCGCGTTGTGGTACATGCCGAAGGCCTTCATCAGCGCCGCATCGTCGAACTCGCCCAGGATCTCCACCTGGATGCCCTGGGTGTTGAACCAGTTGAGCAGCTTGCGCCCCAGCATCGAGCGGCGGCCGGGGATCAGCAGCTTGCGCTGCTCCAGGCAGGCGGGGAACGGCAAATCCGGCGCCGGCTGGCGACAGAAGAAGCTGATGCCGCACTCCCCCAGCTTCAACGAGAACAGCCCCTCTTGCTGGCTGGAATCCACCGGGCAATCCGACAGGATCATATCCAGCTTATGCTGGCTGAGCTGCTCCAGCAGCATCTCGTGGGTCGATTCGAAGCAGCGCAGGTGAATTTGCTCGTTGTCCACCACCACCGCGGTTTCCAGCACCTGGCTGACCAGCCGTTTGGACAACGCATCCGCCACCCCGACGTCGAACAGCAGGTTGGACTCCTTGCGATAATTGACGATATCCAACATTTCCTGGCTGAGCATGAACATTTTATCGGCGTAACGGAAAACCAGCTGCCCCAGCTCTGACGGCACCAGCCCGCGCCCCTGCCGTTTGAACAGCTTGCCGTCCAAACGCTCCTCCAGCGCCTTGATCTGGCCGGTGATGGTCTGCGGCGTCAGGAACAGCGCTTCGGCGGCGCCCACCACCGAGCCTTCCTTGCAAACCTGCCAGAAGTAGTAAAGGTGATTAAAGTTGATATGCGACATCCTCACGAGCGGCTCTCCTTAACGTTTCGCATCGACAGACGTTCTGCCGTGACGAGCGACAAACTTCCTTTCCCTGTTTCAGACAACGTGCAGCCCCATTAGTCCCCACACGGAACGGCCGGCGCTGCACATATTTTACACTGCACAGCTCCGACCAGCCATTGTATTGTTTTTTCCTTCGTCGGGGATAGCCCGAAAAGCGTTATCTGACCCGCGGCAACGACATGCGCAGCAAGCCATAGCCGACCACCGCCGCCGCGGTGGAGCCCAGCAGGATCCCCAGACGGGAATAGGTGCCGAGCGCGGCATCCGCATCGCCGAACGCCAGCGAAGCGATGAAAATCGACATGGTGAAACCAATACCACAGAGCACGGAAACGGCAAACACCTGTTTGAAGCCGATGCCTTCCGGCAGCCGGGCAATGCCTATCTTCACCGCCAGCAGGCTGAAGATGAAGATGCCCAGCGGCTTGCCGATAAACAAACCGGCCGCGATGCCCATCGGCAACAGCGAGGTCAGCCCGTCCAGCGACACGCCCTGCAGGGAAACGCCGGCGTTGGCGAAGGCGAACAGCGGCAGGATCATGAACGCCACCCAGGGGTGCAGCTCATGCTCCAGCGTCTCGGACGGCGAAGGGCCTTTCTTCACCTTCAGCGGGATCATAAAGCCGACGATCACCCCGGCCAGCGTCGCGTGCACCCCGGATTTGAGGATCGCCACCCACAGCACCAGCCCGACCATCATATACAGCGAGGTTTTGCCCACCCCGCGCCAGTTCATCAGCCCCAGCAGCGCAATGGCCGCCGCCGCCACGCCCAGCGCCGCCAGCGACACCTCATGGGTATAGAACAGCGCGATAATCACAATCACGCCCAGGTCGTCGATAATCGCCAGCGCCAGCAGAAACACTTTCAGGCTGGTCGGCACCCGGTTGCCCAGCAGCGCCATCACGCCCAGCGCAAAGGCGATGTCGGTTGCGGCCGGGATCGCCCAGCCCTGGCGGGTAACCTCGTCCGCGCCGTTGAACAGCAGGTAGATCAACGCCGGCGCCAGCATGCCGCCCAGCGCGGCGATCGCCGGGAATACCGCCTTGTCGCGCCCGGCCAGCGAGCCCTGCATCAGCTCACGCTTGACCTCCAGCCCCACCACCAGGAAGAAGACTGCCATCAGGCCATCGTTGATCCACAGCAGCAGCGGCTTGGCGATTTCCAGCGAGGAGATTTTCACCATCACCGGCAGGTTCAGGAAGGCGTGGTAAATTCCCTGCACCGGCGTATTGGCCATGATCAGGGCGACGATCGCCGCCAGGATCAGAATGACGCCGCCGGCGGCTTCCTGACGTAAAAATTGACGAATAATGTTGGTCACAATACGTCTCTCCAGATTTGAACGGGGGTTTCTCGGCCCCCGCATGCAAAACAATGGATTGAGTATAGACGGCGTTTCACTTCGATAAAATACGTTTATAAATGCTAAATGGCTCGTCAAAACCGATCTGTTTGCTGTATAAGTCACATTATCGCCTTGGCGAAAATCCTGACCGCAACCCAATAAAAACCCCGGGTCAAAAGCCCGGGGTTGCCAGAGTGCGCCAACAGAAACAGCAGCTTAGCGCGTCAGGTCGTCAAAGAACTTTTTCACCCCGTCGAAGAAGCTCTTCGAGCGCGGGCTGTTCTTGTCACCGGACGGGCCTCCGAGGCTTTCTTCCAGCTCTTTCAACAACTGCTTCTGCTTGTCGTTCAGATTAACCGGGGTTTCCACCACCACGCGGCACAGCAAGTCGCCCTGGCTGCCGCCGCGCACCGATTTAACGCCCTTGCCGCGCATGCGGAACAGCTTGCCGGTCTGGGTTTCCGCAGGCACTTTCAGCTTCACCCGGCCGTCCAGCGTCGGCACTTCAATCTCGCCGCCCAACGCCGCCATGGCGAAGTTGATCGGCACTTCGCAGTACAGGTTGTTGCCTTCACGCTCGAAGATCGGGTGAGCCTTCACCTGGACCTGTACGTACAGATCGCCAGCCGGCGCGCCGTGCTCGCCCGCTTCGCCCTCACCCGCCAGGCGGATGCGGTCGCCGGTATCCACGCCTGCCGGGATTTTCACCGACAGCGTTTTGGCTTTTTCTACCCGGCCGTGGCCGTGGCATTTGTTGCACGGGTCTTTGATTATCTGGCCGCGACCGTGACAGTGCGGACAAGCCTGCTGTACGGTAAAGAAGCCCTGGCGCATCTGCACCTGGCCCTGACCGTGGCAGGTCGGACAGGTCACCGGCGAACTGCCGGGCTTGGCGCCGCTGCCGTGGCAGACGTCGCACTCTTCCAGCGTCGGGATGCGGATCTCTTTGGTGACGCCACGCACCGCTTCCTCGAGGGACAGCTCCATGTTATAGCGCAGATCGGAACCGCGGCTGGCGCGCTGACGGCGACCCCCGCCGAAGATGTCGCCAAACACGTCGCCAAAGATATCGCTGAAGTCAGCGCCGCCGCCGCCGAAGCCGCCGCCGCCCATGCCGCCTTGCTCAAAGGCCGCGTGCCCGTATTGATCGTAGGCCGCGCGCTTCTGATCGTCGGTCAGGACTTCATACGCTTCCTTGATCTCTTTAAATTGACTCTCGGCGTCTTTTTCCTGGTTACGGTCAGGATGGTATTTCATCGCCAGGCGTTTATACGCCTTTTTTATCTCGCGTTCATCCGCCGTTTTGCTGACGCCGAGAATCTCGTAATAGTCTTTCTTGGCCATTCTTTTGCTTACCCTTAACATGCGTGCACGGGCGTAGAGTTGCCTCGACGCCCGTGCTGGTTTCCGGTGGCGGCCTCGCGGCCGCCCCGTGCCCGCTTAAGGGCGATTATTTTTTGTCTTTAACTTCTTCGAACTCGGCGTCAACCACGTCGTCGTCTTTCTGCGCCGCGTTGTCGGCACCGGCGTCAGCGCCTTGCTGAGCCTGCTGCGCCTGAGCCATTTCCAGCAGCTTGCCGGACACCTGCACCAGCGCCTGGGTCTTCGCTTCGATCTCGGCTTTATCTTCGCCTTTCACCGCGGTTTCCAGATCTTTCAGCGCCGCTTCGATAGCCGTTTTGTCTTCCGCCGGCAGTTTGTCGCCTGCTTCTTCCAGCTGCTTACGGGTGCCGTGGATCAGGTGATCCGCCTGGTTGCGGGTCTGCACCAGCTCTTCGAACTTGCGGTCAGACTCGGCGTTCAGCTCGGCGTCGCGCACCATTTTCTGGATTTCTTCTTCGTTCAGGCCGGAAGACGCCTTGATGGTGATCTTCTGCTCGCGGCCGGTGTTCTTGTCTTTGGCGGACACGTGCAGGATGCCGTCGGCATCGATATCGAAGGTCACTTCGATCTGCGCCATGCCGCGCGGTGCAGCCTGGATGCCGTCCAGGTTGAACTGGCCCAGAGACTTGTTGTCGTTGGCGCGCTTGCGCTCACCCTGCAGCACGTGGATGGTTACCGCAGACTGGTTGTCTTCAGCGGTAGAGAACACCTGGCTGTGCTTGGTCGGGATGGTGGTGTTTTTGGTGATCAGCGGCGTCATCACGCTGCCCATGGTTTCGATACCCAGCGACAGCGGGGTAACGTCCAGCAGCAGAACGTCCTTCACATCACCGGCCAACACGCCGCCCTGCACCGCAGCGCCTACGGCAACCGCTTCGTCCGGGTTAACGTCTTTACGCGGTTCTTTGCCGAAGAAGTCAGCGACTTTCTTCTGTACCATTGGCATACGGGTCTGGCCGCCGACCAGGATCACGTCCTGAATGTCGGAAACCGACAGGCCTGCGTCTTTCAGCGCCACTTTCAGCGGCTCGATGGAGCGCGCAACCAGATCTTCAACCAGCGACTCGAGTTTCGCACGGGTCACTTTGATGTTCATGTGTTTTGGACCGGTCGCGTCTGCAGTGATGTACGGCAGGTTAACGTCGGTCTGCTGAGCGGAAGACAGTTCGATCTTCGCTTTCTCGGCGGCTTCTTTCAGACGCTGCATCGCCAGCGGATCGTTGCGCAGATCGATGCCTTGCTCTTTCTTGAACTCTTCCACCAGATAGTTGATCAGGCGGCTGTCGAAGTCTTCGCCACCCAGGTGGGTATCACCGTTGGTCGCCAGCACTTCGAAGGTTTTTTCGCCGTCAACGTCGTCGATTTCGATGATGGAGATATCGAAAGTACCGCCGCCCAGGTCATAAACCGCGATGGTGCGGTTGCCGACTTCTTTGTCCAGGCCGTAAGCCAGGGCCGCAGCGGTCGGTTCGTTGATGATGCGTTTTACTTCCAGACCTGCGATACGGCCGGCGTCTTTGGTCGCCTGACGCTGTGCGTCGTTGAAGTAAGCAGGTACGGTGATAACCGCTTCGGTTACCGGTTCGCCCAGGTAATCTTCAGCCGTTTTCTTCATTTTCTTCAGCACTTCGGCAGAGATCTGCGGCGGTGCCATTTTCTGGCCTTTCACTTCCAGCCAGGCGTCGCCGTTGTCGGCCTCGATAATTTTGTACGGCATGATGCCTTTATCGCGCTGCGCTTCTTCATCCTGGAAGCGACGGCCAATCAGGCGTTTGATCGCGAACAGCGTGTTCTGCGGGTTAGTCACAGCCTGACGCTTAGCCGGCTGGCCAACCAGAATCTCACCGTCTTGGGTATAGGCGATAATAGAAGGAGTGGTGCGGTCGCCCTCGGCGTTTTCCAGCACGCGTGCCTTGGCACCATCCATAATTGCTACGCAAGAGTTGGTAGTACCCAGGTCGATACCAATAATTTTGCCCATCTAAACGTCTCCACTAATAAATTCATAATCGGTCAGGTTGCTAACCTATATGCGGGCGATTTTTTGCTTTTCAACTGCCCGATATTTCAGTCTTACCCGCGGTTAGCAACTGCGGTTGCAAATAAGATGGGGCCATCCGACTCAGCATCAAGGGGCAAGGCGAAAAAAATTTCTTTTTTATCGTCATCCAGATCATTGTTTCCTGTTCCGGGGATCATTATGATGCCGCGCGCTCTGATGGAAATCCTGGACTTTTCGGCCATTCAGACCATTTATGATTTTAATTAGCTGTTTCCGTTAACTTTCTGTTATCGCAGAGGACTTATGCACACCAACAAGTTGGCGAATCCCGGCCCTCTCGGCCTGATGGGCTTCGGGATGACCACCGTCTTGCTGAACCTGCACAACGCGGGCTTTTTCCCACTGAACTCCGCCATCATCAGCATGGGGATCTTCTTCGGCGGGCTGGCCCAGATCATGGCCGGCCTGCTGGAATACCGGAAGGGCAACACCTTCGGCATGACCGCCTTCATCTCTTACGGCAGCTTCTGGCTGAGCCTGGTGGGCCTGCTGCTGCTGCCGCGCCTGGGGCTGGCCGACGCCACCGAAGCCCGCGTGCTGGGCATCTATCTGGCGCTGTGGGGCGTCTTCACCCTGTTCATGTTCTTCGGCACCCTGCGCGCCAATCGCGTGCTGCAGTTCGTGTTCGCCAGCCTGACGCTGCTGTTCGCCCTGTTGGCCGTCGGCAACATCACCGGCAATCAGGCGCTGCTGAACTTCGCCGGCTATGAAGGCATTGTCTGCGGCGCCAGCGCCATTTATCTGGCGATGGCCGAGGTGCTCAACGAACAGCTGGGCCGCAAGGTGCTGCCGATCGGCGAAGTGAACGCCCCACCGAGCGTCGCCGTGCCGGCCATGGCGTAATCGCCTGTCGCCCGACATAAAACAGCCCTGCGTCGCAGGGCTTTTTTTTAGCCGCAGGAGCCGGCTGGCCGCTCCCTTGCCTCGCTGTTCAAATCGCGGTGCAGGTAGATGCCCAGCAGCAGCCCGATGACCGACAACGCCAGCACGTAGTAAGCGGGCGCTAACGGGGTTAATTTCATGATCAAGGTCACAAATATCGGGGTTAAACCGCCAAAAATAGCGTACGAAACGTTATATGAGAACGAAATGCCGGTAAATCGCACTTCCGCCGGAAACGCCCGCACCATCACGTACGGTACCGCCCCCACCACGCCCACGCTGAAGCCCACCAGCGCATAGCAGGCGAACAGCATTTCCGGGTGAACGCCCACCGTCCGATAGAACAGCCAGCTGCAGCCGGCCAACAGAAGGCTGCCGACCACCAGCGTTTTGCTGGCGCCGAAGCGATCGGCCGCCAGCCCGGCGGCGATGCAGCCGGCGATCAGCATGACGGTGGCGATGCTGTTGGCCTGCAGCGTCAGCGCCGGCGCTATGCCGAACTGTTTCTGCAGGTAGGTCGGGGTCATCAGGATCACCACCACGATGCCGGCGGACAGCAGCCAGGTCAGCAGCATCGACACCGCCACCTCTTTCTTGTGGTTGAGCACCACCGACTTCAGCGGCAGCTCTTCCGCCAAGGCTTTGCGCGCCTGCATTTCGATGAAGATCGGCGTCTCCTGCAGCCAGCGGCGCAGGTACATCGCCACCAGCCCGAACATGCCGCCCAGCAGGAAAGGAATGCGCCAGCCGCCGTCGATGATGGTCTGCTGGCTGAGCGTGGTGTTGATCACCGTCGCCACCACCGAGCCGAGCAGGATGCCGACGGTCAGGCCGGCGGTCAGCGTGCCGCAGGCAAAGCCGATGCGGCGGCGCGGCACGTGCTCGGCGACGAACACCCAGGCGCCCGGCACCTCGCCGCCGATCGCCGCCCCCTGCAATACGCGCATCAGCAGCAGCAACAGCGGCGCGGCGATGCCGATGCTGGCGTAGGTCGGCAGCAGGCCCATCGCCAGCGTCGGCAACGCCATCAGCAGAATGCTCAGGGTAAACATCTTTTTGCGGCCGACCAGATCGCCGAAGTGCGCCATCACGATGCCGCCCAGCGGGCGGGCCAAATAGCCGGCGGCGAAGATGCCGAAGGTTTGCACCAGCCGCAGCCATTCCGGCATGTCCGCCGGGAAGAACAGCTCGCCGACCACGGCGGCGAAGAAGACGAAAATGATGAAGTCGTAGAACTCCAGCGCGCCGCCCAGCGCGGCCAGCGTCAACGTTTTATAGTCTTGCCGGTTTAACCGGCGATTATTGTCGTGAGGCATAGGGTACCGTCGGAGAAGGCTGTAAAAATAAAAGCCGCAGGCTTTCTGTAAAAGAATCCTTACTATAGCGGCAAATTATTTTCACACCAGACGGCCTGAAGCTAATCGCTCAGATCGCTGAAATTTAGAGGTTTATCTCGCGGCGCGCGTTCTTCGGACGAAATGCTGCTACCACCGCGCTCTGCGTTTCCACATAAGGCCCTTCCAGCAGTTGAATGCAATAAGGCACGCTGGCGAAAATGCCGTGCACCCGCGTATTGCCCTGCTCGTCCTTCACCCCTTCCAGCGTTTCCTTGATCGACTTCGGCTGCCCGGGCAGGTTGATGATCAGCGCCTGCTTGCGGATCGCCCCCACCTGGCGTGAAAGAATCGCCGTTGGCACATAGTGTAGGCTGATTTGGCGCATTTGCTCGCCGAAGCCGGGCATCACGCGATCGGCTACCGCCAGGGTCGCGTCGGGGGTCACGTCGCGGCGCGCCGGGCCGGTGCCGCCGGTGGTCAGCACCAGATGGCAGCCCATTTCGTCCACCAGCTCGCAGAGCGTCTGCTCGATCAGCGTTTGCTCATCGGGGATCAGCCGGGTTTCGAGCTTGAACGGCGTCGCCAACGCGCCGGTCAGCCACTCTTCCAGCGCCGGAATGCCCTTGTCCTGGTAAACGCCGCCGGAAGCGCGGTCAGAAACGGAAACCAAACCAATACGTAATATGTCCATGCGTAACCTCTACAGCCTGATGGGTCCGGGCGGGTTCGCTCCCGCCCTGTCATTGATCCTGAGAGTATAAGGCGTCAACCGGCCGCAGGGATCTGCAGGCATAAAAAAAGGCGGCCTGAGCCACCTTTTTATTGCGCTGTCTGCCGGAATTACAGCAGATCGGCGATCATTTTTTCCAGCTTGCCCTGGTCTACGGCGAACTTGCGGATGCCGTCGGTCAGTTTCTCGACCGCCATCGGATCCTGGTTGTGCTGCCAGTAGAACTCAGGCTCGGTCAGCGCAGCGGGGCGCGCCTTCACTTCGCCGGTGTAAGACAGTTTGCGTTCCAGCGCGCCTTCGCTTTCCGCCAGCTCTTTGAGCAGCGCCGGGGCGATGGTCAGACGGTCGCAGCCGGCCAGCTCGATGATCTCGCCGACGTTACGGAAGCTGGCGCCCATCACCACGGTGTTGTAACCGTGTTCTTTGTAGTACTGATAGATCTCGGTAACTGAAACCACGCCCGGATCTTCGTGCGGAGCGAACTCTTTCTTGTCGCCGTTGGCTTTGTACCAGTCGAGGATACGGCCAACGAACGGGGAGATCAGGTAAACGCCGGCTTCGGCGCAGGCGCGCGCCTGGGCGAAGGAGAACAGCAGCGTCAGGTTACAGTTGATGCCTTCTTTCTCCAGCTGCTCCGCCGCGCGGATGCCCTGCCAGGTAGAGGCCAGTTTGATCAGGATGCGCTCGTTGCTGATGCCGGCTTCGTTGTACAGCTTGATCAGGCGCTTGGCCTTGGCCACGCTGGCGACGGTGTCGTAAGACAGGCGAGCGTCCACTTCGGTGGAGATGCGGCCCGGAACCAGTTTGAGGATCTCCAGACCGATATTTACCGCCAGCTTGTCGGCGGCGTCGGCGATCTGCTGCTCGCGATCGCCGCTCTGCTCACGCGCCCAGGCGATGGCTTCGTCAATCAGTTTGCGGTATTCAGGAATTTGGGCTGCATTGAGGATCAGCGAAGGGTTGGTGGTGGCGTCTTGCGGTTGATACAGCTTCATTGCCGCGATATCGCCGGTGTCCGCAACCACCGTGGTGAGCTGGCGCAGGGAAGTTAATTTGTCGGTCATGTTGGCATTATCTCATCGTTTGTGCATGAACTTTTGGCATTGTTCAACCATGCCCTTCCCTGATAATAACATGCGCAAGGCCCGGCGCAAGGCTGGAAAATCCCGCCCCGGCGGCGCCTGTTTTATCCTTGGGCGAGCAACCGTTTACGCCGATATCTTTCGTCATTCCCGAGGCGATGAAAAGGCAATAACGTGCTATCGGTAGAAGAAATTATGTTAAATTCGCAAAAAATGATGCAATTCGTTTGGCGATCTGCGAAAAATCTCAATTCTCTGGCGCCGATCTGATTTCGGCTAAGCTCTTGTAAAAACTGGCCCAATGCTTTTCACCCGCGGTGGATGTTGCCGGGTGTGCGTGACATGTCGACGAAGGAGGGATCCCGTGACGGACCTGATGAATTTTATAAACAATATTTTGTGGGGTTCGGTACTGATCTATCTACTGCTCGGCACCGGCATTTATTTCACCCTGCGCACCCGCTTTATCCAGCTTCGCCACTTCAGCCATATGTTCTCGGTGCTGAAACACAGCAACAAAAGCGACAGCGCCGGCATCTCCTCTTTTCAGGCATTGTGCACCACCCTGGCGGCGCGCGTCGGCACCGGCAACCTGACCGGCGTGGCCATCGCCCTCACCGCCGGCGGCCCCGGCGCCATCTTCTGGATGTGGGTAGTGGCCTTTATCGGCATGGCCACCTCCTTTATCGAAAGCACCTTGGCGCAGCTGTACAAAACCAAAGACGACAACGGCAACTATCGCGGCGGCCCGGCCTACTATATGGAAAGGGGGCTGGGGATGCGCTGGATGGGGGTGATGTTTTCCGTCTTCCTGATCCTCGCCTTCGGCCTGGTGTTCAATGCGGTGCAGGCCAACTCCATCGCGCAGGCTTCCGCCGTCGCGTTCAATTTGCAACCGCTGCACGTCGGCATCGGGCTGGTCTTGCTCAGCGGCGTGGTGATCTTCGGCGGCATTCGCTCCATCGCCCGGGTGGCCGAGCTGGTGGTGCCGCTGATGGCCGGCGCCTATCTGCTGCTGGCGCTTTGGGTGATTGGCCACAACATTGAGCATATGCCGGCGATCCTGGCGCTGGTGTTCAAAAGCGCCTTCGGCCTGCAGGAAGCGGCGGCCGGCGCGGTCGGCTACGGCATTTCTCAGGCGATGACCCAGGGGGTGCAGCGCGGGCTGTTCTCCAACGAGGCCGGCATGGGCTCGGCGCCCAATGCGGCGGCCTCCGCTTCCCCTTATCCGCCCCATCCCGCCTCGCAGGGCTACGTGCAAATGCTCGGGGTGTTTATCGACACCATCGTCATCTGCAGCGCCACGGCGGCGATCATTCTGTCCTCCGGCATTCTGGACCAGCCGAGCGCCACCGTCAGCGGCATCGATCTGACCCAGCGAGCGCTGTCCGCCGCCGTCGGCAGCTGGGGCACGCCGTTTGTCGCCATCGCCATTTTCTTCTTCGCCTTTACCTCGATCATCGCCAACTACGCCTATGCGGAGAACAACCTGGTATTCCTCGAACATAACCACCCTGGCGGGCTGCTGCTTTTCCGCTGCGTAGCGCTGGGCATGGTGATGTTCGGCGCGCTGGCCGAGCTGCCTGTGGTGTGGAAAATGGCGGATACCTCGATGGCGCTGATGGCGATCACCAACCTGACGGCGATCCTGCTGCTGTCGCGGGTGGCGCTGAAGCTGGCCGATGACTATCACCGCCAGCGCCGGCTGGGCAAGCTGCCGACCTTTGACGTCAACCGCTATCCGGAGCTGAAGCCGCAGCTGGAGCCGGGCGTTTGGGACACCCCCAAGCCGCCGCGCTGATGCGGCAGGGGCGTCAACCGCACGCCCCGCCTATCAGACCTATTGCCCCTTTTTGCCGCGCTTTTTGTTACAGTATCAGCACTTGGAAAAACAGGATCTGGCCATGCTCGTTATTATTTCACCTGCTAAAACTCTTGATTATGAAAGCCCGCTGGCGACAGAACGCTTCACCCAGCCTGAGCTGCTGGACAAGTCTCAGCGGCTTATCAAAATTTGCCGCGAGCTGACGCCGGCGCAAATCTCCAGCCTGATGGGCATCAGCGACAAGCTGGCCGGGCTGAACGCCGCGCGCTTCAGCGACTGGCGGCCAAAATTCACCCCGGACAACGCGCGCCAGGCGCTGCTGGCGTTTAAGGGCGACGTCTATACCGGCCTGCAGGCGCAGGACTTCAGCGAAGCGGATTTCGATTTCGCCCAACAACATCTGCGCATGCTTTCCGGCCTGTACGGCGTGCTGCGCCCGCTCGATCTGATGATGCCTTACCGCCTGGAGATGGGTATCCGGTTGGAAAACCCCAAGGGCAAAGACCTGTACAGCTTCTGGGGCGACCAAATCACCCAAAAGCTGAACGAAGCGCTGGCGCAACAGGGTGATGACGTGGTGGTGAATCTGGCTTCCGACGAGTATTTCAAATCGGTGAAGCCGGCCAAGCTGCACGGCACGCTGCTCAAGCCGGTGTTCCTCGACGAGAAGAACGGCAAGTACAAGGTGATCAGCTTCTACGCCAAGAAGGCGCGCGGATTGATGAGCCGCTTCATCATCAAGAACCGCCTGACCCGCAGCGATCAGCTGGCGGACTTCAATCTGGAAGGTTACGCCTTCGACGAAGCCGGCTCGCAGGGCAGCGAACTGGTGTTCAAACGCCCCGAGCAATCATAAAAAAAGCCGTCGCAAGACGGCTTTTTCATTATGGGCGGGGAGACTCAGGCCGGCAGCGCCATCAGGAACTTGCGCAACTCGCCGAAGCCGGCAGGCAGGCTGTGGGACAGCAGCGGCAAATCGGCCCGCAGCGCCAGCGCCTTGGGCAGCGGCAGCTCCTGGCCGAGGATCGCTTCCACGCTCTCTTTGAATTTGGCCGGATGCGCGGTGCCGAGGAACAGGCCGAACTCCCCTTCCTGCAGCCGATCGCGCAGCGCGCGGTAGGCGATAGCCGCATGCGGTTCTGAGACATAGCCCAACTCGGCCAGCTCGCGCATCGTATCTTTGGTGGTTTCGTCGCTCACCGCCGCGTGGCCCAGCTCTTTCAACTGCCAGATCTTGCGGCGGAACAGCTCTTCCACCCGCGGCCAGTTGTTCGGCTGGCTGACGTCCATGGCGTTGGACAGCGTCGCCACGGTGGCATGCGGCTGCCATTGGCCGTTGGTCAGGAAGCGCGGCACGGTGTCGTTGGCGTTGGTGGCGGCGATGAAACGCTTCACCGGCAGGCCCAGCGACTTCGCCAGCAGGCCGGCGGTCAGGTCGCCGAAGTTGCCGCTCGGCACCGAGATCACCAGCTGATTGCGCGCTTCCTGCGGCAGCTGCGCCACCGCTTCGAAGTAGTAGCAAATCTGCGCCAGCAGGCGGCTGATGTTGATCGAGTTGGCCGAGTTCAGGTGCAGCGCCTCTTTCAGCTCCGCATCGTCAAACGCCTGCTTCACCAGCGCCTGGCAGGCGTCGAAGTCGCCGTCGATCGCCACGGTGTGGATGTTGCCGCCCAGGGTGCAGAACAGCTTTTCCTGCAGCGGGCTGATCTTGCCCTGCGGATAGAGGATCACCACCCGCACGTTCTTCAGGCCGTAGAACGCGTGCGCCACGGCGGCGCCGGTGTCGCCCGAAGTGGCGGTCAGAATGGTCACCGGCTGATCGCCGGCCACTTCCGCCAGCATCTGCGCCATGAAACGGCCGCCGAAGTCCTTGAACGCCAGCGTCGGGCCGTGGAACAGCTCCAGGCAGGCCACGTCATCCTCCACCTGCGCCACCGGCGCCGGGAATTCAAACGCCGCCGCCACGCGTTTGTGCAGCGCCGCTTCCGACACTTCGTCGCCGATAAACGCCGACAGAATGCGGCTGCTGCGGGTGACAAAGTCCTGCTCCAGCAACTGGTCGATTTCGGTCAGTTCGAACTCCGGCAGATCCAGCGGGAAAAACAGCCCCTGCTGTTTGCCCAGGCCCTGTTTGATCGCCTGTGCGAAGCTGACCTGCTCGTTGTGATCCTTAAGGTTGTACAGTTTCATGCGTTATCCCAGTAGTCGAGCGCCTGCGGTATCCAGACGGCAAATATGAACAAAACCTTCGTCGTTTTGCAGATAGTGATTTTTCAGCCAGTCGGCCATGCGTTGCGCGGTGGCGCCGTCGTTGCACACGGCGAACAGCGTCGGGCCGGAGCCGGAGATGCCGCAGGCCAGCGCGCCGATGTCCTGCGCGGCCTTGCGCGCTTCGGCAAAGCCCGGCAGCAGGCGGGTGCGGTACGGCTCGGCGATCACATCCTGCATCAGCTTGGCGGCCAGCTGCGGTTGCTGGGTGTGGCAGGCATGGATAAAGCCCGCCAGATAGCGGCCATGGCTGATGCAGTCCTGACGACGGTACTGCGCGGGTAAAATCGCGCGCGCCTCGGCGGTGGAGACCTTGATGCCCGGATAGGCCATCACCCACAGCCAGTCGTTAAAGCATGGCACTTCCTGGCTGATGAAGCCTTCTTCTTCCAGCATCAGCTGCAGCCCGCCGAGATAGCAGGGGGCGACGTTGTCGTAATGCACGCTGCCGGAAATGCGCCCTTCCAGCTCGCCCATCAGGCCGAGCAGCGTCATCTTGTCCAGCGGGCGGTCGCAGAATTCGTTCATCGCCATCAGGCCGGCGACCACCGAACAGGCGCTGGAGCCCAGGCCGGAACCGATAGGCATGTTTTTCTCCAGCCGCATCGCCACCGGAATTTCGCGGCCAATCTCCTGGCAGAAACGCTCCCAGCACTGATACACGATATTTTCTTTCGGATCGTCCGGCAGCTTGCTGACGAAGCGGCCGGCGTTCTGCAGGCTGAACGCGTCGGCGGCTTCGACGCTGACGCAATCGCCCAGCAGAGTGCCGTCGATCGGCGATACCGCCGCGCCCAGCACGTCGAAACCGACGCTGACGTTGCCAATCGAGGCCGGTGCATACACCTTAACCATATTAAACTCCCAACTTCCATGACAGTGTGCGCAGCAGGTCGGCGAAGACCCCCGCCGCAGTCACATCGTTACCCGCGCCGTAGCCGCGCAACACCAGCGGCAGCGGCTGATAATAGCGGCTGTAGAAGGCCAGCGCGTTCTCGCCGTTCTTCACTTTATACAACGGATCGTTGCCGTCTACCGCATCAATGCGTACCTGGCAGCGCCCCTCTTCAATCACCCCGACGTAGCGCAGCACCTTGCCCTGTTCGGCGGCGTCGGCCACGTTGCGCGCAAACGCCTTGTCCAGCTCGGGCAGCCGCGCCATAAAGGATTCCACGTCGCCGGACGCGTCGAAGGACGGCGGCAGCACCGATTCGACCTCGATGTCATCCAGCTCCAGCTTGTAACCGGCTTCGCGCGCCAGGATCAACAGCTTGCGGGCCACGTCCATGCCGGACAGGTCGTCGCGCGGGTCCGGCTCGGTGTAGCCGTTGGCCTTGGCCTGCCGGGTGGCCGCCGACAGCGACATGCCCTCGTCCAGCTTGCCGAAGATGAAAGACAGCGAACCGGACAGGATGCCGGAGAAACGCGTCAGCTCGTCGCCGGCGTTCAGCAGGTTTTGCAGGTTTTCGATCACCGGCAGGCCGGCGCCAACGTTGGTGTCATACAAAAACTTGCGGCGTGAACCGGCGGCCGCGGTGCGCAGTTGCTGATAATAGTTCATCGACGAGGTGTTGGCCTTCTTGTTCGGCGTCACCACGTGGAAGCCGTCGCTCAGGAAGTCCGCGTACTGATCCGCCACCGCCTGGCTGGAGGTGCAGTCGACGATCACCGGGTTCAGCAGGTGGTACTCCTTCACCAGGCGGATCAGGCGGCCCAGGTTGAACGGCTCCTGCGCGCCGGCCAGCTCATCGCGCCAGCTGTCCAGCGCGATGCCGTGCACGTTGGTCAGCATGGCGCGCGAGTTGGCGATGCCGCACACCCGCAGGTCGATATGCTTTTGCTTCAGCCACGGCTGCTGGCGGTAGATCTGCTCGATCAGCGCGCCGCCGACGCCGCCGACGCCGATGACGAACACTTCGATCACCTGGTCGGTGTTGAACAGCATCTGATGGCAAACGCGCACGCCGGTGGTGGCGGAATCATTGCTGACCACCACCGAGATGGAACGCTCGGAAGACCCCTGGGCGATGGCGACGATATTGATGTTGGCGCGCGCCAGCGCGGAGAAGAAGCGGGCGGAGATGCCGCGCAGGGTGCGCATGCCGTCGCCGACCACCGAAATGACCGCCAGCTGCTCCATGACGTCCAGCGGCTCCAGCACCCCGTCTTTCAGCTCCAGATAGAACTCGTCTTCCAGCGCGCGACGCGCCCGCTGCAGCTCGCCCTGCGGCACGCAGAAGCTGATGCTGTATTCGGAAGAGGACTGGGTGATCAGCACCACCGAGATGCCGGCGCGCGACATCACGGCGAACACCCGGGCGGCCATGCCGATCATGCCCTTCATGCCCGGGCCGGAGACGTTGATCATCGCCATGTTGTTCAGGTTGGTGATGCCCTTCACCGGCATCTCGTCGTCCGAGCTGTCTCGGCCAATCAGCGTGCCCGGGGCCTGCGGGTTGGCGGTGTTTTTGATCAGGCAAGGGATTTGGAACTGGGCGATGGGGGCGATGGTGCGGGGGTGAAGAACTTTGGCGCCGAAGTAGGAAAGCTCCATCGCCTCCCGGTACGACATCGATTTCAACAGCCTGGCGTCCGGCACGGTGCGCGGATCGCAGGTATAAACGCCGTCGACGTCGGTCCAGATCTCGCAGCAGTCGGCGCGCAGGCAGGCGGCCAGCACCGCGGCGGAATAGTCGGAGCCGTTGCGGCCCAGCACCACCAGCTCGCCCCTATCGTTGCCGGCGGTGAAACCGGCCATCAGCACGACGTGATCGGCCGGGATCGCCGCAGCGGCGATGCGCAGCGTGGATTCGGCGATGTCCACCGTGGACTCCAGGTAGTGGCCCTGCGCCAGCAGTTTCTCCACCGGATTGATCACCGTCACCGGGAAACCCTTGGCCAGGAACACGCCTTCCATGATGGCGATGGAGAGCTTCTCGCCGCGGCAGATGATCGCGGCGTTGACGCTGTCCGGGCACTGCCCCAGCAGCGCCACGCCGTGCAGCACCTGCTTGAGCTGGGCGAATTCCTGCTCGACGGCGGCCTTCAGGCGATCGTATTCAAAGCCGGGCAGCGCCTGGGCCAGGCCGCTCAGCAGATCGGCGAAGATGCGTTCGGCGTCGCTCATATTCGGCAGAATGTCTTGTCCAGCCACCGTTTTTTCAATCATCGCCACCAGGTGGTTGGTGATCTTGGCGGGCGCGGACAATACCGTGGCCACCTGTCCCTGACGCGCATTACTTTCCATGATGTCGGCGACGCGCAGAAAACGTTCCGCATTCGCTACCGAGGTTCCGCCAAATTTCAGCACTCGCATTTCTGATCTCTCCCGAATTTAAGCCGAAAAAAAAGCCCGCACTGGTTAGGTGCGGGCTTTTTTCTGTGTTTCCTGTACGCGTCAGCCCGCCCCGTTACCTGTGGTATCGGTGGTGGTAATAATTGTGGTGTTCAGGCTGATGTTTCGCATGTTTTCTGTCTGTCTCATTAAATACTCTGTCCCCTCTATTGGTTAAAGCAATCGCGATCCCAAGTCAAATTATTTCTTATTTTCGCTTATTTCCTGTTCAGCCGCCCGATTGAGCGAAGCGACAGTGGAAAAGCGAAATGACAGAACAAAAAAACAACCTGACGGCGATTTTGCAGTGGATCACACTGGATATCCGCCAGAGAGTGTGGGTATCACTTGGTGAGTTTTTTTTCGATGTCATGCAGCAAAGTGTGCAGCATGGCCGTATCCCGCTGTTGCAACGCGCCAAGCCGCTGGTGCAGCCAATCGCGCAATTTTTGATCGTCGCTCACCCCCAGCGCGCTCAACAGCCCCTCGGCGCGCTGACGCAGCGCGTTGAGCTGCCCGGCGTTGGCCGACGGCTCCTGCGGCGCGCCGATCTGCATCAGCTCGGCCAGCTGATAGCAGTACACCATCACCGCCTGGCCGAGGTTCAGCGAGGGATAGTCCGCCTGCATCGGCACGCCGGTCAGCAAATCCGCCAGCGCCAGCTCTTCGTTGGTCAGCCCGGAATCTTCACGGCCGAACACCAGCGCGGCCTGATTCACCCACTCCCGGCGTTCGGTCAGCTGTTCCAGCAGCTGCGGCGGCGTGCAGTAGTAGTGAAAGCGCGCACGGCTGCGGGCGGTGGTGGCGACGGTAAAATCCACGTCCGCCAGCGCCTGTTCCAGGGTGGCGAAGGTTTGCACGCCGTCGAGGATCTCACCGGCGCCGTGCGCCACCCAGCGCGCCGCCGGCTGCAGGTGCGCTTCGCTGTCGACGATGCGCAGCGAAGTGAAGCCCATGGTTTTCATCGCCCGCGCTGCGGCGCCGACGTTTTCCGGCCGGGCCGGAGCCACCAAAACAATATGAAGCTGCATCAATACTCCACCGAAAATAGGAGGCGCGGTTTTGACTGTTCAACCTGGCCCGCTTATATTTACAATTGCGCAACAAAGAAAGCCTTAATTGCTACAAACGAGAGTAAACAGGTTATTGGCCGAATAAACCGTGCGTAATAGACATTATTATCGCTTATGTTTTACTGTACTTATTAATCAATGCGTTAAAACAACACGCCGATCAATAAGCGGCTAATTGTACCCTATTGGGCCCGAGGATGCTGAATCGTTCACAGAATTTGAGCTTCTGTGACTTAAGCTGGCATTCCTGTAAGTGTTTTTCACAAATCTGTTAACGTGCTACAATTGAATTTGATATATGTCAACAAACCGTAGTTTTGTTGGGTGATGAATTCGGCACGCGCTGTTATATTGCTGTTAATAGGGTTAGGATATGCGCCGTTTCGGCACCTTTGGGGTTGTAGGGAATAGCATCCCCACCAAGCTAGCGATCTTGTTGACATGAGATGGAAAGTGCATCAAGAACGAGTTTACGTACTTTAGTCATTTGCTGAGAGGGAACGTGGCGCTATCTCTGCCCTCCTCTGAGAAAACAAAGACTTCTGTACTTCCTATTTTCTATTTTGTTGGCAATTTTAGGTAGCAAATATGCAGACCCCGCACATTCTGATTGTCGAAGACGAGTTAGTCACTCGTAACACCCTGAAGAGCATTTTCGAGGCGGAAGGCTACATTGTTCATGAAGCCAATGATGGTGCAGAGATGCACAATATCCTGTCTGAAAATGATATCAATCTGGTCATCATGGACATCAATCTGCCAGGCAAAAACGGCCTGCTGCTGGCGCGCGAACTGCGTGAACAGGCCAGCGTGGCGCTGATGTTCCTGACCGGCCGCGATAACGAGGTCGATAAAATTCTCGGCCTGGAAATCGGCGCCGACGATTACATCACCAAGCCGTTCAACCCGCGTGAATTGACCATTCGCGCGCGCAACCTGCTGTCGCGCACCATGAACCTCGGCAGCGTCGGCGAAGAACGCCGCCTGGTTGAAAGCTACAAATTCAACGGTTGGGAGCTGGACATCAACAGCCGCTCGCTGATCAGCCCGGCGGGCGAACAGTACAAGCTGCCGCGCAGCGAATTCCGCGCGATGCTGCACTTCTGCGAAAACCCGGGCAAGATCCAGTCCCGCGGCGAACTGCTGAAGAAAATGACCGGCCGTGAGCTGAAGCCGCACGACCGCACCGTTGACGTGACCATCCGTCGCATTCGCAAACATTTCGAATCGACCCCGGACACGCCGGAAATCATCGCCACCATTCACGGCGAAGGCTACCGTTTCTGCGGCGAACTGGAAGAGTAATTCCCGCGGCGAAACGAAACGGGGTTCAGCATGCTGAACCCCGTTTTTTTATTTGGCCTCACCCCAGGGGATGATCGGCACCGCGCTCAACGCATTCTTCGGCGAGCCGTCGACCACCCGGTCAGAGTAGCTCAGGTAGATCAGCGCGTTGCGCTTGGCGTCATAAAAGCGCACCACCTGCAGCTTCTTGAACACCAACGACGTGCGCTTCTGGAACACCACCGTGCCTTCCGACTTGCCGTTCTTGATCTTGTCGCTCAGCGCGATCGGCCCTACCTGCTGGCAGGAAATCGCCGCATCGGCGGTATCTTCCGCCAACCCCAGCCCGCCTTTGATGCCGCCGGTTTTGGCGCGGCTGATATAACAAGTTACATTTTTAACATCCGGATCGTCGAACGCTTCCACCACAATTTTGTGGTCTGGACCAAACAGTTTGAATACCGTATCCACCGACCCTACCTGTTCCGCCTGCGCGCTGTTTACCGTGGCGCAAACTAAACCAAACAAAAATATCCATCCTTTTTTCATTCACTTAACTCCAACAAAAACTGGCCTATGAAAACAGGCCCAGTAATCAAAATTATTTATGTTTCAGCTCACAGAATCAGGCTTTTACTGGTCCGCACCGTCCCTTTTAGCACAGAGCGTGAAAAAAATCTTTGGGAGTCTCGGAGGAAAAAAATTGCTATTATGCGGCGTCGTTATTTCTTTGCGCCCACCCAGGTGTGCCCCAATCCAACTCTTGCGCAGTGCGCGTAGTAAGAGGCAAAGAGTGCAACGCAAAATGGCTCATGGATCGGTCTGATAGCGCAAGCACCAGCGTGATGAATCAACAGTTCGGGTTCCTACCCTAAAGCTCTACGAGGAAGATCTATGGATCAAGCCGGTATCATTCGTGATCTGCTTAGCTGGCTGGAAAGCCATTTGGACCAACCCTTGTCGCTGGACAACGTCGCGGCGAAAGCGGGCTACTCCAAATGGCATCTGCAAAGGATGTTCAAAGATATTACCGGTAACGCCATCGGTGCTTACATCCGGGCCAGAAGGCTGTCCAAAGCCGCCGTGGCGCTGCGTTTAACCAGCCGGCCCATTCTGGACATCGCCCTGCAGTATCGCTTCGACTCGCAACAGACCTTCACTCGCGCATTCAAGAAACAGTTTGCGCAAACGCCGGCGCTCTATCGCCGCGCCGAGGACTGGAATTCATTCGGCATCTGCCCGCCCATCCGCCTGGGGGCCTTTACCCTGCCGCAGCCGGAGTTCGTCACCTTGCCGGAGCAGCACCTGATTGGCCTGACCCAGAGCTACTCCTGTACGCTGGAGCAAATTTCCACGTTCCGCACCGAGCTGCGCTCGCAGTTCTGGCGCCAGTATCTGGGCGACGTCGACACGCTGCCGCCGGTGCTGTACGGGTTGCACCATTCGCACCCGAGCCAGGAAAAGGACGACGAACAGGAAGTGTTGTACACCACGGCGCTGGAGCCGCATCACGTGCCGGAAAAGGTGCAGGAGGGCCAACCGCTGGTGCTGCAGGGCGGCGAGTACGCCATGTTCAGCTACGAGGGGCCCACTTCAGGCCTGCAGGACTTTATCCTGATGGTCTACGGCACCTGCCTGCCGGCGCTCAAGCTGACGCGCCGCAAAGGGCACGATATCGAGCGCTTCTATCCGAAGGGTGACCGGCGGCCACCCCAGCCGCCCACCGAGATCAGCTGCGACTACCTGATCCCGATCCGGCGTTAACGCTGCAGTTCGTCCAGCGCGGGCATGTCCAGATGCGTGACATCGCCCGCGGTTTCGACGATCCAGCCGGAAGCCAGCCACGGGCTTTGCTGGTGATCGACGCGCGACAGCGAACAGTTGCGCAAACGCAGGCGGCGTTCCGCATAGGCCGGCAGCCCCAACACCGTACTGATCAAGCACCCCAGCGCAATGCCATGGCTGACGATCAGCGGTTTGCTGCCTTCCGGCAGCATCAGGCAGCTTTCCAGCGCGGCGCGCATCCGCTCGCCCAGCTCTTCCATGGATTCACCTTGAGGGATACGGCCGTCAGGAGTACCATCGACCATCTGTTTGCGCCACTGTTCTTCCTGCGGCGTCAGGCTGTCGATCAGGCGTTCCTCCAGAACCCCCATATGCAACTCACGCAAACGTGAATCGTCAATCACCTCGCAGCCGCAGGCGTCTGCGATGATTTGCGCGGTGCGGCGGGTACGCCCCAGATCGCTGGTGATAACGTGCGTGATGCCCTCTTTGCTGACGCGCCCGGCCACCAGATGGGCCTGGTGTTCACCCTTGGCGGTTAACGGGCTGTCAGACTGGCCCTGGATGCGGCGAGCCGCATTCCATTCCGTTTCGCCATGGCGAACGAGGTATACCTGTAACATTTTTGTTTTCCGTTATACTGCGTGAAACTTGAGTTTGTCTCCGCCCGGCGGTCGCTTGCGCACTCGCCCGGCGTATCGGATAGAAGGATATCAAACCCGTTATGTACCATGTTGTCGCTGCAACTACCAACCCGGCAAAGATCAAGGCTATTCAATTGGCTTTTGACGACGCCTTTGGCGCGAACCAATGCCGCATTGAATCCGTCGACGTCGCCAGCGGCGTTTCGCTGCAGCCGATAGGCAACCACGAAACCCGCACCGGCGCGCGCCAGCGGGTGATGGAAGCGCGTCAGGTGCGGCCGGAAGCCGATTTCTGGGTCGGCGTAGAGGCCGGAATTGAAGAGAACATGACCTTTGCCTGGATGACGATAGAAAACCCGCTTACCCGCGGTGAATCGCGTTCAGCCAGCCTGATGCTGCCCGAGGCCATTTTACAGGGTATCCGCGCCGGCCGCGAGCTGGGCAGCGAAATGGCGAACATCACCGGCAACGCCGAAGTGAAACGCCAGGGCGGCGCGATTGGCGTCTTTACCGACGGGCGGCTGAGCCGCACCAGCGTCTACCACCAGGCCCTGCTGCTGGCGCTGGTGCCGTTCCACAACGCCATCTACCAGCAGCACCAGCAGTAACGCGCGTTACTGCGCATCGCCCAGCAGCTGTTGCTCCAGCCACTGTTTCAACGCCGGCGAGGCCGCCTTCAGGCTGTTCGAACCGCGGGTGATGGTGGCTATTCCCGCCCCCAGTTCGTTCTTCAGCTCGCGCTGGCTCATTTCGCCGCGCATCAACTCCTGAATAATCCGCACCCGGGTGCCGAGCGCAGTGCGCTCGTCCGGCGTCAGCAGGAGCTGCATCAGCGGCTGGTGCAGCTCCTGCGCGAACGAATTCTGCAGCAGCGCGACGAAGCGCAGCCAATCCTCATTGCCTTGTTCTGAAAGAGCGGGGTCGTTTAGCGATAATTGCGTCATGGCAGCCACCATACTATTTAACTAGTACAGCAGCATACCATAGGGCGACAAAAATCAATAACGCCGCTGCCACTCGGCGTCGGTCAGCACCTTGGCCGGCCGGTGCGTCAGGTAGCGGTAAAATGCGTCGTAAGCCAGCACGTTCTTGACGTAGCCGCGGGTTTCCGAGAACGGAATGCTCTCGACGAACGCCACCGGGTCGATGCGCCCCGCACTGTTGCCCAGCCAGGTATTCACCCGCGACGGGCCGGCGTTATAGGCCGCCGTCGACAAAATGCGGTTGCGGCCGAACTGCTGATAGACGTATTCCAGGTAGCGGGTGCCGATGGTGATGTTGGTCTGCGGATCGAACAGCTGGCTCGGGCCGCTGTACCCCGGAATATTGAACATCTGCACCGTATGCTGCGCAGTGCGCGGCATCACCTGCATCAGGCCGGTGGCGCCCACCGGCGACTGCGCCTTCGGGTTCCAGGCGCTCTCCTGACGGGCGATCGCCATCGCATAGCTCGGGGTGATCCCCTTGTCGTCGGTCGCGCGCCGGAACTCCTGCGGCCAGGCGACCGGGAAGCGTTCTTCGAGATGGTCCCACAGCTTGCCGACGATGGTGGCCTGCACGCTGAGATCGGCCCATTTCTGCTCGAAGGCGTAGCGGGCCAGCGCTTCTTGTTCAGGGCGGCTGCGGCTGACGACGAACGAACTCCACTCGCTGCGCGCCAGATTATCCATATTCCAGTACATCAGCTCGCGCACCCGGGCGATTTCCGGCCCGTCCACCAGCGAGGCGCGCGGCTTGGCCGCTACCGCCACCATCACCGGATAAGTGGCGTTCAGCCTTTGCGCCGCCACCATCGGGTAGAAGCCGCGTTCGGTCATCAGGTTGCGCAGGATCTCTTCACCCTCGCTGCGCTTGCCGTCGTCCAGCAGCATGCTGGCGCGCCAGTAGCGCCATTCATCCTTATTGCGCGACTCCGTCGGCAGGCGCGCCAGCCAGGTGGCCACGCCCTGACGATCGCCGTTGCCCAGGGCCATGCGCACCCGCCGCTCCAGCAACGCCGGCGACTGGCTGCGCAAAATAACCCGATCGCGCCACTGGGTCTGTTCATAGGTAGCGTCGTTGCCCATCAGGCGCCAGGCCACCGCTTCTTCCAGCCCCAGACGTTCGCTGTCGCTCATCTTCTGCAGGCGGGCGATGGTCGGGATCATCGCCCGGGCATTCTCGGCGTCCTGCCGCGCCAGGCGCTCGAACGCAATGCCGGTAGCGGCGCGGGTAAAGTCGGTCGGCCCCACGCTGCGGGCGAAGGCTTCCACCGTGGTCGGATCGTTCTGCAGGCGCACCAGCGCATCGCCCATGGTTTGGTACTCGGACGGCAGCTGGCGGTACAGGCTGTTGACCAACGCGCTGTTGCCCTCTTTCAGCGCCAGCTTCATGCGCTCCAGCGTGCTCAGCGGCGTTTGCTTGCCCGCGCCGCGCCACACGTTAAACAGTTTGTCGCAGGCGCCCGGCAGCGTTTTGCCGCTCATCCACAGGTCGTCGGCACCGTTCCAGGCCGCCTGCCGATCGCCGGTGGCCCACTTGGCGTAGTAATAATTGCAGCGGGCCGCCACCGGTTTCGGGGCCTGCGGGCTGAACGCCAGCAGGGTACGCCAGTCTTCACGGCGCGCCAGCTCATTGACGAAGCGCGGCGTCAGCGACCTGGCCGGCGGCAGCGTCGGATTTTTCTTGATGAAGTCGTTCACTTCGGAGAACCCGGCCTGACTGAGATCCTGCGTCAGTTCGCGGTATTGCAAATAGGGGTAAAGCGGGTAATCGCGCAGCGTCGGCATCAGCTGCGCCACCACGTCCATACGATTGCTGTCCCACGCCTGTTTGATTTGCTGGTAACGCTGGCGTTGGGCGTCCAGAGAGTCCGCCAGCGCCGCGCCGGAAAACGCCGTCAGGCACAGCCCTACCGCCAACAGCCGCCGCTTGTCTACCTTGACCATACTCGCTCTTTCCTCGCTGGTTATGCTGTCGAGAGCCGGTTCACCCCGTCGCCGCGCGCGTCAGCGGCCAACGGCGGATGAGGCAGGCTCCCCAACGTTGCCTGCCCGGCCGCGCTTGGGCGCCACCAGGCAAAAAAGGCCGGGCCGCTAGCCCGGACGCTGGTATCTACCATAGACAGCGCAATCGCTTATCCATTCAATACTGTAGAAGAAGAAGTGTATCGTCACGACGGGCGCCAGGTAAAAAACGTTTACCTTGGCTGACAAATCAGCGCGCCGTTCGCCGCCGATATCCTCGTTGAGGTTAATGACGGCCCGCCCGGTAATTTCCGTGAAATAACCTCAAATCATTCGCCACCAAATTAGCTAAAAACGCACCTCATCGCCTGCCGGCCAGCCAAACGCGGCAACTTTTCGGAAAAGCGGTGGCAAACCCCGCAAGGCATTTTTATACTGTTAAAAAGAAGTAAGATAAATCCGAGAAAACGGCACATAAAGCGCGCAACCGAGGCATCTTATAATACAATCCGCGCCAATTACGGGTGAGACAGCGTTCATTAGACAGTGCGGATCACAGCTTTCAGCAAGACGATTATCCCTTCGGCCGGGCCAGATTTCTCATTGTCAGGTTTCCGCCCGCGGGCGACGAACCCAGGCGGGAATGGCAGATGAAGATGGCGAAAAATGCCGCGATATTGGCGAGTTGCGCAAAAGGCCCATGGCGGGCTTTCCTTGGCGCACGTCTGAATTCCGGCCGTCTGCTGTTCGTTCTGCTGGCGTTGTTGGCTTTTCCCGGCCTGGCGCGCCCCGGCACCGCCGATCCTTATCAAAAACGCACCCATGCGGTAACCACCGTGGTGGTGGGCATTATCAGCTACGCGCGTTGGACCAGCAATCCTGACCCCATCCGGCTGTGCGTCACCGCATCGACCCACTACGCCGAAGGCCTGTTCGATCCGATTCTGCTGAGCGCCCCCCGTCCGATCAAGGTCGACCGCGTTCCCTTTGACAGCCCGCTGCTGAGCGCCGGTTGCGACGTGATTTATCTGGGAGAGATCACTTCCGCACAGAGACAGAATTTTATGCAGCGCATTTCCGGCCACTCTATTCTCAGCATCAGCGAGAACGATATCGAATGCTCCGCCGGCAGCGCGTTTTGCTTGCAGATTGACGGTGACCAGGCCAGCTTCAAGGTCAACCTGGACGCCCTGGCGCGCAGCGGGGTGCGCGTTCACCCTAACGTGCTGCAGCTGGCGCGCAAGCAGGCGCCGCCGCTATGAGGCTGTTGCGCAAAAACCGCACCGGCCATTCGCGCCCGACGCTCGGCCGGGTGCTGCAGCGGGTGCATCTTGGCCTGGCGCTGATCGCCGTGGGCACCGCGGGCATTTTCCTGACGCTGGTGGCGCTGTTTGCGCTGCGCGCCTACGCCAACCATAACCTGCACCTGATCGCCCGCTCCATCAGCTACACCGTCGAAGCCGCGGTGGTGTTCGAAGACCGCACCGCCGCCCGCGAGGCGCTGATGCTGATCGCCTCCAACGAAGAGGTGTCGGAAGCGCGGATCCTGGACAACAGCGGCAAGGTGCTGGCCAGCTGGCGCCACCCCAAAGACGGCCCGCTGCACGGCCTGGAACAGGTCGTCGCCCACTGGGCGCTGCCGGAGCCGGTGATCTTGCCGATCGCCCACGAAGGCAAACAGGTCGGCAAGGTGTGGCTGAGCGGCCACGGCGGCAGCCTGCTGCGTTTCCTGCTGCGCGGCATGGTGGGCATGATAGCCTGCCTGGTGCTCAGTACCCTGTGCGCCTTGGTGCTGTCCCGCCGGATGCTGGTCGGCATCGTCCGCTCGCTGGACGATATCGCCAAGGTGGCGCACGCGGTGCGCCGCGATCGCACCTTCGGGCTGCGGGTGCCGTCGGCGCCGATCGCCGAACTGCACGAACTGAGCGGCGACTTCAACGGCCTGCTCGACGAGCTGGAAGCCTGGCAGGCCCATCTGAAACAGGAAAATGATTCGCTGACCCACCGGGCGACGCACGACAGCCTGACCGGGCTGCCGAACCGCGCCTTCTTCGAGGGGCGGCTGAGCCGCGCGCTGGGGGATATCGAACCGCCCGAGAAACTGGCGGTGCTGTTTATCGACGGCGATCGCTTCAAGGAGGTGAATGACAGCTATGGCCACGCCGCCGGCGACGCGGTGCTGACCACCATCGCCGGCCGTATTCGCGCACAGCTGCGCGATAGCGATCTGGTCGCGCGTTTGGGCGGCGACGAGTTCGCCGTACTGCTGGCGCCGGTCCACAGTACGGAAGATGTGTTGCAGATCGCTGACAACATCATCGACTGCATGACCCAACCGGTAATTTTGCCGAACGACGAGGCGGTGATCACCTCTCTGAGCATCGGCATTGCACTTTACCCTGAGCACGCGGTAACGCCTCAGGGACTTTTGCACGAAGCCGACGATGCGATGTACCAAGCCAAGCATCGTTATAATGGAGGCTGGCGGCTGGCAATACATAAATAAGAGCCCCAGCCATAAAATTTAAACTAGGGATTTGATTATGATACAGCAAACACTAAAACGCCGTTTTTCACTGTTGACGATGATGTTCATCGCCCTGCTGGCGCTGGCCGGCTGCCAGGGAAAACCGCAGGGCCTGACGGCCGAGCAGATTGCGCTGCTGCAGTCTCAAGGCTTCAAGCTGACGGATAACGGCTGGGAATTCGGCATGTCGGACAAGGTGCTGTTCGGCAACAATATCGGCAAGCTGAACCCGGAGAGCACCGAGGCGGTGCAAAAGATGGGCCGCGCGCTGCTGAGCGTCGGCATCACCCAGTTCCGCCTGGACGGCCATACCGACAATTACGGTGAAGACAGCTATAACGACCAGCTTTCCCTGCGCCGCGCCGATGCGGTGGCCGATCTGCTGGCCAGCGTCGGCATCCCGCGCTCCAACATTGAAACCCGCGGCATGGGCAAACGCGATCCGGTCGCCGACAACCGCACCTCCAGCGGCCGCGCGGAAAACCGCCGCGTCGCGATCGTCGTCACGCCATAACGCCTCGCCTTTATGCGTCTGGATAGGCGCATAAAGGGTTATACTGAGCTATCGGCTGGGATCCTCGTTTGAAACGGGCTACACTCCGCAGCCAGACATCCTATAAAAACTGATATAGAGAGGCTAAGAGCAACGTGGCTCAATACGTCTATACCATGCATCGCGTCGGCAAAGTGGTTCCGCCGAAGCGTCACATTCTGAAAAACATCTCCCTGAGCTTCTTCCCCGGCGCCAAAATCGGCGTGCTGGGCCTGAACGGCGCCGGTAAATCCACCCTGCTGCGCATCATGGCCGGCATCGATACCGATATCGAAGGGGAAGCGCGCCCGCAGCCCGGACTTAAAATCGGTTATCTGCCGCAGGAGCCGCAGCTCAACCTGGAACATACCGTGCGCGAGTCGGTAGAAGAAGCGCTGGCGGAAGTGGTCGGCGCGCTGAAACGCCTGGATGAAGTGTACGCGCTGTACGCGGAAGAAGGCGCCGACTTCGACAAGCTGGCCGCCGAGCAGGGCCGCCTGGAAGAGATCATCCAGGCCCACGACGGCCACAACCTGAACGCCCAGCTGGAGCGCGCCGCCGATGCGCTGCGCCTGCCGGAGTGGGACGCCAGGATAGCCAACCTGTCCGGCGGTGAGCGCCGCCGCGTGGCGCTGTGCCGCCTGCTGCTGGAAAAACCGGACATGCTGCTGCTGGACGAACCGACCAACCACCTGGACGCCGAGTCCGTGGCCTGGCTGGAACGCTTCCTGCACGACTTCGAAGGCACCGTGGTGGCGATCACCCACGACCGTTACTTCCTCGACAACGTCGCCGGCTGGATCCTCGAACTGGACCGCGGCGAAGGCATCCCGTGGGAAGGCAACTACTCTTCCTGGCTGGAGCAGAAAGACGCGCGTCTGGCGCAGGAAGCCTCCGCCGAAGCCGCTCGCCGCAAGTCGATCGAGAAAGAGCTGGAGTGGGTGCGTCAGGGCGCCAAAGGCCGTCAGTCCAAGGGCAAGGCCCGTCTGGCGCGCTTTGAAGAGCTCAACAGCACCGAATACCAGAAGCGTAACGAGACCAACGAACTCTTTATTCCGCCTGGCGCGCGCCTGGGCGATAAAGTGGTCGAAGTCAGCAACCTGCGCAAGTCTTACGGCGACCGCGTGCTGATTGACGACCTCTCCTTCTCGGTGCCGAAAGGCGCCATCGTCGGCATCATCGGCCCGAACGGCGCGGGTAAATCCACGCTGTTCCGCATGATGTCCGGTCAGGAACAGCCTGATTCCGGCAGCATCGTGCTGGGCGACACCGTCAAGCTGGCCTCGGTCGATCAGTTCCGCGACAGCATGGATAATTCGAAAACCGTGTGGGAAGAAGTGTCCGGCGGTCAGGACATCATGCGCATCGGCAACACCGAAATGCCAAGCCGCGCCTACGTCGGCCGCTTCAACTTCAAGGGCGTCGATCAGGGCAAACGCGTGGGCGAGCTGTCCGGCGGTGAACGTGGCCGTCTGCACCTGGCCAAGCTGCTGCAGGTTGGCGGCAACGTGCTGCTGCTCGACGAACCGACCAACGACCTGGATATCGAAACCCTGCGCGCGCTGGAAAACGCCCTGCTGGAATTCCCCGGCTGCGCCATGGTGATCTCGCACGACCGTTGGTTCCTCGACCGCATCGCCACCCACATTCTGGATTACCAGGATGAAGGCAACGTAGAGTTCTTCGAAGGCAACTTCACCGAATACGAAGAGTACAAGAAGCGCACTCTGGGCGCGGAGGCGCTCGAACCGCACCGCATCAAGTACAAGAAGATCGCCAAGTAAGCCGGAAGGCGCCGCATGCGGCGCCTTTTTTTATTCCCGCGCCAGCTCCCGGGCATAGTCGTCGAACACCGGATGCTGCAGCACCACGTCGATAAAACAGGCCAGCGCCGGCGAGTTCAGCTTGCGGCTCGGGTACACCAGGTACAGCTCATTGCCCTCCGCCCGCCACTCCGGCAACACCTCCGCCAGCTGCTTTTGCGCCACCACCTCGCGGCTGAGAAACGCCGGCAGCAGCGTAATGCCGGCGCCGGAAATGGCGCACTCGCGCGCATACAGCAGGTTGTCGGTGGTGTGCCCCATCGGCAGCTGCCAGCGGTAGAATTCATCACCGCGGCGCAGGCTCCAGGCCGTCCAGGCGCGGTGGGCGATGCAGCGATGCTGTTGCAGCTGCTGCGGATGCAGGATCGGCGGGTGCTGCGCCAGGTAGGCCGGCGCCGCCAGCAGGTAGCGCGGCGCATGGCCCAACCGACGGCCGATCAACGAAGAATCCTGCGGCTTGCCGGTGCGCAACGCGGCGTCGAACCCCTCCTGCACCAGATCCACCATGGCGTCGGACACCGACACCTCCAGCGAGACGTCCGGATACTGGCGCTGAAAATCCGCCGCCAGCCGCGCCAGCAGCGTTGCCCCCAGCCCGGCGGGGGTCGAAATGCGCAGCCGGCCGCTCGGGTTGTCGCGCAGCCGCTGCAGGGCCAGATCGGCCCGCTCGGCGGCGGACATCATCTCCTGACAGTGCTCCAGATAGCGCTCGCCGGCGAAGGTCAGATTCAGCTGGCGGGTGGTGCGGTTGAGCAATCTCAGGCCCAGCGCCTGCTCCAGCTGGCTGACGCGCTGGCTGACGCTGGACTTCGGCAACCCGGCGCGCCGGGCGGCGGCGGTGAAGCTGCCGCACTCGGCCACCAGCGCGAACAGCGCCATATCCTGCAGCTGCTTAAACCTCATTGTTCACCTCAAACGAACGCTTCGTTAGTTATTGTCCATCTTATCACCCTACTCCCGAGGGGCTACACTGAGTTATACATTCGAAAGGAGCATAGTCATGTCGATTAAAGCCATAGCCGTAGACCCGAAAAACCCCGCCGGATTCATTGAAATCACGCCGGAGCGCCCGGTTCCCGGCCAGTTCGATCTGCTGGTGGAGGTGAAAGCGGTATCGGTCAACCCGGTGGATACCAAGGTGCACGCCGGCCTGCAAAAGAGCGGCCTGCAGCAGCCGCGCATCCTCGGTTGGGACGCCAGCGGCGTGGTGGTCGAGGTGGGCAGCAGCGTCAGCGGCTTCGAACCGGGCGATGAGGTCTGGTACGCCGGCGACATCACCCGCCCGGGCAGCAACAGCAGCCACCAGCTGATCGACTCGCGCATCGCCGCACTCAAGCCGCGCAGCCTGAACTGGGCCGAGGCCGCCGCGATGCCGCTGACCGCCCTCACCGCCTGGGAAGCGCTGTTCGAGCACCTGCATATCCAGGATGCGACGGAAGATCAGACCCTGCTGATCATCGGCGGCGCCGGCGGCGTCGGTTCGCTGGCCATCCCGTTCGCCGCGCTGCGCAGCAAGGTGAACGTGATCGCCACCGCCTCACGTCCGGGATCCGCCGCCTGGTGCCGCGAACGCGGCGCCGATCGGGTGGTGGACTATCGCGATCTGAAAGGCAATCTGGCGCAGCAGGGCATTGAGCAGGTGGATTACATTCTGTGCCTGAACGACACCGACGGCCACTGGAAAGCCATTTCCGAGCTGATCGCCCCTCTGGGCCACATCTGCACCATCGTCGAAAACGCGCAGCCGCTGGATCAAAGCGCGCTGAAGCTGAAAAGCGCCGCGCTGCACTGGGAATTGATGTTTACCCGCAGCATGTTCACCACGCCGGACATCGCGCAGCAGGGCAAGATCCTGCAGCAGGTGGCAGCGTTGCTGGACGAAGGGAAGCTGAGCACCACGCTGAGCGAAACCCTGCACGGGCTGACGGTCGATACGCTGACCGCCGCGCACCAGAAGCTGCTCGACGGGCATATGCAGGGCAAACTGGTGATTGCTTACTGACGGGATGAAGCCCCGGCTGCTCAGAGCGGCAGCGCGCCGACCAGCCGGCTGGCGTCCGCCGCCAGCAGCTGCTTCACCAGCTCAACGCAGCGCAGGAAACGCTCTTCGTAATCGCTGGACTCGACGTGCGCATACTCGATGTTGTTGGCGCGCAGCATCTCTTCCAGCAGGTGCTGGAACGCTTTGCGATCGGTCGGCGCGCCGAGGCTGCGCAGGCCGTCCGCCACCCAGGGGGTGTTGTTTTCCAGCAGGATCACCAGATCGAAACGGTATTCGTCGATCAGCGCCTGCACGAACGGATGCTCACGCCCCTCATACTTTTTACAGAACGCCTGAGTGGTGACGAAATCGGTATCGATAAACGCCACCTTGTTGGCGTACTTCACCGCAAAGTCGACGTACTGCGCCTGACCGAGCGCTATCTTGTCGTAGTCGGAATACTGCAACGCCATCTCATCGCCGCCAAGGTGCGAAAACACATAGTCGCGGCCGTATTCCCAGGCGCTGGTGGTGTTGAATATGTTCGCCAGCTTGTTGACCAGGGTCGATTTGCCGCTCGATTCACCGCCGAGGATCGCTACGGTGCGCACAAAGAACGGCTTGACCTCGGTGGGGATGTAATCCCAGTAGCGGAACGGATCCTGGCGGATCTGGCCGCCGCTGATGTTCATGAACGAGCGCTCGGGATCGATGAGTATGGTTTCGATACCCAGATGTTCGCGATAACGCGGGGCGTCCTGCGCTTCGCTGGAGTAGATAAAGCTCGGCACTATGCCCTTCTGCTCCATAAAGGCCTTCATGCCGTCGCTCCATACGTTCCAACCGTGCGGATAGGGTTCGATCCCCTGTTCGTCGAACGAATGGATATGGATGTTTTTCTGGTACTTGAAGGTTTGCAGCAGCCAGCGCAGACGATCGCTGACCGTCGGCTGCTGCGACATGGAGCTGTTTTCAAACAGCGCGCGATCGCGCGGCTCGTCGTGGCACAGCATCACGTGCAGTTCGTCCACCTGGCTGCAGGCGCGCTGGATCAGGTAAATGTGGCCGGTGTGCAGCGGGTAAAATTTACCAAACACTACCCCGACTTTTTTCTCGCGACGCGGGAATTCCAGCCCGAGAAAACGGTGCAGCGCTTCCAGCTTCTGGGCGCTCGGGCTTTTGATTTTGTCGTTCAACAGCTGGCTGAGATAGCCCTTGGTCATGCCGCTGGCATCCGCCACCTGCTGCAGAGTACAGCCCTTCTGCTTAATCGACGCCTTCAGGTAATCAAATTGCCGCATTGCCACCTCCGTTTAATATGCTAAACACAATAGCATATTCCGCGCATCAAATGGCGGTTAATAGAACTCTTCCAGTACGTCCAGCGCATCCGCCAGCTTCTTCACCCCGAACACCTGCATATTGGCCGGCGGCTTCTTCGGCATATTGCCGTGCGGCACGATGGCGCGCTTGAAGCCGTGCTTGGCCGCTTCGGAAATGCGCTCCTGGCCGCTCGGCACCGGGCGGATTTCCCCCGCCAGGCCCACTTCGCCGAACACCACCAGATCGTTCGGCAACGGCCGATCGCGCAGGCTGGACACCAGCGACATCAGCAGCGCCAGATCGGCGCTGGTCTCGCTGACCTTCACCCCGCCGACCACGTTGACGAACACGTCCTGATCGGACATCTGCAGGCCGCCGTGGCGATGCAGCACCGCCAGCAGGATCGCCAGTCGGTTCTGCTCCAGACCGACCGCCACCCGGCGCGGGTTGGACATCATCGAGTGATCCACCAACGCCTGGATCTCCACCAGCAGCGGCCGGGTGCCTTCCCACACCACCATCACCGAACTGCCGGAGGTCACCTCGTCGCCGCGGCTGAGGAAAATCGCCGAGGGGTTGCTGACCTCGCGCAGGCCCTGTTCGGTCATGGCGAATACCCCCAGCTCATTGACCGCGCCAAAGCGGTTCTTGTGGCTGCGCAGGGTGCGGAAACGGGAGTCGGCGTCGCCGTCCAGCAGCACCGAACAGTCGATGCAGTGCTCCAGCACCTTCGGCCCGGCCAGCGAGCCGTCTTTGGTGACGTGGCCGACCATCACGATCGCCACGCCGCGCGTTTTGGCGAAGCGCGTCAGGTAGGCGGCGGTTTCGCGCACCTGCGCCACGCTGCCCGGCGAAGACTGGATATCGGCCATGTGCATCACCTGGATCGAGTCGATCACCATCAGCTTCGGCTGCTCCTGCTCGGCGATCAGGCAGATCTGCTCGATGCTGGTTTCCGACAGCATGTTCAGGCCGCCGGTCGGCAGCCCCAGGCGGTGGGCGCGCATCGCCACCTGCTGCAGCGACTCCTCGCCGGTGACGTACAGGGTTTTCATCTGTTCCGAGAGCTTGCACAGCACCTGCAGCAGCAGGGTACTTTTACCGGCGCCGGGGTTGCCGCCGATCAGAATGGCGCTGCCGGGCACCACGCCGCCGCCCAGCACCCGGTCGAACTCGAGAAAGCCGGTGGTGAAGCGCGGCAGCGCTTCCAGGCTGATATCCGACAGTTTCTGCACCTTGCTGATGCCGGCGTCGCCGGCATAGCCGCTGAGGCGCTCGTTGCGCGCGGCGGCGGGGGAAGCGGCCAGGCGCACTTCCGTAATGCTGTTCCAGGCGTGGCAAGCGCTGCACTGGCCCTGCCAGCGCGGATAGTCTGCGCCGCACTCATTACATACAAACGCCCGTTTTGCCGCTTTTGCCACGTGTTACCTCAATCTTTGGTTTATACCCTAACTAATGACGGGGTTATCGCACTTCGTGTTTCAGGCTGCCGGTCAATACGCACAGCACGCCCATCAGGTCGGCGTGACGAATCGACACCTGCGCCTTTTCATACACTTTCGGCTTGGCGTGGTAGGCGATGCCCAGCCCCGCCACCTGCATCATTTTCAAATCGTTGGCGCCGTCGCCGATGGCCACGGTCTGCTGCGGCGCAATGCCCAGCTTTTCCGCCAGCCGCACCAGCGTATCGGCCTTGAACTGCGCATCCACCACCGGGCCCAGCACTTCGCCGGTCAGCTTGCCGTCGCGGATCTCCAGCTCGTTGGCCGCCACCGCCACCAGCTTCAGCCGGTCGCGCAGGTATTCGGCGTAGTAGGTGAAGCCGCCGGAGGCGATCGCCACATGCCAGCCCATCGCCTGCAGCTTGCTCACCAGGCTGGTCAGCCCGGGCATCAGCGGCAGCGCGTCGCGCACCTGCCTGAGGATATTGGCGTCGGCGCCTTTCAGCGTGCCCACGCGCTGGCGCAGGCTGGCGGTAAAGTCCAGCTCGCCGCGCATCGCGCGCTCGGTGACTTCCGCCACCTGTTCGCCGACGCCCGCCAGCTTGGCTATCTCATCGATGCATTCGATCTCGATGGCGGTCGAGTCCATGTCCATCACCAGCAGGCCCGGCGTGCGCAGGTGCGGGATCTTGCCCAGCGGCGCCACGTCCAGCCCATTTTCCGCCGCCAGCTGCTTGGCGCGCGGCGTCAGCGTGCCCGCCAAACGCACCACCTGATAATCCTCCACGGCCCAGGCGGTGACGATCACCATCGCCGCGCCCAGCTTGCGCTGGAACTGAGTGATGCGCGTCTTGTCCAGTACCTTGCCATACAATAGCCACCCGGTATGGCCCGCCCGGTAGTCCAGCGGCATCACTTCATCGCCGCTCAACGAAAGGGGAAGACCCGGCCATTGAGAGATCTCCGCCGGGAGATCGCAATAGGTCAGACTGTTCGACATCATTAACTCCTGAATAATGGGGCGCACCCTGCTGCTGCACGATAAAACGACGCATCAAGCTATCCTATCGCCATTGGTTCTGGCAACATAAAGTGTCCAAGATGCCCAAGGAACCTGCATGGCTCGCGCTAAACTGAAATTTCGCCTGCACCGCACCGCTATTATCCTGATTTGCCTGGCTTTGCTGGTGCTGCTGATGCAGGGCGCCTCCTATTTTAGCCTGAGTCATCAAATGGCGCGATCCGAGCAGGTGGAGGAGCTGGCGCAAACGCTGACCCAACAGGTCGCCTACAGCCTGGCGCCGCTGCTGGACGACGACAGCGACGTCGACAACCAGCGCGTCGACGCCATCCTGAAACGGCTCACCGATCACAGCCGCATTTTGGACGCCAGCGTCTATCAGCTGGACGGCACCCTGGTTTCCCACGCCGGTGAACAGATAAGTATACGCGATCGCCTGTCGCTCGACGGCAAACGCGCCGGCAGCTATTTCAATCATCAGCTGGTTGAGTCGATCCAGGGCAAAGACGGCCCGATCGGCTTTATCCGCATCACCCTGGACACCCACGTGCTGGCGACCGAGTCCAAGCAGGTGGACAACACCACCAACCTGCTGCGCCTGATGATCCTGCTGGCGCTGGCGATCGGCATTATTCTGGCGCGCACCCTGCTGCAGCATCGCCGCAGCCGCTGGCAGCAGTCGCCCTACCTGCTGACCGCCAATACGCCGCTGGAAGAAGGCAACACGGTGGAAGACGACGATGATGAACCGCCGAAGGAAGAGGTGAAAAAAACCTGAGGATGGGGAGCGTTCCAAACGCGGGCGCAGCGAGCTGCGCCCGTTTGATTATCAGGCTTTGTCGCCCAGCAGTACCGACTCCAGCGCGATAACGATCATCTCGTTGAAGGTGGTCTGGCGCTCCGCGGCGGTGGTCGCTTCGTGGCGCAGAATGTGGTCGGAGACGGTGCAGATGGTCAGCGCCTTACAGCCGAACTCTTCGTACAGCTCAGCCGCCACGCCGTAGATGCCGGCCGCTTCCATTTCCACCCCCAGGATGCCGTACTTCTTCATCACCTGGAACATGTCCGGATCCGGCGTGTAGAACAGATCGGCGGAGAAGATGTTGCCCACGCGCGCCGGGATGCCCTGCGCCGCCGCGGCGTCCACCGCATTGCGCACCATATCGAAGTCGGCGATCGCCGCATAGTCGTGGTCTTTGAAACGCAGGCGGTTCACCTTGGAATCGGTGCAGGCGCCCATGCCGATCACCACGTCGCGCAGTTTGATATCGTCGCGCACCGCGCCGCAGGACCCCACGCGGATGATCTTCTTCACGCCGAACTCGGCGATCAGCTCACGCGCATAGATGGAGCAGGACGGGATGCCCATGCCGTGGCCCATTACCGAGATGCGGCGGCCCTTGTAGGTGCCGGTGAAACCCAGCATGCCGCGCACGTTGTTCACTTCCACCGCGCCTTCCAGGAAGGTTTCGGCGATATATTTTGCGCGCAGCGGATCGCCCGGCATCAGTACTACGTCAGCGAAATCACCCATTTCAGCATTAATGTGCGGCGTAGCCATAATTCTCTTCCTTCAAATCGTCGTCATGAATAAAAAAATGCGCCGGGCAACCGCCCGGCGCCAGCAAAGTGTTACAGCATTGACTTGCCGTAGTCCATCGGCGACACGCCGAAATAGCCGGCCACGGTCTGGCCGATGTCGGCGAAGGTGTCACGGTGGCCCAGCGAGCCCGGTTTCACTTTCGGGCCGTAGACCAGCACCGGGATGTGTTCGCGGGTGTGATCGGTGCCAGGCCAGGTCGGGTCGCAGCCGTGGTCGGCGGTGAAGATGATGATGTCTTCGTCTTTCACCAGCTTCAGCAGCTCCGGCAGGCGGCGGTCGAACAGCTCCAGCGCGGCGGCATAGCCCGCCACGTCGCGGCGGTGGCCGTAGGAGGAGTCGAAGTCGACGAAGTTGGTGAACACGATGGTGTTGTCGCCGGCCTGCGCCATTTCAGTCAGGGTGGCGTCGAACAGCGCGTCGATGCCGGTGGCCTTCACTTTCTTGGTGATGCCGACGTTGGCGTAGATGTCGGCGATTTTACCGATCGACACCACTTCGCCGCCCTTCTCGTCCACCAGCTTTTTCAGCACGGTTGGCGCCGGCGGCTCTACCGCCAGATCGTGGCGGTTGCCGGTGCGCTGGAAGTTGCCCGGCTTGTCGCCGACGAACGGACGCGCGATGACGCGGCCGATGTTGTAGCCGCCTTCGGTCAGCTCTTCACGGGCGATTTCGCAGAGTTCGTACAGACGCTCCAGGCCAAAGGTGTCCTCATGGCAGGCGATCTGGAATACCGAGTCGGCGGAGGTGTAGAAAATCGGCTTGCCGGTTTTCATGTGCTCTTCGCCCAGCTGATCGAGGATCACCGTGCCGGAAGAGTGGCAGTTGCCCAGGTAGCCCGGCAGCTTGGCGCGCTCGACCAGCTTGTCCAGCAGCGCCTGCGGGAAGCTGTTGTGCTCGTCCTTGAAGTAGCCCCAGTCGAACAGCACCGGCACGCCGGCGATTTCCCAGTGGCCCGACGGGGTGTCCTTGCCGGAAGAGAGCTCGCTGGCGTAGGCGTAAGCGCCGATAATATCCGCGTCGCGGTCCAGCCCCTGCGGGAATTTGCCGGTAGACTCCTCCGCCGCCTTGCCCAGGCCCAGGCGGCTCAGGTTAGGCAGCGTCAACGGGCCCTGACGGCCAACGTTGGCTTCGCCGCGCGCGCAAACCTCGGCAATGTGGCCCAGGGTGTCGGAACCCCGATCGCCAAAACGCTCGGCGTCTTCGCTGGCGCCGATGCCGAATGAGTCCAAGACCATAATAAATGTACGTTTCATCTGTGCTCTCCTGTATACCCGTCGTCTTTCAAGCCGCAGGGGTGTTGGTTGCCTTCACTCACCCCAGTCACTTGGTTCACCAAGTGACTGGGGATTCCTTCAGTTACCGCCTACCTGCATCTTGAAATCCATTGGGTATAGTGGCAGCGAGTTTTGCTGCCGCTATAAATGTGGTAAAGGTAATACTTATTCCGACACTCGTTTGTAAACTACCGGCGTCGCTTCGGGCGCGTTGTCGCTCAGCGTCATGGCGCCGCGCACCGCTTCGGCCGCCTGCTGCCAGCTCTCTTCGTCGTTGGCGTGGATCACCGCCAACGGCTGCCGGGTATCCAGGTTGTCGCCCAGGCGCGCCATCTCGGTCAGGCCGACGCTGTAATCGATATTGTCGGTCGCGCGGCGGCGCCCGCCCCCCAGCGACACCACCGCCATGCCCAGCGCCCGGGTATCCATCGCGCTGATGATGCCCGGCTTCTCGGCGTAAACCGGCTTGCTGAGGGTCGCCGCCGGCAGGTAGCTGTCGTAACGCTCGACGAAATCCGCCGGGCCCTGCTGCGCCGCCACCATGCGGCCAAACACCTCCGCCGCCTTGCCGTTGTCCAGCACCGCCTGCAGCTTGGCGCGCGCATCGGCGTCGTCTTTCGCCAGCCCGCCGGACAGCAGCATCTCCACGCACAGCGCCAGGGTCACTTCCAGCAGGCGCGGGTTGCGGTATTCGCCGGTCAGGAAACGCACCGCTTCGCGCACCTCCACCGCGTTGCCGGCGCTGGACGCCAGCACCTGGTTCATGTCGGTCAGCAGCGCGGTGGTTTTGCAGCCTGCGCCGTTGGCCACGCCAACGATCGCCTGCGCCAGATCCTGCGAAGCCGCATAGGTTGGCATAAAGGCGCCGGAGCCGACCTTCACGTCCATCACCAGCGCATCCAGGCCTTCCGCCAGCTTCTTCGCCAGAATAGAGGCGGTGATCAGCGGAATGGAATCCACGGTGGCGGTAATGTCGCGGGTGGCGTAGAAGCGCTTGTCCGCCGGCGCCAGCGAGCTGGTCTGGCCGATGATCGCCACGCCCACGTCCTGAATGATTTTGCGGAAGGCGTTGTCGTCCGGGAAGATGTTGAAGCCCGGGATCGCCTCCAGCTTGTCCAGCGTGCCGCCGGTATGGCCCAGGCCGCGGCCGGAGATCATCGGCACATAACCGCCGCAGGCCGCCACCATCGGGCCGAGCATCAGCGAAGTGACGTCGCCCACGCCGCCGGTCGAGTGTTTATCGACGATCGGGCCGTTCAGCGACAGGCTCTTCCAGTCCAGCACGGTGCCGGAGTCGCGCATCGCCATGGTGAGCGCCACGCGCTCCGGCATGGTCATGTCGTGGAAATAAATGGTCATCGCCAGCGCGGCGATCTGCCCTTCGGACACCGCGTTATCGCGGATGCCGTTGATGAAAAAACGGATCTCGGCTTCGCTCAACGGCTGGCCGTCGCGTTTTTTACGAATTATTTCTTGTGCCAGGAACAAGGCATCCCCCTGTGTAACCTAGAATCGGATGAAGGCAGGCGCCACGCGGCGCCCGGCCATCGGAATCGATCAGTAGCCGCCGCCGCCGGCCTGAGCGCGGTGGCCCAGGGTGGTCAGCAGGCTGGCCAACAGGCTGGACGCGCCGAAGCGGAAATGCCGCGCATCGGCCCAGCCTTCACCCAGAATACGATCGGCAAGTTGCAGATAGTGCAGCGCGTCCTCCGCGCTGCGCACGCCGCCGGCCGGCTTGAAGCCGACCGTTTCCGCCACGCCCAGATCGCGGATCGCCGACATCATCAGCTCGGCGCTTTCCAGCGTGGCGTTGACCGGCACCTTGCCGGTGGAGGTCTTGATAAAATCGGCGCCGGCGTTGATGGCGATTTCGGACGCTTTACGGATCAAATCGGCCCGCTTCAGCTCGCCGGTCTCGATGATCACTTTCAGCAGCACGTTGGCCGCCTGGCAGGCTTGTTTGCACTGCTTGACCAGCTCGAAGCCCACCTGCTCGTTGCCGGCGATCAGCGCGCGGTAGGGGAACACCACGTCCACTTCATCCGCGCCGTAGGCGATCGCCGCGCGGGTTTCGGCCAGCGCGATGTCGATATCGTCGTTGCCATGCGGGAAGTTGGTCACGGTCGCAATGCGGATGTCCGGCGTGCCCTGCTCGCGCAGCGCCTTGCGCGCCACCGGGATAAAACGCGGGTAAATGCAGATGGCCGCGGTGTGGCCGGCCGGGCTGTTGGCCTGACGACAGAGCGCGATCACTTTCTCATCGGTGTCGTCGTCATTCAGCGTGGTTAAATCCATTAAATTCAGCGCACGTTGCGCTGCTGCGGTTAGTTCGGTCATAAAACTCTCCAACTGAGAACCTGGATGTTGGCGAGCGGACTTGGTTCCATGAAGATAGCGCTGGGGAACGGATTCCCGCGGCGGCAACTGAGATCCTTCTCACCGCACAGAGCCACCCGCGATGCGGCTGGCCAGTAATAGCTATTTTAACCGGATCGCCCGGGGCAATTCGCGTTAGGCGTCACACCATATGAAATAGCACTGTAACAGGATGGAATTATATGTGAAGAGCATCACAAAATAACGCGATATCGTTCACAAATTCGCTAAAGAAACCGCTGAAGATCACGGGCGCGCAGCGCACGCCCGCGTTTTTGAGAGTTTAGCTTACAGCGCCAAAAAGAACCCGGCGATAGTGGCGCTCATCAGGTTGGAGAGCGTGCCGGCCACCACCGCTTTCAGGCCGAAGCGCGCGATGTCGTGGCGACGGCTGGGCGCCATGCTGCCCAGGCCGCCCAGCAAAATGGCCACCGACGACAGGTTGGCGAAGCCGCACAGCGCGAAGGAGATGATCGCCTTGGTATGGGCAGACAGCACCTGCAGCCCCTCGGCCGCCACCACCTCGTCAGGGCGCAGATAGGCGCCGAAGTTCATGTAGGCGACGAATTCGTTGACGATAATTTTCTGGCCGATAAACGAGCCGGCGGTCATCGCTTCGCTCCAGGGCACGCCGATCAGGAAAGCGATCGGTGAGAACAGCCAGCCGAGCAGCAGCTCAAGCGACAGCTGCGGGTAGTCGAACCAGCCGCCGATGCCGCCGAGAATGCCGTTCAGCAGGGCGATCAGGGCGATGAACGCCAGCAGCATCGCGCCGACGTTCAGCGCCAGCTGCATGCCGGAAGCCGCGCCGGAAGCCGCCGCGTCGATCACGTTGGCCGGGCGGTCCTCTTCGGCGATCAGCTTCATCGCATCGTCTTTGTCATGGGTCTTTTCGGTTTCCGGCACCATCAGCTTGGCGAACAGCAGCCCGCCCGGCGCGGCCATGAACGAAGCGGCGATCAGGTACTCCAGCGGCACCCCCATCTGGGCATAGCCCGCCAGCACCGAACCGGCCACCGAAGCCAGGCCGCCGCACATGACGGCAAACAGCTCGGACTGGGTCATGGTGGCGATATACGGGCGAACCACCAGCGGCGCTTCGGTTTGACCGACGAAGATATTGGCGGTCGCCGACAGCGACTCGGTGCGCGACGTGCCCAGCAGCTTCTGCAGGCCGCCGCCCAGGACGCGGATCACCAGCTGCATGATGCCCAGGTAGTAAAGCACCGCGATCAGCGAGGAGAAGAACACGATCACCGGCAGAACGCGCAGCGCGAAGACGAAGCCGCCGCCGCCGAACACCTCGAACATTTTGTCGGAGACCAGCCCGCCGAAGATGAACGAAATGCCCTGATTGCCGTAGGCGATCACGTTGGCCACCCCGGCCGACATGCCGCCGAGCATGCTGCGGCCGACCGGCACATACAGCACCAGCGCGCCGATGGCGATCTGAATGACGAACGCCCAGACCACGGTGCGCATGTTGATGGCGCGCCGGTTGCTGGACAACAGCACCGCGATGGCAATAAGCACCGCCATGCCGACCAGGCTCATGATGAGTTGCATGAAAAGTATCCCTGTTGCGAAAAATGAAATGCATCCCTGCTCATTGCGAGAGGTCTGCTGAAAGGCGTTATACGGGCGCGATTATACTGAGCGAGCGCTCACCCGCCCCGATTTATGTCACAAATGCATACAACAGGAAGCAAATGAAAATCTTATAACGTGACCTGCATCACATTATGAGGGGTTTAGACGGGGAAATCGAACAACGCCTGGGCATTGCGTTGCAAAGCGTCGGCTATCTCGTCGGCCGGTTCGGGCCGCAGGCCGCACAATACCTGAAACACTTCCGCCGCGCGTTCGGGGCGGTTCGGCTGCCCCTGATAGCCGGCCAACGGCATGTCCGGCGCGTCGGTTTCCAGCAGCAGCGCGCTCAACGGCAGCTGCGCCATCACCCCGCGGGTTTTCTGCGCCCGCGGGTAGCTGATGGTGCCGCCCACGCCGATGCGATAGCCCAAACGAACGAACGCCTGCGCCTGCGACAGGCTGCCGGCGAAGCCGTGCACCACGCCGCGGCGCGGCAGCTGCGCCTGGCGCAACAACGCCGCCAGCCGATCGTGCGTGCGGCGGGAATGCAGGATCACCGGCAGGTCATGCTGCTTCGCCAGCTTCAGCTGGGCCTGCAACAGCCCCCACTGGCGCTCGAACTGCGGGTTTTCCATATACAGGTCGAGGCCTATCTCCCCCACCGCCACCAGCTTGGGCGGTCGGCTGGCCAGCAGCGCCGCCAGCTGTTCCAGCTGCGGTTCACCATGCTGGGCGATATACAGCGGGTGCAGGCCCAGCGCGGCGAACAGCGGCGGATGATCCTGCGCCAGCGTCAGCACCCGCGCAAACCGCTCGGCGGTGACCGTCGGCACGATAATTTTCCGCACCCCGGCCTGCGCGGCCAACGCCAGGCTTTCGGCCTCCCGCCCGCTAAACGGCGGGAAGTCGAAATGGCAATGGGTGTCGGTAAACTCGCGGTTCACAGGGCGCCCCCTTCCCCCGGCGGCAGATCGCCCGGCAGGATGATTTTCGGCGCCGCCAGATTGGCTTCCGGCTGCGCGGCAAGATCGTGCGGCAGGTTGATATCGGTGACGATCGGCGAAGGCATCCTGACATTTTCCGGTTGGATCAGCCGACGCGACAGCGCCTTTTTCACCTTCATGCCGTCCAGTTTTTCCTGCTCCAGCAGCCAGTGGCCGACGGTCGCCAGGAAGTAGCGGCCGCAGCGGCGCCCCAGGTGGTAATCCTGGTTGAGCGAGGTCAGCCGGCTGCCCAACGCGTTGCTGGCCAGCGGCTTCGGCGGGAATATTTCGAAGATGCGCAGCTTGCCCGGCGGCTTCTCGATAAACTGCTGGATGCGGTGGTAGCTTTGCTCGTGATGCTGCAGGATGCGCACCATCTGCTGCAGGCTGCTCTCGCTCAGCCAGTGCTCCATGCGCTTCATCCACTGCGGCGTATAGTACATCTGCGAGGGCACGGTGCGGATCACCACGATGGTGTCGGCGCCGCGGCGATAGGCCTCTTCGACCGGGATCGCATCGCTGATGCCGCCGTCCTGATAGCTGACGCCGTCCAGCTCCACCCCGAGGCGGTAAAAGCCGGGAATGGCGCTGGAAGCCTTGATGGCCGGCAGCCAGCTGTCGCGCTGCGCCGGCAGGTAGGTCGGTGCGAAGTCGTCGCTGCGGCAGGCGCACATCAAGAATTCACGCCCGTCGATCAGCTGCTTTTCCGCCACGTCCATCGCCAGCGGCAGCTGCTGCGAGGTAATGTCGACCAGCCAGTCGAGATCGATCAGGTGCCCGCCGCGCACGAAGCGCAGCGGGTTAAAGAATTGGGCCGAGGTGGTGTAGCGGGTGATCACCCGCCGCGCATAGCCCATCTGCCCGCAGACGTAAGCCGACAGATTTTGCGCGCCGGCGGAGGTGCCGATCATCAGATCGAAGGGGTTAAAGCGGGCTCGCTGGAACTCGTCCAGCACGCCGGCGGTAAATATCCCGCGCTGCCCGCCCCCTTCACATACCAGCGCCATCTTGCCGGGCCGGTAAGGTTTATACGCCAGCGGTTCTATATTGCCGAGCGTGATGGGTATTCTGTATCCCAACGCTGCTTCCTCAGTGAGACGTTTTCTCCGAGGATACCGCGTCTTGCTCTCTTCCGTAATCCTCTTGCAGTACGCCAGAGAGGAAGTCATTGCTGCCGGTCAGCCAGGCGCAATCACTGCCGGACCACTCCGCCCATGCCTGCCATACCTGGCCTTTCAGCTGTTTCCAGCGTCCGAGAATGATGTCGCTGTTCATGACTTGCCTCCCTACTGCGGGAAAAGGAATTAAGCTTTGTTACACTTTGAAGGAAAGCTAAGGACGTCGGCGGCCGGTAAACAGGCTGACCAGGAACAGGATGATACCCACGACGAACACGATTTTCGCGGCCCAGGCGGCGGTCCCCGCCAGCGTACCGAACCCCAATGCCGCCGCGATCAGTGCGATAACTAAAAAGATAATGCCCCAACGAAACATAAGCCTCTCCTTACCATAGTGAAAAAACACATCGCAACCTGCGCCCTTCACAGGGCGGCAACGGGCTGCGGGTCAGTTCTTTTTTTGGTGGTGCATTCCGGGCCGGCGCAGGGCCGGCCCGGAATTTAGTGCTTGTCGTTGCGCATGCCGGCCAATATTAAGGCTTCACCGCCAGATCGTTCTTCACGCTTTTCACGCCGTCGATCGCTTTGGCGATGCTTTCCGCACGCTCGGACTGCGCCTGAGTTTTCACTTCGCCGGAAAGCTGCACCACGCCGTCGGTGGTTTCCACTTTCACGTTGCGTGAAGGCACGATGTCATCGGCCAGCAGTTTGGCTTTCAGTTCGCTGGTGGTCGCGGTATCGCCCGCATACGCCTTCACGGACTGCTTGGCTTCGTCTTTCACGTGCAGCTTGTCGCTGACGGACTTGACGCCTTCCACTTTGCCGGCCACTTCAACCGCGTGCTCGGCCTGCGCCTGGCTGCCGACGAAACCGCTCAGGGTAACCACGCCTTGTTCGGTTTTCACCGAAATGTCGGTGCTTTTGATGGTGTTATCATCGACCAGGGCACTTTTAACTTTAGCCGTTGTTGCGCTGTCATCCATGTAGCCGTCGACTTTTTTCATGGAGCTATCGATTTTGGCACCCGCACTATCAGCGGCGCTTGATGCTTTGTTGAGCAAGCCGTCTTCAGCCAGCGCGCTGCCGCTCACCAGAACGGAACCCAAAACGACAGCCATCAGCGATTGTGCAAATTTAGTATTTTTCATCGATCTCTTCCTTTTGTTGTGAAGCCCAAACAGGCTGGGCTCCTGCAGCCGCCATAACGCGGCCCATTCGGTAAACACTTCACGATTTCTATACAATAAAACGTTCACGCCAAGACTATTGCAATGCCTGTGCCAATCTAAAAAAACCTTTAAAAATCAATACAAAAATAAAATTCGCACATTATTCAGGCTAAAAACCGTCGCCGATTGACGACAGTCATTTCCCCTCTGCGCAGTGATTTTGTTATCTCTTTGATTTTAAAGGAAACAATATGTCGCCGATTGACAACACGACCGAATAACTTGCTGAGTAATTAAAAAATAGCAGTGATTTAATCTTAGTCTGCGCGACGTACCCTGTTAAATATAGACCATAGGGCGAAAATTGCAGCCGATGCCGGGCGCCGCCAGGCGACGGCAAGACAGGGGAAGACAGGTGAGAGGGGTTAATTAATTAGCGGGATGAAAACAGGGCGCCCTGAGGCGCCCCGCGCTAGCCTTAGTGTTCGCGCGTTTTGCGGAACACCACTTCCGGATAACGATCCTGCGTCAGGTTGAGGTTAACCATGGTCGGCGCGATGTAGGACAGATTGTCCCCGCCGTCCAACGCCAGGTTCAGCTCGTTTTTGCGCTTGAACTCTTCGAATTTTTTCACGTCGCTGCACTCGACCCAGCGCGCGGTCGACACGTTGACCGACTCATACAGCGCTTCCACGTTGTATTCGCTCTTCAGTCGCGCCACCACCACGTCGAACTGCAGCACGCCGACCGCGCCAACGATCAGATCGTTGTTGGCGATCGGGCGGAACACCTGCACCGCGCCCTCTTCAGACAGCTGCACCAGGCCTTTCAGCAGCTGTTTTTGCTTCAGCGGATCGCGCAGGCGAATGCGGCGGAACAGCTCAGGGGCAAAGTTCGGAATGCCGGTGAACTTCATGTCTTCGCCCTGGGTGAAGGTGTCGCCGATCTGAATGGTGCCGTGGTTGTGCAGACCGATGATGTCGCCCGGGTAAGCTTCTTCCACGTGCGAACGGTCGCCGGCCATAAAGGTCAGCGCGTCGGAAATCACCACGTCTTTGCCGGTGCGCACCTGGCGCAGCTTCATGCCTTTTTCGTAACGGCCGGACACCACGCGCATAAAGGCCACGCGGTCACGGTGCTTGGGATCCATATTGGCCTGGATCTTGAACACGAAGCCGGTGAATTTCTCTTCAGAGGCGGTCACTTCACGGGTGTCGGTTTTACGCGGCATCGGCGCAGGCGCCCAGGCCACCAGGCCGTCCAGCATGTGATCCACGCCGAAGTTGCCCAGCGCGGTGCCGAAGAACACCGGCGTCAGATCGCCGCTCAGGAAGGCTTCCCGATCGAATTCGTGCGACGCGCCCTGCACCAGCTCCAGCTCTTCGCGCAGCTGCGCCGCCAGATCTTCGCCCACGGCGGCATCCAGCTCCGGGTTGTCCAGGCCTTTGACGATGCGCACTTCCTGGATGGTGTGGCCTTTACCGGTCTGATACAGGTAGGTTTCATCCTTGTACAGATGATAAACCCCTTTAAACAGCTTGCCGCAGCCGATTGGCCAGGTGATCGGCGAGCAGGCGATCTTCAGCTCGCGCTCGACTTCGTCCATCACTTCCATCGGATCGCGGATATCGCGGTCCAGCTTGTTCATGAAGGTCAGGATCGGCGTGTCGCGCAGACGGGTCACTTCCATCAGCTTGCGGGTACGATCCTCAACGCCCTTGGCGGCGTCGATCACCATCAGACAGCAGTCGACGGCGGTCAGGGTGCGGTAGGTATCCTCGGAGAAGTCTTCGTGCCCCGGGGTATCCAGCAGGTTGACCAGGCTGTCGCGGTACGGGAACTGCATCACCGAGGTGGTGATCGAGATCCCGCGCTGCTTCTCCATTTCCATCCAGTCGGATTTGGCGTGCTGGCTTGAGCCACGGCCTTTTACCGTACCGGCGGTCTGGATCGCCTGTCCGAACAGCAACACTTTTTCGGTAATGGTGGTTTTACCGGCATCGGGGTGCGAGATGATGGCGAAGGTTCTTCTTTTCGAGACCTCGCGGGCAAATTCACTAGGAGACATGTTTTCAGGTTCTACGGTTAGTCCGCCCTGCGACATCATCAGAACGCGCCGTAGCGGCGCCAGGCAAAGCGGTAAATAAAAGATAATAGCCGGGCATTTTCGCTGATTTGCCAACCGGTGACAATCAATGGTTTTCCCGGCGAGGAAGATAAAGGCCGCGCGGCGGCTACGCCAGCGGCAGCGCCATCACGATCGCGTCTTCGCGGCCGTTGGCGCTCGGGTAGTAATTGCGGCGCAGGGTCACTTCGTTGAAGCCGAGATCTTCGTACAGCGCGATCGCCGCGCCGTTGGAAGCGCGCACTTCCAGCCACAGCGTCACCACGCCGCGGCTCTCCAGCTGCGCGATCAGCGCGTTCAGCAAGGTGCGGCCAAAGCCCCGGCGCTGCCAGTCCGGATGAATGGCGATGTTGAACAGCGTGGCTTCATCCAGCACGATCTGCGTGATGGCGAAGCCCGCCATCTGCCCGTCGGCGTTCAGTTTCAGGTTGAGGTAGCGATCGCCCTGGTTGCTGGCGAAGGTGGCCTCCGTCCAGGGAAAGGCATGGCTGGCCCGTTCAATCTTGAAGGCCGTGGCCAGGTCGGCCGCTGTCAGGGTAGAAATACTGTTCATGATGACAAATCTGCTGCCAGAGGGCGCGTTTGGCCCCCGCATCTTGAGAAAGCTCGGCCAGCGCCGGGCTGTGTAGCTGCGCGCCGGCCACCGCAAGCGGCTCCGCGACGCCCAGCCGCCAACTGTTGCATTCGGTTTCTTCAGGCAGCATCGCCACCTGCTCCGGCGTCAGGCCGTAGGTTTGCGCCGGCGTCAGCCCCAGGCTGCGCAGCACGTCGCAAAACAGCGGGTCGTTGGGCTCGGGCAGCGCCTGCGCCACCACCAGCAACCGCACCTCGGGCGGCAGGCTGACCGCCACTTCGCCCTGCAACACGCCCGGGCGGCGCAATGTCCACTGCGTGATACCCAGTTGTTGTAACAGCCAGTCGCGTTTTGATGCCATGCCGATCCCTACCCGTTGTGGTGCGCCATGCCTGCCATGCGCCGCGCTATGCTAACAAACCCGCGCAGCCCGCGCCAACATCCCCTGCATCTTTCCGGCGACGGCGGGATCGGCAAAGCCATTGGATATAAACCCGTCGAACATATCGCCGCAAAGCTCTATAATCCCCGGTCTAATTTCTAGGAGCCAAAACCTGATGTCTGCATTAACCCCCGCCAGTGAAGTCATGCTGCGCCACAGTGATGAGTTTATCGAACGCCGCGTTCTGTTCGCCGGCGACCTGCAGGATGCCCTGCCGGCCCAATTCGAGGCCGCGGATGTGCGTGTCCATACCCAGCAATACCATCACTGGCAGTTACTGAACCGGGCGATGGGCGACAATGTGCAGTTCGGCCTGACGGTAGACGCCGCCTTCGTTGCCGAGTGCGATACGCTGATCTACTACTGGCCGAAGAGCAAACAGGAAGCGCAGTTCCAGCTGTGCAACATTCTGGCGCTGCTGCCGGTGGGCGCGGAGGTGTTCGTGGTCGGTGAAAACCGCAGCGGCGTGCGCAGCGCCGAACCCACCCTGGAAGGGCACGTCCAGTTGGTCAAAATCGACAGCGCGCGCCGCTGCGGCCTGTACCACGGCCGCGTGGATGCGCAGACCGAATTCAGCCTGGACGACTGGTGGGAAAGTTATCAGCTGCACGATCTGACGGTGAAAACCCTGCCGGGCGTGTTCAGCCGCGACGGGTTGGACGTCGGCAGCTCGCTGCTGCTGTCGACCCTGGAAAAACACATGAAGGGCAAAGTGCTGGATATCGGCTGCGGCGCCGGCGTGATGGCTTCGGTGCTGTCCAGGCTGTCGCCGAAGGTGAAGCTGACCCTGAGCGACGTCAACGCCGCCGCGGTGGAGTCCAGCCGCGCCACCCTGGCCGCCAACGGCATTGAAGGCGAAGTGATCGTCAGCAACGTCTACTCCGACATTACCGGCCGTTTCGACATGATCATCTCCAACCCGCCGTTCCATGACGGTCTGCAGACCAGCCTGACCGCGGCGGAGACCCTGATCCGCGGGGCGCTGAAACACCTGCCGATCGGCGGCAGCCTGCGCATCGTGGCCAACGCCTTCCTGCCGTACCCGGACATTCTGGACGCCACCTTCGGCAGCCACGAAGTGCTGGCGCAAAACGGCCGCTTCAAGGTGTATCAGGCGACCGTCGGCCGCCCGCCGCGCGATCCGAAAAAGAAAAAGAAATAACCCCGTCCGCGGGTGAAAACAGGGCGCGGCCACAGGCTGCGCCTTTTTTTCAACCGTTGATATAGGTCATCGATTCCGCGCCGTAACGTTCGCCGGCCGCCGCCTGCAGCGGGAATACCGCTTCAATCGCCGCCAGTTCGGCGTCGTTCAGCGTCAGCGCCGCCGCGGCGACGTTCTCCTCCAGATAGCGGCGGCGCTTGGTGCCCGGTATCGGCACGATGTGTTCGCCCTGCGCCAGCACCCAGGCCAGCGCCAGCTGCGAAGGCTTGACGCCCTTCTGCGCCGCCAGCTCCGCCACCTTTTCCACCAGCGCCAGGTTGCGGGCGAAGTTTTCGCCCTGGAAACGCGGGTTGCCGCGGCGGAAATCGTCGGCGGCCAGATCCTCCGGCCGTTGGATGGCGCCGGTCAGGAAGCCGCGCCCCAGCGGGCTGTAGGGCACGAAGCCGATCCCCAGCCGTTCGCAGGCCGCCAAAACGCCCTGTTCTGCGTCACGGGTCCACAGCGAATATTCGGTCTGCAGCGCGGTGATCGGATGCACCTTGTGCGCCCGTTCCAGCGTGGCGACCGAGGCTTCGCTCAGCCCGATATGGCGGATCTTCCCTTCGCGGATCAGATCCGCCATGGTGCCCACCACGTCTTCAATCGGCACCTGCGGGTCGACCCGGTGCTGATAATAGAGGTCGATTTCATCCACCCCCAGCCGCTGCAGGCTGCCCTCCACCGAACGGCGGATATATTCCGGCCGACTGCTGACGCCGCGGGCGGAAGGATCGGCGGGATCGCGCAGGATGCCGAACTTGGTCGCCAGAAACACCTGCCGCCGTTTGCCCTTGATCGCCTTGCCCACCAGCCGTTCGTTGGTGTGCGGGCCGTACATGTCGGCGGTATCCAGCAGGGTGACGCCCAGCTCCAGCGCCCGATGCAGGGTGGCGATGGCTTCCTGTTCGTCGGCGCCGGTGGAATAGAAGTCGCTCATGCCCATGCAGCCTAATCCCAGAGCGGAGACGACCGGCCCGTTGGAGCCTAATTGACGCTGTTGCATTGTGTTGCCCTCATGCCGTGAATGGATAACGCAACAAAGTCTGGTTGTTTACCCTGCAAAGATAAATAATGCGAATTACTCATCACTGTTCAAAAATCGCTAACAATACGGAGGGGAGAATGGATCAGGTTCAGGCCATGCGCATTTTCACCCGCATCGTGGAGCTGGGCAGCTTCAGCCGGGCGGCCGAGCGCCTGCAGCTGCCGCGCGCCACCGTCAGCAATACCCTGAAGCGGCTGGAGCAGCGCCTCGGCGTGCGGCTGCTGATCCGCACCACCCGTCAGGTGCAGGTCACCCACGAAGGCACGCTGTATTACCAGCGCTGCGTGCAGCTGCTGGGGGCGCTCGAAGAAGCGGATACGCTGTTCAGCCACCAGAAACTGCAGCCCTCCGGCAAAGCGCGCATCGATATGCCGCACTCGCTGGCGCGCGAGATAGTCATTCCGGCGCTGGATGATTTTTACCGGCGTTATCCGGACATCACCCTGGCCCTGGGCGCCAACGACACCCACGTCGACCTGCTGCGCGAAGGCGTGGACTGCGTGCTGCGCGCCTGGGAAACCGAAGACGACAGCCTGGTGGCCCGGCGCATCGCCCAACTGCCGCAGCTGACCTGCGCCTCCCCGGCCTACCTGCGGGAACGCGGCGTGCCGCAGTCGATCGATCATCTGCAGCGCCACCGGGCGGTGGGCTATTTCTCGCTCGCCAACAACCGCGATTATCCGCTGGAGTTTTGCCGCGACGGCAAGCTGGAGCTGCGCGAGCTGCCCGCCCGGCTGAGCGTCAGCGGCGCAGACGCCTATACCAGCGGCGCCCGCGCCGGCATGGGGCTGATCCAGGCGGCGCGCTATTCGCTGGCGCCCTGGCTGGAAAAGGGGGATTTGGTCGAGGTGCTGGCGGCAACGCCGCCTCCGCCGATGCCGATTTACATCATGTATCCGCCCGGCCGCTTCCTTGCGCCGCGGGTCAGAGTGTTGATTGACTGGCTGATTTGGCTGTTTGAGCCTCACAAAAGCAGCGATATGGCTGTTTTTCCAGCAAACGCCCGCAAACAGGGGAAATAACTATTGACGTGTCCGCCAAAATCTCTAGAATTCGCCTCCGTGGTAACGTTACTCCGGTAATGTTTCTGGTATGCGAAGGTGGCGGAATTGGTAGACGCGCTAGCTTCAGGTGTTAGTGTCCTTACGGACGTGAGGGTTCAAGTCCCTCTCTTCGCACCAAATAACCACATGATTTATATTGCACGCAGCATCGATGCGAAGGTGGCGGAATTGGTAGACGCGCTAGCTTCAGGTGTTAGTGTTCTTACGGACGTGAGGGTTCAAGTCCCTCTCTTCGCACCACGCTGGCGACGTAATATAAATCAGGATACAAGCAACAACATCGACTGTGCGAAGGTGGCGGAATTGGTAGACGCGCTAGCTTCAGGTGTTAGTGTCCTTACGGACGTGAGGGTTCAAGTCCCTCTCTTCGCACCAATTGATGACCTCTCCGGCAAGCCCCCCCGAAGCAACTCCCCAACGATACGATGACCAACACGCCGAAGCGTGGTTTTTGCGTTTTCAGCCGAGGTTGAAATTCAGGCTGATGGCCGCCAAACCGCCCGCTAACGCCATGCAGGAAGGCAGCAGCAGGTAGTGGCGCAGGCGGCTGTTGAACAGCATCACCAGCGTCGCCAGCATGGCGATCACGATCAGCGTGCGCAACTGCATCATGTCCAGGTCGATCAACGCCAGCAATGGCATCAGGGCGCAAGGCAACAGCACGCCCCAGGCGCTGGCCAGGCGATCGCCCAGGCACCAGCTGACGCCCCACAGGCCACACGCGGTAATCATGGCTGCAATCATGATAACCCTACCCTTCAAGTGATAATGAGAACCAATATCATATACCACTTTTTTTCGACGTGCATCATTTTCGCCGCCGCGGCCAAACCGCAGATGACACCAAGGCTAAAAAATGCTAGTTTGATATAAGAAAATTCCTAGTCTCATTCGCAGGTTAATAATCACAATCAACAACCATGCAATTCGGGTGTCTATTTCACGCCGAGGGAATACTTCTCAACCTTAATTATCCGACAGATCGATTTGGTAAAGAGTGAACTCCGTATGAACGCCCGTTCTTATCAGGAATTGCTGAACAGCAAACAGCGTCTATCAGTATTTCTTTTCTTATTGATGAATGCCGCCTCTTCCGTATTTACGCTATTGGTCCCGTTCAACAACAAACCGTCGCTTACCCTGCCTTTATTAAGCATACCGATATTTTGTTTGGCCGCATTGCTATTTACCCTGCAATCTCCCCGGCAGTACATTAAAAAGCTCAACCAGTTCGCCATCGTGGTCGGCCTGCTGTGGGCGGCGCATATTTATGTCAAGAGCCAATACTGTGCGCCGAACAACCAAAGTTTTTTATTAATTAGCCTGTTCAGCATATTTTTTATCAGCGCCATCGCTTTGACGGATAATTTCATCGCCTTCTGTTTGCATGCAGTGCCATCCGCCATGGTGATCTTATTACTGGACGGCATGCATAACACCATGCGGATATTATTCACCATCGTCTTGCCGATTATCGCTTTTTCAATCCATCATTTGATGTTGAAACGCAGCGAGATTTTTACCCGAACGCTGGTCGCCAACCTGTACCATGAAAGGGACAGATTCAATAATTTAAGCATGCTGGATCCGTTAACCGGCCTGTATAACCGCCGCGGGCTGGAGAACAAGATCACCATGCTGCCGGAACCCCAGACCGGCCGGCATTTCGTGCTGTTGCTCGATATCGATCGCTTCAAGGCCTACAACGACAACTACGGCCATGCGATGGGCGATCGGGCGCTGGTGCAGGTGGCGGTCGCCATTCGCGACGCGGTGCGCTCGCGGGATATCGTGGCGCGCTACGGCGGGGAAGAGTTTCTGGTGCTGCTGACCAACGTCGACGAAGAGTACGCCGCCCGGTTAGCCGAGCGGGTGCGGCAACGGGTGCTGGCGCTGGAGATCCCCCATCAGTTCAACCAGCTGGAAACCACCACCGTCACGCTCAGCGCCGGCATCTCGGCGCTGGAGAAGCTGGACGTCGAATCGGCGATCGGCGCGGCCGACGCCGCGCTGTATCTGGCTAAAAACAGCGGCCGCAACACCATTCAGCTGGCGCAGAACGCGCCGCCCGCCGCCGGCTGAAGCGGCGGGCCGGCCGCTCAGCTGCGGCGCTGCCGCAGGCCGTAGACGAACACCACCGCGAAGCACAGCAGCGGCAGCAGATAAGACAGCGCGGTGCTGTAACGATCGGCCAGCGCCCCCATAAAGTACGGCATGATGGCGCCGCCGACGATCGCCATAATCATGAACGAGCTGGCGCGTTTGGTGTGCTTGCCCATGTTTTTCACCCCAAGGGCGAAAATGGTCGGGAACATGATCGACATAAAGAAGAACACCGCGATCAGCGCCACCACCGATACCCCGTCGAGGCTCAGCATCACCACGCCGCACAGCGCAATGTTGACCAGCGAATAAACCATCAGCAGGGTGGCGGGCTTGACGCGCCCCATCAGCCAGGTGCTGAAGAAGCGCCCGACCATAAAGCAGATCATGGCGATCGACAGCAGGTAAGATGCGCTCTGGTTGGAAACGTCGCGCCAGTGCTCGGTGGCGTAATTGATAAAGAACGCCCCCACTCCGACCTGCGCGGCCACGTAGAAGAACTGGGTGATCACCCCGCCGACGAAGTGCGGGTGCTGCCACAGCCCCCGCGCGATAACGCCGTGCACCGGCTTTTCCTCCTCGCGGATGTCCGGCAGCCGGGTGCGGCTGAACAGAAAGGCGATCAGTAACACCAGCACGGCGATCGCCACGTAGGTCATCTTCACCATGCCCTGATCGCCGCCGGCCGGCTGGCTGGCGGAGAAGAACAGGGTGCCGCCGATCATCGGGCCGATAAACTGCCCGAGACCGTTGAACGACTGGGAAAGATTGAGCCGGCGCTCGGCGCCCCGCGCGTCCCCCAGCACCGTGGCGTAGGGGTTGGCCGCCGTTTCCAGGCAGCCCAAACCGCAGGCGATGACAAACAGCGCGAACAGAAACGCGCCGAAGCTGTTGGCCGACGCCGCCGGCACAAACAGCAGCGCGCCCAGCGCATACAGGCACAGCCCCACCAGAATGCCCGCCTTGTACCCCTTCTTGTCCATAAAATACCCGGCGGGCAGCGCGACCAGGAAATAAGCGCCGAAATAGGCCGCCTGCAGCAGCCCCGACTGCGCCTTGGTGACGTGCAGCGTTTCCTGAAAGTGTTTGTTTAATACGTCCAGCAGGCCGTAAGACAGCCCCCACATGAAGAACAGACTGGTGACCAGGATAAATGCCCAGCGCAGGTTGGCGGTCGCACTGACGCCCGGCTGCACTGCGGCCGCACTTTTTTCAGCAAGCATTGATGTATCCTCAGATTATTGTTGTTGCAACGAGAATATCCGCTCCATCACCACCCATTTTTCGCCCTGCGGCGTCCAGGGGGTGGCGGCCTGGTATTGCCACATCAGCGCTTCCCAACGCTGTACCTCGGGATGGTTCAGGCTGGCGGCGTCAAAACGCGCGGCGTCAAAGTCGGCGCCGACCTCCACAATCATGAACAGCCGGGTGCCCAGCCGGTAAATTTCCATCTCCAGGATGCCGTGCCGGCGCAAATGATCGGCGATGGCCGGCCAAATGCGCCGGTGATGGCGCTGGTATTCCTCGATCAGCGCCGGTGAATCGATCAGATCCAGCGCCTGACAGAAGCGCCGCCGCCCCGCCGCCGGGCCGTTCACGTGATGGCCCGATCGAGGTGCAGATAACCGCCGTCCACCGACAGCCATTGCCCGGTGGTGTGCGACGAGCGCGCGGAGAGCAGGAAGGCCACGGTATTGGCGATCTCCTGCGGCGTGGTCATACGCCGGCCGAGCGGAATGCGCGCGGTGATCGCCTCCAGCTGCCGCTGCGGCTGTTCGAAGCTGTTGATCCAGCGCTGGTACTGCGGGGTGATCACCTCGGCGGGCACCACCGCGTTCACCCGCACGCCATCGTGGCGCAGCGCTACCGCCCACTCGCGCGTCAGCGCCAGCACCGCGCCCTTGGCGGCGGTATAGCCGCTGGTACCGCCCTGGCCGCTGAGCGCCGTTTTGGAGGCGATGTTGACGATGGCGCCGCGGCTGCTTTGCAAGGCCTGCTGGCACAGATGCGCCATCAGGTAGTAGTGCACCAGGTTTTTCTCCAGCGAGCCGACAAACGCCTCGCGGCCGGCCTCCAGCCCGACGCCGTCATTGACCCCGGCGTTGTTCACCAGCCCGTCGACGCGGCCGAAGCTCGCCAACGTGCGGCTCACCGCCTGGCGGCAGCTGGCCTCTTCGCACAGCTCGGTGAGGATCACTTCGCTCTTGGGCTGCAGCCGCTGCAGCTCGGCGAGAAACGCCGCGTCCGGCTCGGCGTTGGTGACCAGCACCGGGATCGCCCCCTCTTCCGCCAGCAGGTGAGAAATCGCCGCGCCGATGCCGGAGCCGCCGCCGGTGACAATCACCACTTTATTTTTCAGATACAGATCCATAACCAGACTCCGTTAAACCATAAACCCGACAGGCGGTGCCGCCCCAAATCGCCGCCTGCTGCGCAGGCCCCAGCGCCGCAATCGCCTGCTCGCACAGCTGATAAACCTGGCGGTAATCCCCCGCCAGCAGGCACACCGGCCAGTCGGAACCGAACATCAGCCGCTGCGGGCCGAACGCCTCGAGCGCCGCCTCGAAAAACGGCAGCAGCTGCCGGGGCCGCCACTGCCCGCCCGGCGCCTCGGTGATCAGCCCGGACAGCTTGCAGGCCACGTGCGGCAACGCCGCCAGCGGCCGGATCTGCTGCGCCCAGTGCTGTGCGCCGCGGGCGATATCCGGCTTGCCGAGATGATCCAGCACCAGCCAATAATCGTCGTGGCGGGCGGCGAACTGCGCCGCGGCCGCCAGATCCCGGTGCGTCACCAGCATCTCGTACACGTAACCCCGGCGCTGCAGCTCTCGCATGCCGCGCTGCACCGCCGGCCGCGCCAGCCACTCCGCCGGCTGCGCCTCATCCTGCACCTGGTGCCGCAGCCCGCGCAGCGCGGAGCGCTGCCCGATGTCCTCCAGCCGCTGCGTCAGCTGCGGCGCGGCGATGTCCAGCCAACCCACCACGCCGCTCGGGCCGCCGATCGCCTCCGCCTGCGCCAGCAATTCCAGCGTTTCCCGCTCGCTGTGACGCGCCTGCACCGCCAGCGCGCCGTCGAAGCCATGGCGCTGCAGCAGCGGCTGCAGCTGCGCCGGGCCAAAATCCTGCCGCAGCGCGGTCATCTGCTCGCCGATCCACCCATAGTCCTGCGGACGGTAGCGCCAATAGTGCTGATGAGCGTCGATGCGCAACATGGCCGCCCCCCGCTTCAACCGCGGAACCGGTACTGTTCGATCGAAGACGGATGCATCTCGATCGAATAGCCGGGCCGGCTCGGCGGCATATAGGCCGCCCCGCGGATCACGCAGGGATCGACAAAGTGCTCGTGCAGATGATCGACGTACTCGATCACCCGGCCGTCGTGAGTGCCGGCGATGCACAGGAAATCGATCATCGACAGGTGCTGCACGTACTCGCACAGCCCGACGCCGCCGGCGTGCGGGCACACCGGCAGGTGATGCTTGGCCGCCATCAGCATCACCGCCAGCACCTCATTAACCCCGCCCAGGCGGCAGGCGTCGATCTGCACCACGTCGATCGCCCCGCGCATGATGAACTGCTTGAACATGATGCGGTTCTGGCACATCTCGCCGGTGGCCACCTTGACCGGGCGCACCCCTTCGCGGATGCGGCGGTGCCCTTCGATATCGTCCGGGCTGGTCGGCTCTTCGATAAACCAGGGTTCGGCGAACGCCAGGTGGTTGACCCAGGGGATGGCGTCGTTGACTTCCCACACCTGATTGGCGTCGATCATCAGCCGGCGATCCGGGCCAATCACCTCGCGGGCGATGCGCACCCGGCGAATGTCATCCTCCAGATCGCGCCCGACCTTCAGCTTCAGGTAGGAAAAACCGGCGTCCACCGCCTGCTGGCACAGCCGGCGCAGCTTGTCGTCCGGGTAGCCCAGCCAGCCGGCCGAGGTGGTGTAACAGGGGTAGCCTTCTTCCAGCAGGCGTTCCAGACGCTGCGGCTTGCCTTCGGCCCGTTGTTGCAACAGGCTGAGCGCCTCCTGCGGCGTGATGCAGTCGGTGATGTAGCGGAAATCGATGCAGCGCACCAGCTCTTCCGGCGTCATGTCCGCCACCAGCCGCCACACCGGCTTGCCGAGCGATTTGGCCCACAGATCCCAGACCGCGTTGATCACCGCGCCGGTGGCCAGGTGGATAGCCCCTTTGTCCGGCCCGATCCAGCGCAGCTGGCTGTCGCTGGTGAAGCGCCGCCAGAAGGCGCCCATATCGGCGGCGATCTCTTCCAGCCGCACGCCGACGATCTGCTGCTCCAGCGCGCGGATCGCCGCGCAGCAGATCTCGTTGCCGCGGCCGATGGTGAACGTCAGCCCATGGCCGCTGAGATCGCCGCGATCGGTTTCGAGGATCACGTAGGCGGCGGAATAGTCGGGATCCGGATTCATGGCGTCGGATCCGTCCAGCCCCAGCGAGGTGGGGAAACGAATGTCTTCAACCCGCAGTGCGGTAATGGTGGTCATCAAGCTGCTCCCGGTTAAGCCTGTACGGTCTGCTGGCGCTGCTCGCCCAGCCCTTCGATGCCCAGCCGCATCGTCTGGCCCGCCCGCAGGTAAACGGGCTGCGGCTTCTGCCCCATGCCGACGCCCGGCGGCGTGCCGGTGGAGATCACATCCCCCGGCTGCAGGCTCATAAAGCGGCTCAGGTAGCTGACGATCTGCGGAATGCGGAAAATCATGGTGCTGGTATTGCCGTCCTGATAGCGCTTGCCGTCCACCTCCAGCCACAGGTTCAGGCGGTGCGGATCGGCGATTTCGTCGGCGGTCACCAGCCAGGGGCCGGTCGGCCCGAAGGTATCGCAGCCCTTGCCCTTGTCCCAGGTGCCGCCGCGTTCGATCTGGAACTCACGCTCGGAGACGTCGTTGATCACGCAGTAACCGGCGACGTGGCGCATGGCGTCCCGTTCGCTGATATAGCGCCCGCCCTGGCCGATGATCACCCCCAGTTCCACTTCCCAGTCGGTTTTGAGCGAATCGCGCGGGATTTCCACCGCATCGTTCGGCCCGACCACCGCGCTGGTCCATTTGCTGAACACCACCGGCTCGCTGGGGATCGCCGCGCCGGTTTCCGCCGCGTGATCGGCGTAGTTCAGGCCGATGCAGATGAACTTGCCGATGTTACCGACGCAGGCCCCCAGCCGCGGCTGGCCAGGCACCAGCGGCAGGCTGGCGAGATCCAGCGCGCGCAGCGTGTCGAGCGCGGCAGGCAGCAGCGCTTCGCCGCCGATGTCGGCGACATGCTGCGAAAGATCGCGAATCTGGCCGTTATTATCGAGAATGCCGGGGCGTTCTTGCCCGGGTTGGCCATAGCGTAAAAGTTTCATGCGTTCCTCTCTAAAAAATGACGGGATGGTTCAGTTGCTCCAGCCGCCGTCGATAATCTGCACCGTGCCGGTGGTGTAGGAGCTGGCGTCGGAAGCCAGGTACAGCGCCAGCTGGGCAATCTCTTCGGTGGTGCCGATACGGCCGATCGGCTGGCGGGCGACGAATGCCTGGTACACCTCCTGCTCGCTGCGGCCCTGCTCGCGCGCCTGCTCAGCGATGCGCTGGCGCAGCGACGGCGATTCCACCGTACCCGGGCAGATGGCGTTGCAGCGGATGCCCTCAGTGACGTAATCCGCCGCCACCGAGCGCGTCAGGCCGATCACCGCCGCCTTGCTGGCGCCGTAGGCGAAGCGGTTAGGCACGCCCTTGATGCTGGAGGCCACCGAAGACATGTTGATAATCGAGCCCTTGCCGCGCGCCAGCATGCCGGGCAGGAAGGCGCGGATGGTGCGGTACATCGCGGTGACGTTGAGATCGAGGGCAAACGCCCACTGTTCCTCGCTGCACTCGAGGATAGAGCCGCTGTGCACCACCCCAGCGCAGTTGAACAGCACGTCGATCGGGCCGATGCTTTCCGCCGCCGCGGCGATGGCCGCCGGATCGGTGACGTTCAGCTGCAGTGCGCGAATGCCGGCGCTGCCCTGCAGCTGCGCGGTGTCGATATCGCTGGCGATCACCTCGGCGCCGGCGGCGGCGAACAGCCTGGCGGTGGTGAAGCCGATCCCCTGCCCGGCGGCGGTGATCAGCACGCGTTTCCCGGTTAAATCCATCTTGGCTCCTTGGCGTCAAAGGTCTAATGGTCAGGCCACTAAAGGCGATTAAAGGTCAGGCCTTTAACATGACAAAAGACGCTTTACGCGTTATCGTTTGGATGAGAAGTTAATGAAACACATTTGAAACAGCATTTCGATTAACCAATTTTTTACACTTGAATAACCATTACTCAAGCGGCTTGAGCAATATTTGTGCGCAACATCACTTAACATCGACCAGCCTAAGGTAAAAAATGCCGATCACTCGACTGGAAAACCCGCGTATTTACAGACAGATAGCCGACCAGCTAAAACGACTGATCGAGAATAACGAATTTCCGCCCGGCAGCCGGCTGCCGTCGGAGCGCGACCTCGCCCAGCAATTGCAGGTCAGCCGCGCTTCGGTGCGCGAGGCGCTGATCGCCCTGGAAGTGATCGGCCTGGTGGACGTCAAGGTCGGCAACGGCGTGATCGTGCGGGCGCAAACCGCGGCGTCGCAGGAGCCGGTCATGGCCCAGGCCGGCCGCGATCAGTGGGCGGAGATCGACGATGAGCTGAATATCGAACTGGATTTCAACGCCGAGCTGCCGCCGTTCTCGCTGCTGCAAACCCGATTGTTGATCGAGCCGGAAACCGCCGCGCTGGCGGCCCGCCACGCCACCGACGAAGAGCTGGCGGGCATCCGCGCCGCCTACGAGCAGAACTGCCGCGATAACCGCGCGGGCTCCGCCACCCACCCCGGCGATCGCCTGTTCCACATCCGCATCGCCCAGGCCAGCGGCAATCCGGCCTACGCGTTCATCATCGGCCACCTGCTCGGCCACCGCTACGGCAGCATGTTCCGCGTGCTGCAGCGCCACTACACGCCGGACGATATGCCGCACCGATCCGAACTGGAACACCGGGCGATCCTGGCGGCGATCGAAGCGCGCGACGTGCGCGGCGCGCGCAAGGCGATGAAGGCGCACCTGGATGAAGTGATCGCCATCTTCACCCGCGCGCCCTAGGCCGGAAAGCGCCAAAAAAATTTCGCCGAATGGCTCTTTTTTCCACATGCAGGCACCGCCCTGGCGCATTACACTGAGGGGAGCATTTCGCCCTTTCGCTGCTGCATTTTTAAATGGATAACGACCGTTGAAGAACTCTGTCCCCGCTTTATTGCTGGCGCTGGGCCTGTGCGCCGCGCCGCTGGCCGTGATGGCCGCGCCCCCGCAGCTGGCTTCGCAAATCGTCGACCAGTATGCCGAACACATTTTTTATAACAGCGGCGCCACCGGCATGGCGCTGGTGGTGATCGACGGCAATCAGGTGGTGAACCGCAGCTTTGGCGACACCCGCCCGGGCAACAACCTGCGCCCGCGCCCGGATTCGCTGATCCGCATCGCCTCGATCACCAAGCTGATGACCAGCGAAGTGATGGTCAAAATGGCGGCGGATGGCCAGGTCAAACTGACCGATCCGCTGCGCAAGTACGCCCCCAGGGGCGCCTACGTGCCGGCCTATAATTCGCGCCAGCCGATCACCCTGCTGAACCTGGCCACCCATACCAGCGCGCTGCCGCGCGAACAGCCGGGCAAAAAGCCGCCGAAGACGCCGGTGTTTACCTGGCCGACCAAGGCGCAGCGCTGGCAGTGGCTGGAACACGCCAACGTCACGGTGCCGCCGGGCGTGCGGGCCTCTTATTCCAACCTGGCCTATGACCTGCTGGCCGATGCGCTGTCGCGCGCGGCGGGCAAACCCTACAGCCTGCTGCTGAAGGAAAAAATCACCGCGCCGCTCGGCATGGTCGATACCACCCTGACGCCCAGCGCCGAACAGTGCTCGCGCCTGATGGTCGCCTCGGCCGGGCCAAGCGCCTGCCGCGACACCACCGCGGCGGCCGGCAGCGGCGGCATTTACTCCACCCCGCGCGACATGCAGCGCTGGATGCAGCAGTTCCTCTCCTCCAATGTCGGCGGCCCGCGCAAATCCACCGCCGCCAGCGAGCAGACCATGTATTTCCAGCGTAACGATCTGGTGTCGCTGAAGGGCATGGACGTGCCGGGACAGGCGGATGCGCTGGGGCTGGGCTGGGTGTATATGGCGCCGAAGGAGGGCCTGCCGGGCATTATTCAGAAGACCGGCGGCGGCGGCGGCTTCATCACCTATATGGCGATGATCCCGCAGAAAAACGTGGGGGTGTTCGTGGTGGTTACGCGTTCGGAACTGAGCAGGTTCACCAACATGAGCGATCCGGTCAACCGGTTGGTGGGCGATCTGGCGGCCAACAAGAGTTGAGCCAAAGGGGCGCGGCGCCGCGCCCCCGATCGTTTACGCCAGCGCCGCCATCTGGTGGATCACCGGATGGAAGTTGCGCTTGAAGTAGATCAGCCCGTTGCCGGCTTCGCCCAGCGCGATCTGTTTGATCTGCACCAGATACACCTGGTGGGTGCCGATGATCTGGATCTGTTCGATCTCGCCCTCCAGGCTGGCCAGGGTATTGCGCAGCACCGGCTGGCCCAGCGCGCCGCGCTGCCACTCTTCCAGCCGGAAACGCTCCTCCATGCTGACCCCGGTCATGCCGGCGAAGTGACGCGCCATCAGTTCCTGCTCATGGTTCAGCACGTTGACGCACAGCCGCCGGTTGCCTTCAAACACCGGATTCATCGCGCTGTTGCGGTTGATGCACACCAGCAGCGTGGGCGGCGTATCGGTCACCGAGCACACCGCGGTGGCGGTGATGCCGCAGCGCCCCGCCGGGCCGTCGGTGGTGACGATATTCACCGCCGCCGACAGGCTGGCCATGGCGTCGCGAAAGCGTAAGCGCTGTTCATTTTCCTGAGACATACCATCTTCCTCCTGAATTACTTCAGCAGATTATCCAGCTGATTAATATCGCCATTGTTATGCAGGTGCGGCACCTTCCAGCCGTGCTGATCGTAGTCCGCCAGGCACTTGTCGACCATCTGCATCATCCGATCCATGGTGCCGGATCCCTGAGCGTGACGCAGGCACTGCAGGCGGATCTCATCCTGGCTGCCGGCGTAGTTGATCTCGTACAGCTCATGGCGGCCGCCGAATTCGCTGCCGATCGCATCCCACATCAGCTTGAGGATCTTGATGCGTTCGACGTGATCCATGCCGTCCGATCCGCGCACGTAGCGGGACAGGTACTTGTCGATCTGCGGGTTGTTCATGTCGCGCACGCTGGACGGCAGGTAGATCAGGCCGCTGGTGACGTTCTTCTCGATGATGTGCTTCACCTTGGTGTAGGCCATCGGCGCCATTACCCGATAGGTCTGCAGCGCGGCGGCATCCGGCAGGTAGGCGCCGTTTTCCCATTGGGTGGCTTCGGCGCACATCGCGTCGCTCAGCGACCAGAACAGGTTGCGCCAGGCCACCACTTCGCCCAGATCGGCCTGCACGCCGCGAAACTCCAGCACCCCGGTGCAAGACAGGCTCTTTTGCAGCAGCGCGGTGATGAAGTCCATCTTCACCGCCAGGCGCACGCAGGCCTGCAGCGGGAACAGCCGGGCGAAGCCGCCCTGGGTGCTCCAGCGGCGGCAGCGGTCGAAATCGCGGTAGATCAGTACGTTTTCCCAGGGGATCAGTACATGATCCATGATCAAGATCGCGTCGTTCTCGTCGAAGCGGCTGGAAAGCGGGTAGTCGAACGGCGATCCGGTGGCGCCGGCCACCAGTTCGTAGGAGGCGCGCGAGATCAGCTTCACCCCTTCGGCGTCCATCGGCGCCACGAACATCAACGCGAAGTCCGGATTATCGCCCATCACCTGCGCCGAGCCGAAGCCGATAAAGTTGTAGTGGGTCAGCGCCGAGTTGGTGGCCACTACCTTGGCGCCGCTGACGACGATGCCGGCGTCGGTCTCTTTCTCCACCTGGATGTAGACGTCCTTCACTTCGTTGACCGGCTTGTGGCGATCGATCGGCGGGTTGACGATGGCGTGGTTGAAGTACAGCCCGGTTTCCTGAATGCGTTTGTACCAGTGGCGGGCGTTATCGGCGAACTGGCCGTAGAATTCCGGATAGGCGCCCAGCGCGCAGCCGAACGCCGCCTTGTAGTCCGGGGTGCGTCCCATCCAGCCGTAGCTCTGGCGCGACCAGTCGGCGATGGCGTCGCGCTGCTGGCGCATCTCTTCCGGGCTGCGGGCGTAGCGGAAGAATTTGTGGGTGTAGCCGCCGTTGCCGGTGTCGGTATTCCAGCACAGGCGATCCTGGCTGGCCGGATCGTGCAGCGCGTCGTACAGCTGGCCCACCGAAGCCGCCGCGTTGCGGAACGCCGGGTGGGTGGTGACGTCTTTCACGCGTTCGCCGTAAATGTAGATTTCGCGGCTGTCCTGCAAACTTTTCAGGTACTCGGCGCCGGTGAACGGGCGTTTGCTGTCGGCACGAAAGTCTTCTGGTTTCATCGGGTCTTCCTCGTAATCGGCATTTTACCGGCCGTGAATGCGGCCTTTTGTTAACGAAATGTTTTCTTTTGGTTGCTTAATTGAAGCCCCCAATGCCGGTTTCGAGAAGAGACTTTTGCGGCAATCGCCGGTACTTTTCAGGCCAGCCTGCCGCAATCGCTGCGAATTGTGATCCCGGTTACGAAAGGGCGTGCTGCGCCGCGCGGTAGGTCGAGGGGGAACAGCCTTCCAGCCGATTGAAAAAGCGGGCGAAATAGGCCGGATCCTTGAAGCCGAGGCTATAGGCGGTTTCATGCACCGTGCAGGCGCTGAACAGCAGCATGCGCTTGGCCTCGCGCAGCAGCCGGTCGAAGATCAGCCGCTTCGGCGGCCGGTTGGCGAAGCGCCGGCACAGGTCGTTGAGGCGCGATTCGGTCACCCCCAGCGCCTGAGCGTACTCCGGCACCGGCAGATGTTCGCGAAAGCGTTCGTCCACCATCTTGTTGAAGCGCTGGAACAGCTTCAGCTCGCCGCGCACCCCGCTGTTGGCGCTGTCCTCCAGCGCGGTGTTGCGCAGCAGCAGGGTAAACACCGCCTGCGCCAGCAGCGCCAGCGTCTGCCCGCGCCCGGCCAACCCCTGGCTGAACTCGCGGCGGATCAGCGCCCAGTAATGGCTGAGCGCCGTCAGCTCCTGCGGCGCGTCGGCCAGCGACAGGCAGATGCCCGGCATGTCCAACGCCAGGTTGCTGCCGGGGTACAACCGCTCCAGCAGCGGCCAGATCAGCTCCTGGCGCACCGTCAGCACGTGGCCGTCGCTGTCCGGCTCGGTGAAGAACGCATGCGGCACCGACGGCGGCGTGAGGATAAACAGCGGCGCCTGCACCGAATAGTGCTGATCGTCGAGCTGCAGCTCTATCTTGCCGGTCTCCAGAAAGTGCACCTGAAAAAAGCGATCGTGCCAGTGCACCTGCATGTCGCGGCCGAAGAACGCCGCCAGCCCGGCGAAGGTTTCGTAATGCACCTCATCAGCGGCGTAACGCGCGTCGTACTCTTTGCAAATATCGATATTGGCGATAAAGCCGGTACTTTTCTGCACGCAGTCCTCCTCAAAATTCAGTCGACTAAGGCGTCGCCCTTGGGCGGGATCCCGCCATCGGAATGCGCCACACCAGCACGGCGCCGACGATCAACAGCGCCGAAACGAAATACAGCCCGGAATTGAAGCTGCCGGTCAGATCCTTGAACCAGCCGATCAACAGCGGGCTGACCGCCGATCCGATGTTGCCGGTGGCGTTGATCACCGCGATCCCCACCGCTCGCGCTTCCAGGCTGATCGACCGATCCGGCGTAGTCCAGAAGATAGCCATGGCGGTAAAGGAGCCGACCGAGGCCATCACGATCCCCAGCAGTTGGATCAGGCTGTGATCGGTGGCCGAAGCCAGCAGCCAGCCGGCGGCGGCGAACAGATACGGCAGCGCGGTATGGTGCTTGCGCTCCTGCAGGCGATCGGATCTTTTGCTCCACCACACCATGCCGGCGATGGTACAGATCTGCGGGATCGCCGCCAGAATGCCGATCACGATGTTGCTGCTGCCCTGGTTAAAGCTCTGCAGGATCTGCGGCGTCCAGATATTGATGGCGCTCAGGGTGTTGGTCAGGCAGAAGTAGGCCAGCGTGTACATCAGCACCACCGGCGTCAGCACTTCGCGCCACAGGCCGCGCTGCCGCAGCGCGCGCTGGCTGCTCGGGCCGCCGGGCTGCACCAGCTGCAGCTTGTCGGCGTCCATCATCGCCTGCAGGCTGGCTTTTTCTTCGTCGGTCAGCCACCTGGCCTTGGCCGGCGTATCGTCGAGATAGAACCACACCGCCACGCCCAGCAGCACCGACGGAATGCCCTCCAGCAGGAACAGCCACTGCCAGCCCTTCAGGTTCATCACCCCGTCCAGCGCCAGAATGTAGCCCGAGACCAGCGAGCCGATCGCCATGGTCACCGGCATGGCGATCATAAACAGCGCGTTGGCGCGGGCGCGGTAAAACGCCGGGAACCAATAGGTGAGATACACCAGAATGCCCGGCAGGAAGCCGGCCTCGGTAATGCCGACGATCATGCGCAGCAGGTACAGGCTGGTCGGCCCGGTGGCGAACAGGGTGCAGGTGGAGGCGATGCTCCACAGCACCATGATGGTGGCGATCCAGCGCCGCGCGCCGACGATCCCCAGCATGATGTTGCTCGGAATGCCGAAGATCACGTAGGTGGCGTAGAACAGCGTCGCCGCCAGGCCGAACATGGTCGAACTGAGGCCGAGATCCTTGCCCATCGTCAGCCCGGCGAAGCCGATATTGATGCGGTCGAGAAAAGAGAAAACAAACAGCACAAACAGGAAAATAATCAGGCGCCGAAATAACTTTTTAATCACCGATTGCTCGGCGGCGGTTAACGCTTTATGTTGCTGCGCCGGGTTGGCCGGCGGCAGCGAATCGACGTGGTTCATGGCTTAATAGACTCCCGATGATGGCGTTTCCGCCCCGCCCTGTTTGAACTCGCTCGCCAGGGATCCCGCCGCGCGCGCCAGCAGGGTGGTGTCCACCCCGACGGCGACGAACAGCGCGCCGGACGCCAGATAGCGCTGCGCCAGCGCCCGGTCGGCCATCAGGATGCCCGGCGCCTTGCCGGCGGCGCTGATGCGCGCGATGGCGTCGTCGATGGTGCGCTGCACCTCGGGGTGCTGCGGATTGCCGGCGAAGCCCATGTCGGCGCTCAGATCCGCCGGGCCGATAAACACCCCGTCCACCCCCTCCACCTGCAGAATGGCGTCGAGGTTTTTCACCGCTTCGCGGGTCTCGATCTGCACCAGCACGCACATTTCTTCGTCGGCCAGCTGCAGGTAATTCGGCACCCGGTTCCAGCGGGAAGCGCGCGCCAGCGCGCTGCCGACGCCGCGGATGCCATGCGGCGGATAGCGGGTGGCGCGCACCGCATCGCGCGCCTGCCCGGCGTTTTGGATCATCGGGATCAGCAGGGTTTGCGCGCCCACGTCCAGCAGCTGTTTGATCATCACCGCATCGTTCCACGGCGGGCGCACCACCGGGTGGCTCGGATAAGGCGCGATAGCCTGCAGCTGGCCCAGCACCGTCTGCACGTTGTTGGGCGCATGCTCGCCGTCGATCAGCAGCCAGTCGAAACCGGCGCCGGCCAGCAGTTCGGCGCTGTAGCTGCTGCATAGCCCGAGCCACAGGCCGATCTGCGGGCGTTTTTCCTGCAGCGCCCGTTTGAAGTGGTTGGTTAACATCGGTTTTCTCCTAAACGAAGCGGCAACTGATGCAGCCCATCGGGCCGTAGTCCACGTGGAAGGTGTCGCCGCGCCTGGCCGGCACCGGCCGGGTAAAGGAGCCGCCGAGGATCACCTGCCCCGCCTCCAGCGCCACCTCATAAGGCGCCAGCTTGTTGGCCAGCCAGGCCACGCCGTTGGCCGGATGATTGAGCACCGCCGCCGCCACGCCGGACTCTTCGATCACCCCGTTGCGGTACAGCAAGGCGGAAATCCAGCGCAGATCCAGCGCGTCCGGCCTGATGGGCCGGCCGCCCATCACCACGCCGGCGTTGGCGGCGTTGTCGGAAATGGTGTCGAACACCTTGCGCGGCCGCTGGGTCTGCGGATCGACGTTGTGGCTGCGCGCGTCGATGATTTCCAGCGCCGGGATGACGTAGTCGGTGGCGTTATACACGTCGAACAGCGTGCAGTTCGGCCCGCGCAGCGGCTTGGCCAGCACGAAGGCCAGCTCCACCTCCACCCGCGGCACGATAAAGCGATCGAAAGGAATATCGCCGCCGTCGTTGAAGAACATGTCGTCCAGCAGCGCGCCGTAGTCCGGCTCGGAGATCTGCGAGCTGACCTGCATGGCGCGCGAGGTCAGGCCAATCTTGTGGCCTTTCAGCGTGCGCCCCTCGGCTATCTTCAACGCCACCCACTGGCGCTGAATGGCGTAGGCGTCTTCGATGGTGATCTCGGGATGATCGAGCGACAGCGCACGGATCTGTTCACGGTTTTGCTCCGCCTGATGCAGGCGCTGCACCGCACGGTTAATCAGCTGTTTATCCAGCATTTACGACCCCTTCTCACTCTTTGCGAAATAGCGCGTGAACGTTGTTCTGCTTGTAGTTCAGCAGCGGATCCAGCTCTTCCATGGTGAAAGAGAGCGCCAGATAACGCTGCGCCATCAGCGCGGCGAAGTGTTCCTTTATCAGCGCGAACAGCATCTCGCCGACCTGCTCGCGGCTTTCCGGGCTGCGGCCGTGACCGATCTTCAGCGTCATATGCACGAAGGCGTAATCCTGCTTGCCGTCGGCCATCTGCCAGGTGTCCAGCCAGATGGCGCGGCTGCGCACCCCGGCCAGCGGGAAGATGCCGGTGTCCGCCAGCGCCTGATTGACCCTGGCGAACAGGGCGGGAAGATCGGCCTCTTCGCGGATGTTGTTGGTGCATTCAGCATAAAAATGCGGCATAGCAATCTCCGAACGGCGAATTCGCGCGGGCAAGCCGCCCGCGCGGCGATGGTTACAGGGTGTTGCCGAGCTTGAAGCCCTTTTCCGTATCGCCCTCGCGGGTGTAGGAAAAACCGTCTGCGCCGATGGTGACGGCCATTTCGCTTGGCGCGCTGCGTTCGATAACCGGCTGCGGCCGGCCGTCGAGATCCAACACTTGCGATCCCTCGGTGTACCAGCTCGGCACCACCGGGTTGCCCCACCAGTCGCGGCGCTGGTTGTCGTGCACGTCCCAGCTCACGGTCGGGTTATCCGGATCGCCGGTGTAGTAATCCTGGGTGTAGATTTCCACCCGGTGGCCATCGGGATCGCGCAGGTAGAGATAGAAGGCGTTGGAGACGCCGTGGCGGCCGGGGCCGCGTTCGATCAAATCGGATTTACGCAGCGCGCCGAGCTTGTCGCAGATGGCCAGAATGTTGTGCTTTTCATGGGTGGCAAAGGCGATATGGTGCATGCGCGGCCCGGCGCCGCCGGTCATCGCGGTATCGTGCACCGTGGCTTTGCGGCGCATCCAGGCGGCGTAAACCACGCCGTTTTCATCGCGGATATCTTCCGTCACGCGGAAACCCAGCCCCTGGATGTATTCCACGGCCTTCGGGACGTCGGGCGTAATTTGGTTAAAGTGATCGAGGCGCACCAGCGCGCCCGGCGTGTAGAGATCGTAACGCCAGGCCAGGCGTTCGACGTGCTGCACGTCGTAGAAAAACTCGTACGGAAAGCCGAGCGGATCTTCAACCCGCACCGCATCGCCGATGCCTTTGACGAAGCCGTTCACCCGGCGCTCGGTGCGGCAGCCCAGCGCATTGAAATAGGCTTCGGCGCGGTCGACGTCTTCCGGCGTGCGCACGCGGAAGGCAAAGGCCGCAACGGCGGCCACCGGGCCTTCGCGCAGCACCAGGTTGTGGTGGATAAACTCTTCCATCGAACGCAGGTACAGGGTGTTCTCGTCCTCGGCGGTGACCACCAGGCCAAGGATGTCGACGTAGAATTCGCGCGCCGCTTTGAGGTCCGTTACCTGAATTTCCATGTAGGCGCAGCGCACGACGTCGGGAGCAGGGGCAGCATGGGTGGTAAGTTTTGTCGTCATCGTTCTCATCTCTTTCGTTTTTGTTGTGGCCAGAGGCTTAGACGCCCCATTTCGGGATTGGGTGGTCACCCATGGAAATGCACACGTTCTTCATCTCGGCGAACACCTCGAAGCTGTATTCGCCGCCCTCGCGGCCGGTGCCGGAGGCTTTGACGCCGCCGAACGGCTGGCGCAGGTCGCGCACGTTTTGGGTGTTGACGAACACCATGCCCGCTTCAATGCCGCGCGCCAGACGCAGAACCTTGCTCACGTCCTGCGTCCAGATGTACGACGCCAGACCGTACTCCACGTCGTTGGCCATGCGCAGGCCGTCTTCTTCGGATTTGAACGGCAGCAGGCAGGCCACCGGCCCGAAGATTTCCTCCTGCGCGATGCGCATCCGGTTGTCGACGTCCGCCAGCACCGTCGGGCGCAGGAAGTTGCCGTGGCTCAGGCCGGCCGGTTTTTCCGGGCCGCCGGCCAGCAGGGTCGCCCCTTCCTCCACCCCCAGGCGGATATAGCCGGAGACCTTTTCCCAGTGCTGCCGGCTGATCAACGCCCCCACCTGGGTGTTGGGATCCTGCGGATCGCCCACCCGCAGGCGGTTGGCGCGCTCGGCGAAACGCTTGACGAATTCCGGGTAGATGCTTTCCTGAATGAAGATGCGCGAACCGGCGGTGCAGCGTTCGCCGTTGATCGAGAAGATGGTGAACAGCGCGGCGTCCAGCGCGCGTTCGATATCGGCATCCTCGAAGATCAGCACCGGCGATTTGCCGCCCAGCTCCATGGAGAATTTCTTCAGCCCGGCGCTCTCGATGATGCGGCGGCCGGTGGCGGTGCCGCCGGTGAAGGACACCGCCCGCACGTCTTTATGGCGCACCAGCGCGTCGCCGGCGGTGGCGCCGTAGCCCTGCACCACGTTCAGCACCCCGGCCGGGATGCCGGCTTCCAGCGCCAACTCGCCCAGGCGATCGGCGGTCAGCGGCGACAGTTCGGACATCTTCAGCACCGCGGTATTGCCCAGCGCCAGACAGGGCGCGGTTTTCCAGGTGGCGGTCATGAAAGGCACGTTCCACGGCGACACCAGCGCACACACCCCGACCGGCTGGATCAGCGTGTAGTTGAGCATCTTGTCGTCCACCGGGTAGGTTTTGCCGTTCATCTGCTGGCAAATTTCGGCGAAGAACTCGAAGTTGTGCGACGCGCGCGGGATCAGCACGTTTTTGGTCTGGTGGATCGGCAGGCCGGTGTCGGCGGTTTCCAGCTCGGCGATTTGCGGCACGTTTTCATCGATCAGCTCGCCCAGGCGGCGCATCAGGCGCGCGCGCTCTTTCATCGGCGTGTTGGCCCACTTGGGGAACGCCGCTTTGGCGGCGGCCACCGCCCGATCGATCTCCAGCTGGCCGCCGGACGCCACCTCCGCCAGCACCTCGCCGTTGGCCGGGTTGCTGGTGGTGAAATAGTCTTTGCTGGCGACGCTCTTGCCGTCGATCCAGTGGTTGATGGTTTTCATCGCAGGCTCTCCTCGTAATCTTTTTCACTGATGATGTGGTTAACCAGACGGCCGATGCCTTCGATCTCCACCACCACTTCGTCGCCCGGCAGCACGTCGGCCAGCCCTTTCGGCGTGCCGGTGGCGATCATGTCGCCCGGCTGCAGCGTCATGAATTCGCTCAGGTAGGCGATCAGGAACGGGATATCGAAAATCATGTCGGCGGTGCTGCCGCGCTGGCGCAGCTCGCCGTTGACATAGGTGCTGAGCGCCAGCCGATGCGGATCGGCGACGTCGTCGCGGTCGACGATGTACGGACCGATCGGCGTCAGGGTGTCGCGGCTCTTCACCCGCAGGTTCGGGCGGTAGTAGTTTTCCAGGTAGTCGCGGATGGCGTAGTCGTTGCACAGGGTGTAGCCGGCCACATGGTCCATGGCGTCTTCGCGGCTGACGTTGCGCGCGGTCTTGCCGATCACCGCCACCAGTTCGGCCTCGTAGTGCATATATTCCACGCCGGCCGGCCGTACCGACACCTGGCGGTGGCCGGTCAGGGTGTTAGGCGCCTTGAGGAACACCAGCGGCTCCTCCGGCGCCTTGAATTCCAGCTCGCTGGCGTGGTCGGCATAGTTCAGCCCCAGGGCGAATACCGTGCCCTGCGCCGGCGGCAGCCACTCGACGTCTTGCTCATCCAGGATGTTGCCGTCCGGCAGGGTAACGTGCAGCTGCTCATCCACGCTGACGTTAACAATCTGGCCATGATGGCGAATACGGGCGTGTCTCATGATTATTCTCCTGCCTGGCTCACGCGGTTGGTCAAAGTGGGCAGGCCGGCGGCGCGCACCCTCACCTCATCCCCCGGTTTGATCTCCACCCGCCGGTGCGGGGTGCCGATCAGCACCGCATCGCCCGGTTGCAGGGTAATGAAATCGCTGATGGCGGCGATCAGTTCCGGCACCGAACGCAGCAGATCGGCGGTCGACCAGCGATCCTGCTCCACGCCGTTGATCTCGGTGACGATCTCCAGCCGGTCGGTCGCCGCCAGCTGGCCGATATCCCCCAGCGGGCAGAAGCCGTCGCGGCATTTCGCCTTGATCGCCGGGCGATAGAAGCTGGTTTCCGGCAGGCTGACGTCGTTGGCCAGCGCATAGCCGGCCAGATACTCGCTCACCTTGTCGGCCGGTACCTTGCGCGCGGTATCGCCGACGATCACCGCCAGCGTGCCGCCGCTCTGCACCGTTTCACCGGCCGGGAACGGGATCGCCCCGCCGTTGGCGAGGTGGGTATTGCGCGGTTTGATAAACCACACCGGGGTTTTGGGCGGGGTTTTATAGGGTGGCTGGTGAAACGCCTGATCCCAGGCGTCCAGCTGGCTGCGATGGTTCAGCGCAACGGAAAATACGGTGCCTTTCATGCGAACTCCTTCAGTGACAGAACATGACAACCGGCATTCATTAATATATTAACGATTACTTTTATACGCTGTGCGGCTTTTACGCAACGTGCGTGGGGCGATTTGTGATCGCGATAACAAAATATTCACAAACCGCCAACATAAGCGTTGTTATTCAACACATTAAGCGTTTTTAGCCGTCTTTTTCGCCGCCGAGCGCATTTTCGCTTTATCCCGCGGGTGAAATTTGGCTACTATTAAGTTATTAACGATACCCGGGCGCCCGCGCCCCCCTGCGGCACTGAAGCAGGCCGGCGGCGCGGACCGAACACCTTGATAGCTAAGGCCAAACCTATGCATGAATCTTTAACCATCGCCCTGCTGCAGGCGCGTGAAACCGCCATGGGGTTCTTCCGCCCGATCCTGAAAAGCCATAATCTGACCGAACAGCAGTGGCGCATCATTCGCGTGCTGGCCAACAGCCGCTCGATCGAATTCCACGAGCTGGCGGCGGAAACCTGCATCCTGCGCCCCAGCCTGACCGGCATCCTGTCGCGCATGGAGCGCGACAGGCTGATCTTCCGCCTGAAGCCGGTCAACGATCAACGCAAGCTGTACGTCTCGCTGACCCAGCAGGGCCAGGAGCTGTACGAGGTGGCGCGCCATCAGGTGGAACAGGGATATGCCGAGATTGAAGCCGCGTTCTCGCAGCAGAAGATGGAACAGCTGATGACGCTGCTGGACGAGCTGATCACCCTGGGCGACCGGCTGCCCGCCAACGTGACCGCCCATCCCGCCAAGAAATGATTCAATGAATCGGCATCCTCAAATGAACGGGCGTTGCAGCTAGGCGGCCAACAACGCTGCAGCGTCAAGTAAGCAGAGAATTCGCTTCCGGCAGCAAGGCGCCGCCGTCCACCACCAGCGTCTGGCCGGTGATATAGGCCGCCGCCGGCGAAGCGAGAAACACCATCGCCGCGGCGATGTCTTCCGGCTCCCCCAACCGCCCGAGCGGCACCGCGGCGGCGATCGCCCGGTTGACCTCGGCGCCGCCCAGATTGGCCATCGCCGGGGTGCGGATCATCCCCGGCTCCACCCCGTTGACCCGAATGCCCGCCGCCGCCAGCTCCAGCGCCGCCGCGCGGATAAAGCCGTTCACCCCGGCTTTGGACGCCGCATAGTGCGCCAGCCCCGGATAGGCCACCCGCGGCCCGGTCACCGACGAGGTCACCAGAATGCTGCCGCCGCCCTGCCGGCGCATCCACGGCAGCGCCGCCTGCGCCAGGAAGAACGGCGCCATCAGGTTGACGCTCAGCGTGCGTTGCAGCAGCGCGGCGTCGATGTCGCTGAAGGGCGTCAGCGGGAAATAGGCGGCGTTGTGGATAACCACGTCCAGCCGCTGGTGCAGCGCACCCGCCGCCGCCACCAGCTCGGCGATCTGCCCGGGGTCGGCCAGATCGCAGGCCAGCGCCTGCACGCGCCGGCCCTCGCGCCGCAGGCTTTCCGCCGCCGCCTGCGCCTTCGGCAGCTGCAGGTCCGCCATCACCACATCGGCGCCCAGCCGGGCGAAGGCGCCGACGATCGCCAGCCCGATGCCCTGGGCGCCGCCGGTCACCAGCACCGTCTGCCCCTCGAACGCATCGGCCGCATAGGTTGCGTTCATCGGCTTATCCCCGTGGATGGCGAGTGGTGTTCAGCACCTGCGCGTGGGCGCCGACGGCGAAATTGCTCAGCGCGCTGAAGTCGCTGCCCTGGTAGCCGAGGATCTTGCCGTCGGTGCGCATGGCCTGCAGATCGATCGCCACCACCCCCAGCGTCGGGATAATCTTCTCGCGCCAGACGAACAGGTAGAGTTGCTCGGCCACCTTCACGTAGTGGCAGCGGTCGACGTCCGCCAACCCTTTTTCCACCCCGTCCAGACACTGCCAGGCGTAGAAGTCGTCGTTCAGGTAAATGTGTTCGTAACGTTCGGTCGGGCTGTAGGTGTACATGTTGCGCATGCCGATCAGCTCGTCGGTAAAGCCCGGCGGCGTGGCCTGCGCGTCGTCCAGCGTGCCGAAACGGAACTCGGCTTCTACCGCCGTCAGCGGCAGCCCCTGCTCTACCCGGCTGAAGGCGTCCAGCCGCGCCTGGCTCTCGTTCGGCAACTGGCCGTACACTGCGGTAAAGTTGCCCTGATGGCGGTCGCACACCAGCGTAATGCTGGCGTTAGCGCGCTGAGGATCGAGGAAATCGATAAACAGCACGCCGGGGCGAATGCTGGTGGCGCGGTAGGCGACGCCGCGCTGTTCGCCCCATTCCAGCGTGCTTGCGTCGTTGAACCGGCAGCGCAGCGATTCGCCGTCGCTAAAGCGCAGCGTCAGCTGGGTTCCCGCCAGCCCGTGCTGCTGTTCCAGCGTGTTGCCGCGCGGCGCAAAGCCTTCGGCCAGCGCACCGACCTGAATAAATACCGCTTCTGAACTCATTTGCTGCTCCTTACGGGGAAGTGAAAGCCAGGGTTGGCACGTCGACGATGGTGGAGCCGCCGTCGGCCACCAGCGCCGCGCCGGTAATGATCGAGGCGTCCGGCGAACAGAGAAAACGGCAGGCGCGGGCGATCTCCTCGGCGCTGGCCGGGCGGCGCAGCGGTACGTCGCGGCACACCATCCGGTAGGCCTGCGCCAATGAAATGTGATGGGCGTCCATCAGCAGCTGCATCTCCTCATCCGCCATCGGCGTGGTCACCCAGCCGGGGCATATTGCGTTGGCGCGCACCCCCTGCGGGCCGTAATCGCGGGCGATGGAGCGCATCAGGCCGATCAGCGCGTGCTTGGCGGTGACGTAACCGCACACCTCCGGGCCGGCGGCCAACGAAGCGATAGACGCCACCAACAGCAGGTTGCCGCCGCTTTTCACCAGCGCCGGCAGGCAGGCGCGCGCGCTGGCGAAGGCGCTGTTGAGGTTGCTGTCCATCGCCTGCTGCCACTGTTGGTCGGTCATCTCGGTAATGCGCTTGAACCCCATGCCGCCGGCGCTGCCGATCAGGCAGTCGATGCGCCCGGCCTGCCGCAAAATGGCCGGCAATAGCTGCGTGTTCCAGCTTTCACCGCTCGAGGCGTCGCCCACCAGCGCCTGCGCGCCGATCTCGGCCGCCAGCGCCGCCAAGGGTTCAGGCCGGCGGCCGATGATAAACACCCGATCGCCGTCCGCCGCCAGCAGGCGGGCGCAGGCGGCGCCCACCCCGGTGCCGCCGCCGGTAATCACTACGACTCTACTCATTGAGCTTCTCCATCAGTTGGCCGATCATCAGCAGGCTGCTCAGCAACAGCCGCCGCTGTTCGGCGTCCAGCCGCAGATAACGGCGGCCGGCCGGCAAACGGCTGACCACCTCCGACGCGGCGAAAGGTTCGATGTCCAGCGTCCAGCGCCCGGCGTCTACCGCCAACCGAACGCGGCGAAAATCCAGCTGCGCCAGGGTTTCGCCGATCTGCGGATAGCGCCGCAGCGCGTCATTCAGCCGCTGCGCTTCAGGGTGCTGTTGGCGGCTGCGGTAGATAACCCCGCGCCGCCGCAGCCAGCCGCCGGCCACCACGTTCAGCACCAGCGGCGTCTGCAAAGCGCAGTTCCCCTGCAGCCGAAAGCGGTGGCTGACGATGTGCGCCATAAACAGCGCCTGAACCCGCTCGCTGACCTCGATCAGCGGCCCCTGCGGCAGTTGCAGCCGCAGCAGGGACGGCGCCAAACGTTCGCAGGCATAGGGCGGCAGGCTCTGCGCCAGCCGGTCGAGGGTGGCGCCCGGCCGATAGCCCGCCGGCGCCCGCCGCCAGGCGCGATTAAGTGAGGGAAGTAAGCCGGTCAAACTGTGCCTCCCCGTTTTCCGCTTTGGCGAAGGCGTTTTCCAGCACCTGCTCCACCGGCACCGGTTTGAACGGATTGACCTTCTGTACGCACAGCGTCCAGAACAGCGCGTAGGCGGCGGTCAGGCCAAGCATCCAGCCGAAGGGAATGTAGACGTCGCGCGGGTTCATGCCCGGCGGGGTGATATAAAGGATCGCCAGCACGATGCCGACGCTGGAGACTATCTGCGGCAGCGGGAACCACGGCGATTTGTATGCGCGCGGCAGGTCCGGCCGACGCATGCGCAGGATCACCACCGAGCAGGTCACCAGCAGATAGGCCACGCCCCAGGCGCACACCGCCGCCAGCACCAGCGGAATGATGCGGTCGAGGTTGCCCTGAATGGCGAAGGCGTGCACGCAGGGGATCAGCACCGCCGCCAGAATGCCGACCACCGGCGTTTTGAAGCGCGGATGCAGATAGGCGAACATGCGCGGCAACGCGCCGTCCAGCGCCATGCCGTACAAAATGCGCGGCACCGCCGCCATCAGCGTGTTGATGGTCGCCGCGCCGGCCAGCAGCAGGCCGATGCCCAACCAATATTTGCCGAACTGGCCCATCACCTGGCCGGCAAAGGCCGGAATGGCCATCGGCGTATCCAGCAGGCGCACGCCGGCGGCGGCGTCCACCACCGCGTTTTCCACCTGATGGCTGAGCGCCGCGCCGTACAGCGCCATGCACACCGCCACGCCGCACAGCCCCAGCGCCATGGCGCGCGGGATCACCCGCGCCGAGCGCTTGATCTCCGGCGCCATCGGCGTCACCAGCTCGCAGCCGACGAACATGAACATCGCCATGCCAATCAGGCTGAACACCGCAAAGGGATCGTCCAGGCTCAGCGTGCTGCCGAACCAGCCCTCCAGCGGCACCGCATGCGGCGACAGCAGCCCGACGACGCCGAAAACGACCAGCGTGCTCCACATGGCGAAGGTCAGCACGATCTCCGCCTTGCCGAAGGCCTCGATGCCGAATGCGTTGAGCAGGCCGAATATGATCACCAGCCCGACGCCGACCATCCATGAGCTGTTGTGGGTTTCCATCAAGGTGTTGAGGTGTTCGAAGTTCACCAGCGCCATGATGCCCGAGAGGATGGTTTCGGCGGTGCCGGCGAAGATGTGCACGATCAGGTAGGCGGAAAGCGCCCCGGTGATGGCGAAGAAGCGCCCCATGCCGCAGGCGATATAGTCGTACACCGAACCTGAGGTCGGCAGCATCGCCGCCGCTTCGGAGAAGGTGGTGAGCTGGGCCTGCATCATGACGAAGGCGATCAGCATCGCCAGCGCGAAGGTATCGCCGCCGATGCCGAAGCCGCTGGTGACCGTCAGGATCACCGGACTGGCCATAATCACGCCGACCGAACTGGCCAGCGTGGTGGGGAATCCGACCTTGCCCCGCTCAAGATGGGCGTGCAGCCGCGACGACAGGTTCATGGTTATTTCCTCTTATGGTTTTCGCCCTGGTGTTTGCAGGTTTTTTCACCGCCAGCGGCGGCAATCTCACTATAGAGAGGAAAGGAAAATACTGACTATCGTCCTTAAGGACGAGGGGGGCTCACCGGCAAGCGCGCGTTGTGGCACGCCGAACGGTCGGTTGGCGTCGGTGGATTAATGATAGGAAACCGCTGTAAATTCAGCGGGAAAACGTCACAAAAATTTCATTAACCTATTAACGAAGCAAGAATGAAACGCCGCCAAACAAGCTCGCCATCAGGGGTTGGCGGCTTGTTATTTATGTATTTTATTGCAATCGGGCTCACGTTGTTAATATGTTTTTATTGTGTTGCCAAATTGCTACAACTATGCTTGTATCGTTCATATATTGACCACTGAAACCCGGCTTCAGGGGGCGAGAAGACGGCGAGAAAACGCCGCCGACACCTCTGCACCTTGAAAGATGAAGAGGATAAAGGGAGGGACATGAATCATGCATACCGCAGCATCCGATGCCTTTATCAACAGCTGTCTGCATACCATCGCGCATCTGATCCCGGTGTCCGCCGGGGTGTTTTATTTGGTCAATCCGGACCTGCGCCCCGACCACTATATTTTGCACGGCATCTCCGATAAAACCCACCAGCAGTATCTGAACCATTTCCAGCATATCGACCCGCTGAAGCCGGCCAATTTTCATCGGCAGGACATTACCATGGTCGGCATGAGCCCGGCGGCGATCGCCGATAACCGCCATTATTACCACGACTTTATGCTGCCGAATGACATGCGCGATATGACGGAAATCTTCATCCGCCAGCGCAAACGCATCATTGCCGGGGTATCGCTGATCCGCGATACCCCGTTTACCGAGCTGGAACGCGGCCGCCTGCGGGCGGTGCTGCCGCTGATCGAACTGGCTACGCGCGACCTGCTGCCCGGCGGCGAGGCGCAGCTGCTGACCGCCAAGGAGCAGGAAATCGTCAATATGGTGCGCGAAGGCGCCAGCAATAAACGCATCGCCCTGAAGCTGGGTATTTCCCTTTCCACGGTGAAAACCCACATGCGCAATATCTTCGCCAAAACCGACGTGGTGAACCGCACCGAATTGGTGTCCAGCGGCTTTATCGCCCACGGCTGAAGTAAATCACCGCCAGTTCGACCTGTAATAGCCCGGGGGCAGCATCTGCCGCCCCTGACAACTCCCCGCGGTGCCACTACGCTGAATAGGACTTCCGATGCACCTACCCTGAGAAAAATACTATGTCTGAACAAAAAGTCAGCTTTATCAAAGGCGGTCATGGCGATATTGCGGTACATGACTGGGGAAACGATCGGCCGCGCTATCTGGCGCTGCTGGTGCACGGCTACGGCGAGCACCTCGGCCGTTATCAGTACGTGGCGCGCACGCTGCAGGCGCAGGGCGCGCGGGTGTTCGGCCCCGACCATCTCGGCCACGGGCTGTCGCAGGGGGAGCGCGTGCTGATCGAAGATTATGACCAGGTGGTCGACGACGTTCAGCGCGTGGTGAGCCATTTTCAGCGATTGCATCCCGGCGTGCCGCTGGTGGTGATTGGCCACTCGATGGGCGGCATGATCGCCACCCGCTACGTGCAGCGCCATGGCGACGGCGTGCGCGCGCTGGTGCTGTCCGGCCCGCTGATCGGCGAGAGAACGCTGATCTCGGACCTGCTCAACCTGCCGGAAATTCCCGACCAGCCGCTGGACATCGCCACCCTGTCGCGCGATCCGGCGGTCGGCGCCGCCTACCAGGCCGATCCGCTGGTGTGGCACGGGCCGTTCAAGCGCCCGACGCTGCGCGCCATGCAGCAGATACTGGCCAAAATCAACGCCGGGCCGGGGTTCGGCGCTCTGCCTACCCTGTGGATCCACGGCGATGACGATCGGCTGGTGCTGATGGCGGAGTCGCGGACCGCCATCGATCTTCTGCAGGGCAGCGATTTCGACAGCATGATCAACCCGGGCGGACGCCACGAGAGCTTTAACGAGACCAACAAGGATCAGATCCTGCAGCGGGTGACCGATTTTATCGCTCGGGCGCTGGGATAACGGGGGTATTCCCCGCGCCGGCCGGCGCGGGGAAGCGGGGGATCAGCCCTCGACGATGGCCAGGTAATGTTTAACAAAACGGTCTGAGGTGATTTCCCAGCGCACCGGCGTGCCCTTCTCGACAAACCAGGCGTCGCCGGCCCGGTACTCCACCGACTCGCCGGTGCGTTCGTCGGTCAGGACGGCGCTGCCTTCCCATACCGTGGCGTGTTCGGCGAACGGGTAGACCATCACGAAGGTGCCGCGGGTGCAGCTGAAAACGCCGCAGTTCAGGTTATCGGTCGGTTCGCCGAAGATGCTCGCCACGCCGACGCTGGGCGTACCGGCGATCACCGTGGCGCCCAGGTTGCTGACGCTGCCGATGTCCTGCAGCGCCGGCAGCGGTTGCTTGAGCAGTAAGGGTTTCATGTTTTTCTCCTCTGAGGGTTAACGGCGGCCTTTCCAGTAGCCGGATGTCTGGTGCCAAACCTTGCCGGCGGTGGTCATCACCCGCCGCAGCTTGTCCTTGCCGAAGATATTGACGTGCGGGATCGCGCTCATCAGATCGTAACGATCGGATCCTTCGCCCATGCCCTCCGCCAATACCTTGCAAACGATGTGGCTCGGCGTGACGCCGAAGCCGGAATAGCCCTGCACATAGAACACGTTGTCGTGATCCGGCAGGGTGCCAATCTGCGGAAACAGGTTGGCGCTGCAGCACAGCGGGCCGCCCCAGGCCAGATCGATCTTCACGTCTTTCAGGTACGGGAACACCTTCAGCATCAGGTTGCGGTTCCAGGCCTTGAGATCTGACGGGAAATACTCGATCAAACGGGTGGCGCTGCCGAACAGCAGCCGGTTTTCGTTGGTGACCCGGTAGTAGTCGATCACCGGGCGGATGTCGCTGTAGGCGCCGCGGATCGGGCTGATCCGGCGGATCAGCTCGTCGGACAGCGGTTCGGTGGCCAGCTGGAAAGCGTAGGTATTGATGGTTTTGCCGTAAATGAACGGATCCATGCCGTTGAGGAAGCCGTTGCACGCCCACAGCATCTTGTTGGCGCGCACCGATCCCATGGCGGTGCGTACGGTGACGCGCGATCCGTATTCCACGTTCAGCACGCGGCTGTTTTCGAAGATCTTCATGCCATAGTCGCTCAACGCCCTGGCCTCGCCCAGCAGCAGATTGAGCGAATGCACGTGGCCGCCGCCCATGTGTTTCAGCGCGCAGCTGTAGGCCTCGGAGCCCACCACCTGCTGCACCTCCGCGCCGGTGTAAAGTTCGATCTCTTCGTCGGGCGAGACCGCCCGGAACTCCTTCAGCCAGCCGCGCAGGGTTTTCTCCTGGCGCGCATTGCTGCCGAGGTAGCCGTAGCCAAAGCAGAAGTCGGCGTCGATGGCGTATTTCTTGATGCGCTCGCGAATAATGCCCGCGCCGAGATTACTGATTTTAAAGATGGTTTCCAGCCCGGCCGGGCCGACGTGGCGCTTGATCTTCTCCAGATCGTGGCCGATGCCGGCCATCACCTGCCCGCCGTTGCGGCCGGTGCCGCCGTAGCCCAGATAGCGGCCCTCCAGGATGGCGATGTTGGTGATGCCCTTCTCCGCCAGCTCCAGCGCGGTGTTGATGCCGGAGAAGCCGCCGCCGATGATCACCACGTCGACGTCCAGATCCTCTTCCAGCGTCGGGAAGCGCAGATCGTATTTTTTGGTCGCCGCGTAGTAGGTTAAGGACTCGATTTCGTTGTTCATTGCCGCACTCCCGATTGCCTATGCCATGACATCGGATTATCGGGAGCGGGAGGCGGGGTTGCCATGTCCCCTTAGGGACATTTGATACAAAAAATTAACATTCAGGCGCTGCGGCGATTGGGCGCGGCCAGCAGCAGGCTGAACAGTTCGGCCTGCGAGCCGATATTCAGCTTGCCGTAGATGTTCTTGCGGTGATTTTTTACCGTGCCCAGGCTGATGAACAGCCGTTCGGCAATGTGCTGCGAACCGCAGCCGGCGAGGATCAGATCGACGATTTCCCGCTCGCGCGGCGTCAGCGAATAGCGCGCCTGCACCCCGTCGTCGCTCACCCGCTCTGCGCGCGCCGGCGCGGCCACCACTTCCCCGTGCAGCCGCGCCACGCTTTTCACCAGCGTCAGCGCGCCGCTCAGCGTGGCCGGCTGCGGGTAGCGCACCGCCACCGCCCGGCGCGCCGAACCGAAGAACACCCCCAGCCCGCGCTGCGGCGTCAGCGGCAGCAACACCCCGGCCTCGTCATGCCAGCCGGTCTTGCGGTAAAAGTTGCGGTAATAATCGCTGTGGTAAAAGCCGCAGGGCGCCAGCTGGCGCAGCGTGAACACATCGCCCGCGCCGCCGTTCAGCGCCTGATAAAACGGATCCTGCAGGTAAGCGCCCTGCTGGTAGAGCTGATTGACCGCGTCGCTGTTTTCCCGCTCGGTTTTCATCAGGCAGCGCGGCGCCTGCCCGCGTTCGAAGGCGTAGACGATGGCGTTATCAAAGGCGAAATAGCCTTCCAGCCAGTTCAGCAGGTTGGGATAGAAACGCGGGCTGGCCACCGCGTCGATCACCGCAGACAAGCGTTCCACCTGAATATCCATACCCGCCTCGCCATTATTAATACATTAACAATCAACCGACGCCGGGCAGCCCCGGCCGCACGGCGGCCCTGGAGGTTATAAAAAGCACCCGCCGGGCTAAAATGCAAGGTTTTGATTGTTTACATGTTAAACAAATCACAGCTTTATCCGCCGCTCCCCCGACGCAGGGTTAACATGTTAACGACGTGCGGAAAGCAGTGGTCCCCCCGCCAGAGCTGGCTTATGCTGTGCGTTCCGTCCGTTTCGCCGCCAAGGAGCCCTCATGACCCTCAACCAGATCATCGCCAATCGCCACACCTGGTTCGGCCAAGGCAGCATCAATCAGCTGCTTCCGTTATTGCTCGCCGATCCGCAACCGACATTGCTGTTCAGCTGCCGCTCGTTCCTCAGCGGCCCGGTGCACGCGGCGCTGAGCGATGAATTGTCGCCGCTGCTGATCGGCACGGAAATCGTCAGCCACGAAGCGTCGCCGCAGGAGCTCGACGCCTGGGTGGCGCGCTGGCGCGGCCAGCCGCGACGGGTGGTGGCCATCGGCGGCGGCAGCGTGATCGACGCCGCCAAGGCGTTCGCCGCGCTGGTGGAGCACCCGCTGCCGACGCTGCGCTATATGGAAAAGGTCGGCGACAGCAAAATCAGCGGCGCCACCCTGCCGCTGATCGCCGTGCCGACCACCGCCGGCACCGGCAGCGAGGTGACGCAGAACGCGGTGATCACCGACACCCGGGTCAGCAAGGTGAAGGCCTCGCTGCGCCATAACGACTTCGTGCCGCACACCGCCATTCTCGACCCGCAGCTGCTGGCGGGCGCGCCGGACAAGGTGCTGGCTTACTGCGCCATCGACGCCTTCACCCACCTGTTCGAGGCCTATTTGTCGAAAACCGCCGGCGCCATGACGCGCGAAATGTCGCTGACCGGCATCCGCCACTTCCTCGACGCCTGGCCGGCGCTCAACCGCAGCGACGCGGCGCGCGAAGCGATCATGCAGGCTTCTTATCTGGGCGGGCTGACGCTGAGCGCCGCCGGGTTGGGGGTGATCCACGGCATCGCCGGCGAGATCGGCGCATTGCGCGATTATCACCACGGCCAGGTGTGCGGCCGCCTGCTGCTGCCGTTCCTCGAGCTGCTGGCCGACAGCGAGCAACCGCAGCAACGCACGCTGATGGCCGAGCTGGCCGCGCGCCTGTTCCCGGAGCAGCGCGACAGCCCGGAACGCTATCTGATCGACTTCATCACCCGCAACGCCATCGCGCCGTTCTGGCAGGATGACCTGCCGATCGGCGCCGACGAGCTGGCGATCGCCCTGGAGAAATCCAACAGCAAGAATTCGCTGATCGCCTATTCGCCGCTGCAGCGGCGGCAGATGATCGAAGGGGCTTTCCGCGTCGAATGATTATATAATCAGATCAACGCAGTAGCAGGAGGAAGCAAATGGGTATCATCAGCTGGATTTTCGCCGGCATCGCAATCGGCATTCTGATTGGCGTGCTGCTAAAAATCTTCGGCAAGAAGAAAGACCGGTAAGGCTAGGCTGTTCCATGGGCCGCCAGCAGGCACTCGTGGAACAGTTTCACCACCCGTTGCGGGATCGGCGAACGGCGCAGCACGCTGGAATACTCGCAGTGGTAGCGGAACAGCTCAGGCTTGATTGCCCGCATCATGTTCTGCGCGACAAAAAACGCCGCATAGTGGTCAGGCAAAAAGCCGACGTACTTGCCGGAAAGAATTAAGGTGGCGATAGATTCCTGGGCGAAACCCGTCGCCTTGCGGTGCAAATGCTGCTGCAGGCTCAATTCCATATTCGGCGAATGGTAGCCCAATCCGGCAAAGGCGTAATTGTGCAACAGCGCCCAATTTAATGCATCGTGATTGGCGGAAAATAATTCATGCTGCGCGCCGCAATATAAGAACATCCTCTCACTGAATAAAGAACGATAAGCTAAACTTTCCGCGCTGCGGTGCATGGGAATAATGCCGATTTGAAATTGGCCGTCAATGACTCCGCGCTCGATGGTATTAATCGGTTCGACGTACATTTGCAAAGAAACTTCCGGCGCACGCTCGCTGAATAAGGCAATCGCCCGGCCTATTTGCGCCTGCGGGTTGCTGACCGTATGGTCGAATATCGCCACGTGCAGCTGGCCGCCCATGCGCTGGTGCACCTCATCCACCCCGCGGCGGAAGGCCTCGGTGGCCGCCAGCAGGTTGACGGTTTCCTGGTAGACAAGCAACCCCTCATCGGTCACCGCAAAGCCCTCGCGCCCGCGCTGGCACAGCGTCAGCCCCAGCCGTTGCTCCAGGTCCTTGATGTGCTTGCTGATGGTCGACAGGCTGATATTCAGCTCCAGCTCGGCGGCGCTCATGCCGCCGCAGTCGACCACCGCTTTGAATACCCGCAGCAAACGCAGATCCATATCCGACAATTGCCCGAGCAGCGCGCGCTTTTTTACTTGCATAAAACCTTAAGTAAGTTTCGACATATGATTATTCACATTAGAGAAGAAGCGGAACATAGTCAATTTCGCACAACATTTCATTAACACTACAGGTTATTGAATATATCGACATTATTTTCCTGCCCGGAGGAAAACATGGCTGCTGAAAAACACCCGATTAATAGACTCGATGCCGAATGGTTAGAGGCGCACTGGATGCCCTTTACCGGAAATAGAAACTTTAAAGCCAACCCGCGCATCATCAGCCGGGCTGAGGGGGTTTATTACACCAGCCAGGACGGCCGCAAAATTTTTGACGGCCTGTCCGGGCTGTGGTGCTGCGGATTGGGGCATGGCCGCCAGGAAATTACCGACGCCGCCCGGCGCCAGCTGGCGCAGCTGGATTATTCGCCGGCATTTCAGTTCGGCCACCCGCTGTCGTTCGAGTTGGCTAACCGAATCAAAGAGATGACGCCGGCCGGCCTCGACTACGTGTTTTTTACCGGCTCCGGCTCGGAGGCGGCGGACACCTCGCTGAAAATGGCGCGCGCCTACTGGCGGGCCAGGGGCCAGGCGGGCAAAACCTGCTTTATCGGCCGGGAAAAAGGCTACCACGGGGTTAACTTCGGCGGCATTTCGGTCGGCGGCATCGCCGGCAACCGCAAAGCGTTCGGCGCCGGCGCCGAAGCGGATCACCTGCCGCACACCCTGCTGGCGGGCAATGCCTTTTCGCGCGGCATGCCGCAGCAGGGCGCCGAGCTGGCCGAGGAGCTGAACCGCATTATCGCGCTGCGCGACGCCTCGACCATCGCCGCGGTGATCGTCGAACCCTTCTCCGGCTCCGCCGGGGTGATAGTGCCGCCGGTCGGCTACCTGCAGCGCATTCGCGAGATCTGCAGCCAGCACAACATCCTGCTGATTTTCGACGAGGTGATCACCGCCTTCGGCCGCTGCGGCGCACTGACCGGCGCCGCAGCGTTCGGCGTGACGCCGGACATCATGAATATCGCCAAGCAGGTGACCAACGGTGCGCAGCCGATGGGCGCGGTGGTGGTGCGGCCGGAGATTTACCAGACCTTTATGGCCACCGACGAACCCGAGTACCAGCTCGAATTCCCGCACGGTTACACCTATTCCGCCCACCCGGTCGGCTGCGCCGTCGGGCTGGCGACGCTGGAACTCATTCAGCGTGAACATATGGTGGAGCGCGTGCAGGCGCTGGCGCCCTATTTTGAACGGGCGGTGCATAGTCTGCAGGGCTGCCGGCACGTCAGCGACATCCGCAACTTCGGCCTGGCGGCGGGCATCACGCTGGCGGCGCGGCCGGGCGAACCGGCGCGCCGGCCTTATGAAGCGGCGATGCGTTGCTGGGATAAGGGGTTCTACGTGCGCTACGGCGGCGACACCCTGCAGCTGGCGCCGCCGTTTATCAGCAGCGAGGCGCAGATCGACGCGCTGATCAACGCCCTCGGCGACGCCCTCAACGCCACGGAATAAGGAAAAAACGCCATGACTATCGTCCATTGGATCAACGGAGAAGCCGCCAGCGGCGGCGCCCGCAGCCAGCCGGTGTTCGATCCGGCCACCGGCCAATCGCGGCAGGAAGTGCAGCTGGCGGACCGCGCCACGGTGGAGCGGGCGATCGCCGCCGCCGAGCGGGCCTACCCGGCCTGGCGCGACACCCCGCCGCTGAAGCGCGCGCGCATCATGCTGAAACTCAAGACCTTGCTGGAACAGCATGCCGACGCCATCTGCCGCCTGATCACCGCCGAACACGGCAAGGTGCACGGCGACGCCATGGGCGAACTGCAGCGCGGCATAGAAAATATCGAATACGCCGGCTACGCGCCGGAGCTGCTCAAGGGCGAACACGGCAAGGACGCCGGGCCGGGCATCGACAGCTGGAGCGAGTTCCAGCCGCTGGGGGTGGCGGCGGGCATCACGCCGTTCAACTTCCCGGCGATGGTGCCGCTGTGGATGTGGCCGATGGCGGTCGTCTGCGGCAACACCTTCGTGCTGAAACCCTCCGAACGCGTGCCCTCCTCTACGCTGTATATCGCCCGGCTGGCGTCGGAGGCCGGGCTGCCGCCGGGGGTGCTGAACGTGGTCAACGGCGATCGCGAAGCGGTGGAAACGCTGCTGCATGACGATCGCGTCAAGGCCGTCAGCTTCGTCGGCTCGACGCCGGTGGCTGAGCACGTCTATCACACCGGCTGCGGCCAGAACAAACGGGTGCAGGCGCTGGGCGGCGCCAAGAATCATGCGGTGGTGCTGCCGGACGCCGATATCGCCGGCGCGGTCAGCGCGCTGATGGGCGCGGCCTTCGGCTCCTGCGGCCAGCGCTGCATGGCCATTCCGCTGGTGGTGGCGGTGGGCGACGACACCGCCGAGGCGTTGATCGCCGGGCTGCGCCGACAGATGGCCGCGATGCGCGTCGGGCCGGGCAACGACGGCGGCAACGATATGGGGCCGCTGGTCACCCTGCAGCATTACCAGAAGGTCAAAGGCTATATCGATCGGGGCGTGGCCGAAGGCGCAGCGCTGCTGGTCGACGGGCGAGAGCTGCAGGTGCGGGATGCCGACGGGCGGCCCAGCGCGGGCTATTTCCTCGGCCCGACGCTGTTCGACCGCGTTACGCCCGACATGCGGATTTATCGGGAGGAGATCTTCGGTCCGGTGCTGGGCGTGGTGCGCGTCAACCGGCTGCAGGAAGCGATGGACCTGATCGACGCCCACGAATACGGCAACGGCACCTGCCTGTTCACCCGCGACGGCGCGGCGGCGCGCCACTTCTCCAGCCGCATTCAGGTCGGCATGGTGGGAATTAACGTCGCGCTGCCGGTGCCGGTGGCCTACCACTCGTTCGGCGGCTGGAAACGCTCGCTGTTTGGCGATCTGCATGCCTATGGCCCGGACGCGGTCAGGTTCTACACCAAACGCAAAACCATTACCCAACGCTGGCCTTCATCCGGCGACGCCCGGCACGCCAGCTTCAGTTTCCCGTCCGGTTAAGGGAGCCCAATAACAATATCCGGATTTCAGGCCGACGGCCAACGACGCTGCGGCGTGAAAGCCGCGGGGGATCCGCGCGCTCCATTTAATTCCTGCGCAGTGCCTGGCGGCAAGAAACGACTCACTAACGCGTTAATGGAGTAGTTCACCATGCAAGAGCCCGAAGCAGAACATACTTTCAAAGGCAATCTCAGCGTCCTCGACGTGGTGATGATTACCGCCTCCGGCGTGACGCCCGCCAGCTCGATCTTCGTCATCGCCCCGCTGGCGATCGCCAGCGCCGGCAGCGGCGCGTTCCTGTCTTTTCTGGTCGCCGCCCTGGTCGCCGCCGCCATCGCCCTGTGCTATGCCGAACTCGGTGCCGCGCACCCCAGCGCCGGCGGCGAATACAGCATCATCAAACGGCTGTTCGGCACCCTGTGCGGGCTGCAGACCTACCTGTTTATCCTCAGCGCCTCGCTGTTCGTGCCGGCGGTGCTGGCCACCGGCGCGGTGCCCTACCTGAACACCGCGCTGGGCACCCATTTTGACGCCTCCACCGCCGGCATGCTCACCGTGCTGGTCGGCGGCGCCTGCGCCATTTTCAACATCAAGGCCAACGCCCTGCTGACCGGCGCGTTCCTGGTGGTGGAAGTGGCGGTGCTGGCGCTGATCGCCTGGCTGGGCTTCAGCAATCCGCACCAGAGCGGCGAAATTCTCGCCGCGCCGGTGATGCTGGATCTGCAAGGGGTACTGTCGCCGGTTTCCCTGCCCCCGATCGTCGCGATGGTCGGCGTGGCGCTGTTCTCCTACAACGGTTACGGCGCGGCGGTGTATATGGCGGAAGACATGCGCGAGCAGGGCAAGCCGATGGCGCTGGCCATCATGCTGACGCTGTTCATCGTGGTGCTGGTCGAGCTGGTGCCGTTCACCGCGCTGCTGATCGGCTCGCCGTCGCTGAGCGAGATGGCCAGGCAGGCCGATCCGGTCGGCTACGTGGTCACCCAGCTCGGCGGGGCGACGCTGGCGCGGGTGGTCAGCGGGGCGATTTACCTGTCGGTGTTCAACGCCATCATCGCCATCGTGGCGCAGTTCAGCCGCATGATGTTCTCCAGCGGCCGCGACGGTTTCTGGCTGCCGGCGGTCAACCGGGCGCTGAAAATCATCCATCCGCGTTTCGGCACTCCCTGGGTCGCCACCCTGCTGTTCGGCGTGCCTTCGGCGCTGCTGGCGTTTTGCTCCAACCTCGGCGATCTGACCTCCTTTACCGTGATCCTGCTGCTGCTGGTGTACATCATCATGGCGATCGCCGCGCTGATCAGCCGCCGCCGCCGGCGTTTCCACCACCCGTACCTGATGCCGCTGTGGCCGCTGCCGGTGGTGATAGCGCTGATCGCCTGCCTGTACGTGCTGTGGACGATTTCGATCGCCAGCAGCCTGAAAGACTTTATTATCATTGCCGGCATCGTCTGCTTTGGCCTGACGCTGAGCTATATGCGCGGCCGCCAGCCGGCGCCCTTAGCTGAACCCACACCAGAAGGAGAATGACCATGACGCAGCGCGCGCAGGATCTGGGCATCACCATCGGCCAGGGCACGCCCGGCCCGCTGAACGCCATCACCGACGTGCCCGGCGTGCGCGTCGGCCATGCCAGCATTCATGCCGATTTGGCGGACGGACGCAGCGTGCGCACCGGCGTGACGGTGATCGAACCGCGCGCCGGGCTGGCGCGGCAGTCGCCCTGCTTCGCCGGGGTGCACGTGCTGAACGGCAACGGCGACGCCACCGGCCTGGAATGGGTGCGCGAAGCGGGCCTGCTGACCAGCCCGATCGCCTTCACCAACACCCACAGCGTGGGCGTGGTGCGCGACAGCCTGATCGCGCTGGAGCGCGAAGCGCTGCCGGCAGACGACCGGGGGCTGTACTGGAATATGCCGGTGGTGATGGAAACCTTCGACGGCCTGCTCAACGACATCAACGGCTTTCACGTCAAACCCGAGCACGTGCGCCAGGCGTTAGCGGCGGCCGGCGACGGGTTGCCGCAGGAAGGCGCGGTGGGCGGCGGCAGCGGCATGATCTGCCATGAATTCAAAGGCGGCAGCGGCACCGCGTCGCGGCGGCTACCCGCCGAGCAGGGCGGCTGGACGGTCGGCGCCATCGTGCAGGCCAACCACGGCAAGCGCGAGGCGTTGCTGGTGGGCGGCTACCCGGTGGGCCGGCATCTGGGGCATCTTCCCTCGCCGTTCCAGCCGCAGCTGCCACACCCGGGCATGGGCTCGATCGTGGTGGCGCTGGCGACCGACGCGCCGCTGCTGCCGCACCAGTGCGCGCGGTTGGCGCAGCGCGCCGGCATCGGCATCGCCCGCACCGGCGGCGGCACCGAGGATTCGAGCGGCGATATCTTTATCGCCTTCGCCACCGGCAACGACGGCCTGCCGCCCGCCGACTACGCCAATAAAGGCGCCTTCACCACGCCGCTGCGCATGGTGAACAACGACCATATTTCGGCGCTGTTCGCCGCGGCGGCCGAGGCGGTGGAAGAGGCGATCGTGAATGCGCTGCTGGCGGCCGACACCGTCAGCGGCAACGGCCATCGGGCGGAAGGCTTGAGCGCCGAACAGCTGGTGACGGCGCTGAAAGCGGCCGGCTGGCGCCGCTGAAAAACCCAGGGCGCGGCGGCCGACCGCGCCCTGACGATCAGGACTCGCCGCCCGGCTTCGGCGCCGGGTAGTCATAGTCCAGCCGCAGCGGTTCGGCGTAGACGCTGCCCCACAGCTGGCTATACAGCGCATCCAGCCGCCGGCTCATCGCCGCGCTGTGCAGCACCAGCTCCAGGTTGCGCGAGTTGTCCAGATAACCGCCGGTCCAGTTGCTGGTGCCGATCCAGGCAATCTCATCGTCGATGGTCATCAGCTTGCTGTGGATCACCCGGGCGAACGGAATAAAACCGCTGCTGGCCGGCGGAATGGTCACCACTTTGATCTGCACGTTCGGCACCAGCGCCAGGCTCTTCAGCCAGGCGATGTCCGGCTTTTTGGTGTTCCAGTTGGCCACCATCAGCTCGATCTGCACGCCGCGCGCCGCCGCCGCGCGCAGGGCGTTGTCGATGGTCGCATAATAAGGCCGGCTGCGCGCCGGGCCGAACGACAGCGGCGCGTAGTCCATCACCTGCACCCGCACCCGCCGCTTGGCGCCGGCCAGCAGGCGCGGCAGCTCCACCTGCGAATCAGTCACCCCGGCCGGGTTATAGGCGCGCGGGCTGGCGGCCAGATAGTTGCCCTGCGGCGTTTCCGCGGCGGGCCGATACGGCAGCGCCGGCACCGGTCGATCCTGCGCCAACAGCGCCTGCGCCCGCCAGTCCTGTTCGAAGATCGCCTGGATCTGCCCCACCACCTTGGCGTCGCTGATGCGCAGCCCGATTTCGTGAATGTGTTCCAGCGCGCGCCAGTCGAAATTCTGGCTGCCGACAAACGCCTGTTCGCCGTCCACCAACAGATATTTGGCGTGCAGGATGCCACCGCTCAGCTTCTGGTAAGGAATGATGCGCAGCTCCAGATTGGGGATCGCCTTCAGCTGTTCCAGCGTCTCGGCGGTGGAAATGCGAACGCCCTTCTCTTCCATCAGGAAGCGGATTTTCACCCCGCGTTCGCCGGCCGCCTTCAGGTGCCACAGCACGCCGTCCAGCAGTGAACCGCTCTGGTTCGCCACGTAAAACTGCCCCAGATCGATGCGGGTTTTCGCCGCATCGAACATCTGCCCCCACACCTCGGCGGTGTTGCGCAGATCGTCGGCCTGCAGCGCGGTTTCCGCCGGTGCGGTATAGACCAGCTCGTAGCCGGGAATGTCAAAACGCGCCGCGGCGCTCTGGCTCAACATCAACAAACAACTGCCCCACAATGCCTTATAAAGGCGGCCCAACGGCCGCCGTGATGGATGGCCATTAGGCATAGCGCGGCGCTCCGCTGTCAACCCATTGCTCGCGGCCGTCGTTTTCCGGGCGGCTGGCCGGCGCGCCGGCGCGGATCAGCAAAACCTTCAGCAGTTCGTTGATGCGTTCCATGCGGCTCTGCAGGAAATTGTTGCCCACCAGGCACAGCAGCGCGATGGCGATGCCCAGCCCGGTGGCGTACAGCGCGGTGCCCATGCCGGCCGACACCAGGCTCGGCTCGGAAACGCCGGAAGCGGCCAGCGCCTTGAAGGTCTCGATAATCCCCATCACCGTACCCAGCAGCCCCAGCAGCGGCGCGGCGGTGACCACGGTTTCCAGCAGCCACAGGCCGCGCGCCATCAGCGGTTTGCTCAGCAGATACTGGGCGTCGATCAGATCGCCGATCGCTTCGCGGTCGCCGGCGCGGTGTTTCTGCTCCAGCACCGGCATGATCACCGCCAGCGGCAGGCTGTTGCGCTGGGTCAGATCGTCCGGCAGCTCGGCGGCGCGGCGCACCTCCGGCGTCAGCGCCCGCTCCAGGCGGCGTGCCTGGCGCTGGGTGTAGGCGAAATACAGCGTGCGTTCGATAATGATCACCAGCGCAATCGCCAGCGCGGCGTACATCACGTAGAAAATAATGTCGTGCAACAGATTGGCGTCCATACAGGGTTCCTCTTCCCCGCCGTCGTGCAGGACGGCGGGGTATTCAGTTAAAAGGTGGCTTCCAGCGAGACGCTGAAGGTTCGTTCTTCCCCGACGTTGTAATACGGCGTGCTGGCCTTCACGTCGCCGTAAGGCGCGGCGTTGAAGGTGGTGGTGCGCACCGAGGTCAGGTATTCCTTGTCAAACAGGTTGCTGACGCCGAAACGCAGCGCCGCGCTTTTGACGATCTTTTTGTCTACCGGCAGATGCACCCCCGCCGCCAGATCGAACACCGTGCGGCCGCCGATCTTCTCGTCGTTGGTCAGATCGCCGTAGAACGCGCTGACGTATTTGCCGCTGACGCTGCCGTAATACAGGCCGTCGTCATAACCCAGCGTCATGTTCAGCAGGTTTTTCGGTACGTTCGGCACTTCCTTGCCGGAGGTCGGCAGCGGCAGGCCGCCGTTGCTGACGATGTCGTTCTTTTGCTTCGACTGGGTGTAGGTGTAAGCGGCGTAGTAGTTGAAGTTGTGCGGCAGTTGGCCGCTCCACTCCAGCTCCAGCCCCTTGTTCTCCACGTTGCCGATGTTCATCATCTCGTAGTCGCCGGACGCGTTGGTGGTGGAAATTTGGCGGTCGCTGTAGCGCATATAGAACAGCGTGGCGCTCAGCAGCATGTCCTCCTGCTGGAAACGCCAGCCCAGCTCGTGGTTCCAGCTCAGCTCCGGCTTGGTGCTGATCGAGTCGCCGACGTTGTACAGCACGTAGTTCGGCGGGGTGCGCATGTTGCGCGTCAGGTTATAGAACAGCTGGTTGTCCTGGTTCAGCTTGTAGCTGGCGCTGAAGTTCGGCAGGAACTCGTGATATTTGGCGTTGCGCTTTTCCGGCGCGTTGTACAGGCTGCCGCGGTTATCCCCCTTGCGCTCGACGTACTGATAGGCCAGGCCGCCGACGAAGGTCCAATCCGGCGTGGCGTACCAGGTATCCTGCAGCCACACCTTCTGCGCCGGGGTGATGGTGTACTGATTGCGCCCCTGCACGGTGTTGCCGTTGGCGTCCTTCACCTGATCGGAACCGCCCGGCTTGCCGGAGATCTGCGCCGGGTTGCCGTCGCCCTTGATGCTGATGAACGGCTGAGTCTGCAGCTGACGCGCGCGCTCGTACCAGTAGCCGATATCCAGGCTGTGCTGGTCGTTGATGTCCCACTTCAGCTTGGTGGTGATGCCCGGCCGCCAGGTTTGGGTCCACGACGGGCGGTAATAGGTATTGGACTGCAGGTTGCCGAGATCGTACTGCCCGGCCTTATCCGAGGTGCTGGACAGCACCGAAGCGGTCTGCCCGTTGAAGCTGCCGCCGTTGCCCCAGTAGTAGTAGGGCTGCAGGGTCAGCGACAGGTCGTCGCGCAGCTGCAGCTTCTGGCTGAACGACAAGGTGAAGGTTTCGAACGGGTTGCGATCGAGTTTATAGTACTTGTTCAACTGGCCCTTGCCGTTGTATTCCGGCGTGGTGGCGTAGTCGGTATAGCGGCCGTCGTTGTCGAACTGCGCCTTGCTCAGGGTGTTGTAGTTCATGTTGTTCTGACGGTTGTACTTCATGATCAGGTTGCTGCTGTTGCCGTTGCCGTCTTCGTACAGCGAATTCATCTCGAACTTGTCGGAATACTCGCGCCCCTCGCCGCGCCACTTTTTCGCTTCGGTGTGCGAGTAGGAGATCCAGTTGCTGAAGCCGTTGTACTCGCCGGTCTCCAGACGGGCGAAGGTTTTGCTCAGGTTGTTGCTGCCCAGCGTCTGCTTGACGAAGCCGCCAAAGTCTTTCGACGGGCGACGCGTCACCAGCCCGATGTTGCCGCCGCTGGAGCCGATGTGCGGGCCGTCGGCTTCGGAGGATCCTTGAGTGACGAACACTTCTTCCAGGTTTTCCGCGTCGCCCAGCAGGTTCGGGTACACCGCGTAGTTGCCGGAGTCGTTGATCGGGATGCCGTCCATCGACAGGCCAATCTGATCCGAGTTCATGCCGCGCATGGTGTAGTCGACGCCGCTCAGGCCGCTGGCGTCGTTGCTGTTGACGTTAAGGCCCGGCGTGTACTTCAGCTTGTCGATGGCGTTGCCCGCCGCCGGCATTTTATCCATCGCCTCTTTGGTGACGGTGGAGCGCGCCTTGGCGCTGTCGTCCTGCACCATCATGCCGCCGCCCAGCGACTGCCCCTTGACGCTGATGGTGCCGACGTCGGCGCTGTCCGCCGCCAGCGCGGCGCCCGGCGCCATCGCCGACATCACCGCCAGATAAATCCCAGATCGATTAACAGATTTCATTGTGTGCATCCCATAAAAATCAAACGATTAATCCTGACGCTAAGGCGCCTGATAATTGAACGTGGCGGTAAATCTTTTGGTTGTTTGCCCGGCGAACGCCTCGCTGGGGAACGGCTTCACTGCACCGAGGCTTTGCAGGCTGCTCATCGCCGCACGGTTCAGCAGCATGCTGGCGGCCTTGTTGGCGATGCCGGAAGACAGCACCCGGCCGCTGCGATCGACCTCCAGCCACACCTCGACGTTGCCCTGCGGGCGCTCGAGCGAGGCCTGGCGCCCGCTGGGGTAGCGCTTGCGCTGTTCCAGCTCGCGACGCAGCGCCTGCAGGTAGCCGTTTTCAATCGCCTGGGCGTTGACCTTCGGCGCGGCCGGAGCGGGCGGTGCCGCCGGCTTGCTGACCAAGGCGCGCGGCGCGGGCCGCACCGGCGCCGGCTTGGCTTGCTCCACCGGTTTGGCCTTCTCTTTTATCGGTTTGGGCTTGGGTTTCGGCTTCGGCTGCGGTTTTGGCACCGGCCTGGCCTCGACGATCGGCTCCGGGGCCGGCACCGCCGGTTCCGGGATAAGTTCAGGCTCCGGCGGCGGTTCGGGCTGCGGCGGCGTTTCCGGTTGAGGCTCCGGCGCAGGCTCAGGCTCGACCAGCGCCAGCTCGATGGCGGTTTCGTCATAGTGCGGCTGGATCTTCAGTGCCGCCTGCCGGCTGGCGAACAGCAGGCAGCCGACGACGATCAGCGCCGGCAGCCAGCTGAAGAGGTGACGCGAACGATAGAGCAGATACATGTCACAGTTTCCGTGTGGCGATCGAGACGGAGAAGAATCCGCCCTGACGCAGGTTGTCCATCACCGCCACCAGCCGTTCTACCGCCACGCCCTTGTCGCTGTTGACGATAATGGTGGTGGTTTGATTTTCCTGCCGCTGCTGCTTCAGCGTGCCGACCAACGCATCGAGCGCGATCGGCTGCCCGTCCAGCTGCAGCTGATCATCGGCGCCCAGGGTGATGATGGCCTTCTTCTGCGGCTTGAGCTGCTGCGCGCTGCCGGCGGACGGCAGCTGGGTTTTCAGCCCTAGAGCCGGGATGACGTTCAGACTGATCAACACAAAAAACACCAGCAAAAACATCATCACGTCGATCATCGGGATCAGTTCGATGTGCGCTTTGTTCTTCTTCGGTTCGTTCCAGTTACGCATGACACTCCCTCCCAAAAGCGAAGCAGCCAATATAGGAGCGCTTTGTTTACTTTTTGTTACGTTTGTGTGATCTTATTTTCACAGCGCGGAGTTTTTGCGAGGATTTTTTCAATGGCAGGCGATGACGGAGGAGATATAATTTATTAATTAGCGATAGTTTTTATTGGAATAATTGCGATATTGGCATTTCAGAGAGCCAAAGCCAGAGAGGACAATGTGAGAATAGTGACAACCCAAAGGGTCACTACAACAAGACCTGAAGCCCGTGCTTGCGTACGATCGAAAGCAGCTTAAGCGACACGCCGCCCGGCCGTTTCACCCCCGTCTCCCATTTCTGTATGGTCGACACGCTGGTATTCAGATAACGGGCAAAAACCGGTTGGCTTAAACATAGCTGCTCGCGCAACGCTTTGATCTCCTGGGGCTGCAACATCTCGACCGGAGCAAGGCAAGACTCGTCGAAACTACGTAGAGTTTCCAGAGAAATGGCGCCAGTACGATGCAATCCTTCAGCCGCGCTGTGAATCGCTTCAAAGGCCGGACTCCGAAACGTTTTTTCCTTCTTCATGGCAAATCTCCATCCATTCGTTCTTCACGACCAAGGGCTGGAGCATTTCGTCGCTCAACGCGCCAAAATGCACCGCCAACTTGCGAAAAGCTTGCAATTCCGCCCCAGTGATATTGGCCTGGACCTGCTTGGCAAACAAAAAAACATATACCCAATGCCGACCGTTTTTCGCTAATACCAACGCCCGATCCCGATTGTGATTAAGACGTTTTTTAAATACGCCACCGCCTAAATCCACAGCCAAACCCCGTTGCACATCGTGTACCGCCCGACATAATGCCTTGTCGGTAATGCCGTGCGCCTGAGCCTTCTTGCCAAACCAACGAGTTTTAAATGTACGCATTGCGATGGGTTTCCCGTAAAAACATAGCACTTAGTGAAACACTTTTCCAGAGCATTCCTTCTCGTCAGCATCACTTCAAACGTTGATGATGCCACCATGAAAAACCCGATTTGCATGATGGCGCGCATCATGACTTCTTTATGTGCAACGCTGAGGGCATCATGGCGAACGCACACGCAACAACATGTTTTACAGGCATAAAAAAGGCGCCCGCAGGCGCCTTCTTGGTATTCTCACTGAGGCCCGAGGCGATCAGTTCACCTTCACCGGCATGCCGGAGCGGGCTTTGACCGCCGCGTCCACTTCGCTCTGGTTAACCGCGGTGTCCATCAGCACTTTGCCGACCGGGGCGGAGATGGTCAGCGGCACCGGATCTTTGGACTGCAGCTGCTCTTCGTTAGCCGACAGCGGGTTGTGCACTTCCAGGTAACGCGAACCGTCCGGCTCCACGGTGGCCTTCACCGGCTCGTTGATGAACTGCACGCGGGTGCCGACCGGCACGTTGTCGAACAGGTATTTGATGTCATCGGCGCGCAGGCGCACGCAGCCGTGGCTGACGCGCAGGCCGATGCCGAAGTTGGCGTTGGTGCCGTGGATGGCGTACAGGCGGCCGACGTACAGCGCATACAGCCCCATCGGGTTGTCCGGGCCGGCCGGGAATACCGCCGGCAGGATCTCGCCGTCGGCGGCGTATTCCTCGCGCATCTTGGCGGTTGGCGTCCAGGTCGGGCCGTCTTTCTTGCGCTGCACGCTGGTGGTCCAGTTCAGCGGGGTGTCTTTACCCAGCTGGCCGATGCCGATAGGCAGCACGATCACGGTGTTGGTGCCCTTCGGGTAGTAGTACAGACGCATCTCGGCGCTGTTGATGATGATGCCCTGACGCGGCGCGTCCGGCAGGATCAGCTGCTGGGGGATGGTCAGAGTGCTGCCGGCCTTCGGCAGGAAGGGATCCACGCCCGGGTTGGCTTCCAGCATGTTGCTGAGGCCCATCTGGTATTGAGCGGCGAAGCTCTCCAGCGGCAGCTTGCTGTCTTCCGGCACGGTGATCTGGATGTTCTCCCCCACCAGACGGCTGTCTTTTGGCGGCAGAGGGTATACAACGGCGAAGGCAGCCTGGCTGAATGCAACCAGTGCCGTAAACAGGGTTAGGAACGCGCGAATGCTCATTTTCATCTTCGTGTTGGTTGAGGCCACTGGCAGTTATTGATATCGGTTATTGTCGGCCATAGATGACCGGATGCGCATTATATGTGCACATCAGCCAAAGTGTGAAACATTACCGATGCAATATCGCAATTTTTTGTAACCTGGTGCGGCGCGAAGATGACCTGTTGTGAGTACCGCCGCTAACCGGCGGCGGCCAGCGGCGCCGCGCGGCGGATCGGGATCAGGTATTCGCAGCGGATCGCCGCGCCGCCAAACGGGCAGTTTCGCCCCTGCACCGGGTAGAAACGCTCGATATCCTGCCCCGGCCGGCGAATGGCGTTCATCTGCGGCATCGCGGTGTCGTACAGCCGGGCGATAAAGTGTTGTAACCCCTCCGCCCGCCCCTGATAGGCGAAGCTGGCGTAATCGCCCTGCTCGATGATCACTCGCTCGCCCTCCGCGCCTTCGTCCGGCAGCGCGACGGTATAGGCCATGCGCTGGCTGCCGCTGCGCTGGCGATCGGCCTCCAGGCTGGTGAGGCCGTAGACCACCGCCGGCGGCGTCTGCGGCCGCAGCATCTGGCGCCAGGCGTGGCGGCGCAGCTCGCATTTCGAATCCGGCAGCTGGCTCAGCGTGCAGCTGCGGCGCTGGGTATGGCCGACCAGCCGCATCGCCGGCAGCGTAATGATATCGGCCTGCGGCAGCGGCTCTTCCGTCAGCCGCAGCGGCGGCTGCAGGCCGTAGCTTGACCAGTCCTGGCTGCGGCGGTAAACCGCCGGCGGCAGGCCAAACTGCTTGCGAAAACCGCGGGTAAAGGTCTGCTGCGAATCGAACTGGTAAGTATCGGCGATGCAGGCCACGCTGGTGCTGGTCAGCCGCAGCTCGCGCGCGGCGGCGGTCAGCCTTCTGCGCCGGGCGTAGGTGCCGAGAATATGCCCGGTCTGCTGTTTGAACATGCGCTGCAGGTGCCATTTGGAATAACCGGATTTGGCGGCGATATCGTCCAGCGTCAACGGCTGATCCAGACTCTGCTCGATCCAGGCCAGCAGTTGCGCAATTACCTGTTGCTGATGCATCGGCATCTCCTCGTTAGCTCAGTAAAGTGACGGCCAGCAGCCGCGCCCGCGCCTCGTCGGCGGCGACCAGCACCGGGTAGCCCCAGAATTTGGCGGCGTATTCGGCGAAGGCTTCGGCCGCAGCGCATTGCGCGGCGTCCGGCTCGAGCATGATCATGCCCTTCACCCACAGCTTCAGCGCCTGGCGGTTATCGCGCTTCCACAGCGCCACCCGGGTGCGTTCGTCGCGGTTGGGTTCCTCCCCGGCGATCGGACAAAATGACGAAGGGCTCGGCGCGCGCCAGCAGGGCGCTGAACGCGGCCAGCTCGGCCTGGGTATCGCGCCCGCTTTGGCGCATCCACACCAGCGGAAAGTGAGCGGTATCTAATGCCATTATTAGTCTCCTGAAAAAGCGCTTGCCGCAGGCGCTTACTTTATCGGCGACGGCGCTGGACCGCATTGCGCAATCAGGACATAATATTTTTCATTTACGCCAAAGTGAGAATAGTTCTCATGACAGTACAGATCACCCGCCCGCGCTTTGACATCGATCGGGTACCGCGCGCCATCTTTGCGGTGCAAAGCTCCACCATTGATCAAGACTGGGAAGTGGCCCCGCATCGCCACCAGAAGGCCCAGCTGATCTACACCGTGCGCGGCATGATCCGCTGCGAAGTGGAGAACGGCCTGTGGCTGGTGCCGCCGCAGTGTGCGCTGTGGATGCCGGGCAACGTGCTGCACAACGCCCAGGGGGCCGGCTCGACCGAAGCCTATTGCCTGTTCGTCGATCCCCGCGCCGCCGCGCATCTGCCGCAGAACTGCTGTACGCTGGCGGTCTCGCCGCTGCTGCGCGAACTGCTGCTGCAAACCAGCACCTTCGACCCATTCTATGATGAGCAGGGACCGGAGGGACGGCTGACGGCGGTGCTGCTGGATCAGCTGGCGGCCGCGCCGATAGAGAACCTGCACCTGCCGGTGTCCGACGATGCGCGCATCCGCCAGTTGACCGAAGGCATGCTGAGCTGCCCGGCGGACAAATCGACCCTCCGCCAGTGGGCGCAGCGCATCGGCATGAGCGAGCGCTCGCTCAGCCGCACGCTGCAGCAACAGATGGGCATGAGTTTCGGCCACTGGCGGCGCCAGCTGCACGTGATGCTGGCGCTGCAGCGGCTGACCCGGGGGGAAAGCGTGCAAACGGTGGCGCTGGATCTGGGCTACGAAAGCGCCAGCGGCTTCGTCACCATGTTCAGAAAGGCGGTGGGGAAACCGCCGGCGCGTTATCTGGCCGAGAGAAGCGCCTCGAGCCAGGCGGCCGACGGCGCCATCACCATGTAAAAAAGCCGGCGTTTCGCCGGCTCGAGTGACGCCTCAGAAGTCGTAAAACACCGTGATCCAGGTGGAGTCCGGCTCTTGGTCGCTGCTGTTGGCCAGGGTGCGTTCGAGGTACACCGACAGCCCATAACCGATGGTGGTGCCCGCGCCGAGGTAAACGTGGTTGGCGTGGTATTCTTCGTCGCCCTTCAGCTGCAGCGAATCCGCCGCCACGTAAGGCTGAATGGACTTCAGGAACGGCTTGTCGATGTTGAAGGTATAGCCGACGAAGCCCTCTAGGCCATAGCCGTCGCCGGCGAAGAAGTGCGACAGCGTGCGTTCGCGGGTGCTCGGCACGTAGTCTTTGTAATAGCTGGCGGTGCCGACGATATACCAGTTGTTCGGCTGCCAGGTCAACGCGGTGCCGGACAGCTGCTGGTGATAGTCTTTCTCGTTATACAGGTTGTCTTTAATCTTCGCGTCGGTGTAGCTGTAGGCCGCGCTGAAGGTCAATGCCTTCGTCACCTTATAATCTAAGCCCAACCCGCCGCCGCCCTTGCGCCGGTAGCTGAGATTATCGGCGGTGTGCAGATCGTCTTCCGGCAATAAATAGTTGGCGTATAAGGTGACCGGCCCGAAATCGTTGGTGTATTTGATGCTGTTCTTCGGTTTATTGCCGCCGTCGTAGTCGCCGGAAATACCGATGCCGGTGCCGCCCGCATGACCGTCGTTATCCCAGACGTCGCTTTTGATGCCGACCACGGAATAATAAATGCCGTATTGATGGCCATAGGTCAGGGTGCCGTAGCGATCGTCTTTAAAGCCGGCGTACAGCTGGCGCTGATAGTCGCGCTTGCCGTCTTCGTTGTAGTGGCCGTCCCAGCTCAGCGCGTGCGCCAGGTCGACGCCCCACTCGTAGTAGCCGATGATCGAGGTGTCCTGCGTCAGCGCATAGTCGCCGCTGAAGCGAAAACGCGTGCCGCCGTCGTGGCCGTTTTTGTAATAGCCCGGCTCCGGGCCGTTATTGAAGATCCATTCGGGGCGAATGCTGCCGCCCACTTTTAAACTGAGCGGCGCCAGCAACACATTGCTCTGCGGGTTTTTATCTAAAATGGTGATCTCGGCCTGCGCGCCGGCGGATAACGCCGACAGCACGACGCCGCCAATGAATATTGGCGCTGTTATATTTCTCATTATTACCCCTGCCCGAAAAAGTTATTTTTATAAATACGGTGGTCTAAAGCCACGCATAAACAATTACCCGATGTGTGCGAATGGCGCAAGAGTTAAAAATTCATGTCATAACCTATGGTTATTGGCAGGAAGAATTAATTTTAACCGTATAGGTGTTCAACTGTAACCGGAAGAAAGGGAATGTAATAAATCGAACGCGAAATAAACCAATCGGCATTTTTTGAACCGATAAAACCGGCGTTATTACCCGGGAATGGCTCTAACTAATAACAAATAAATATTATTACGCCCGGTAAATCATCACGCATGAATATTATTACGGAGCGCGGCAGCGCGCTCCGGAGGGGAAATTACTGCGCCAACCAACCGCCGTCCATGTTCCAGGCGGCGCCGCGCACCTGCACCGCCGCCTCGCTGCACAGGAACAGCGCCAGCTCGCCAAGCTGCTGCGGGGTAACGAACTCCTGCGAGGGCTGCTTCTCCGCCAGCAGATCGTCGCGCGCCTGCTGCGGATCCACCCCGGCGGCGATGCGCTGGTCGATTTGCTGCTGCACCAGCGGCGTCAGCACCCAGCCGGGGCAGATGGCGTTGCAGGTGATCGGCGTGCGGGCGGTTTCCAGCGCCAGGGTTTTGGTCAGCCCCACCACGCCGTGCTTGGCCGCCACGTAGGCCGATTTGTCCTTCGAGGCCACCAGCCCGTGCACCGAGGCCAGGTTGATGATGCGCCCCCAGTTGCGCCGGCGCATGCCCGGCAGCGCCAGCCGGCTGGTGTGGAACACCGACGACAGGTTGATGGCGATAATCGCGTTCCATTTGTCGACCGGAAACCGATCCGCCGGCGCCACGTGCTGAATGCCGGCGTTATTGACCAGAATGTCCACCCCGCCGAACTCCCGTTCGGCATAACGCATCATGTCGGCGATCTGCTCGGGATCGCCGAGATCGGCGCCGTGATAGCCGGGCTGCGCGCCCAGCCGGGCGATCTGTTCCCGCGCCTGCTCCACGTCGCCGAAGCCGTTGAGGATCACGCGTGCGCCGGCGGCGGCCAGGCTGGCCGCCAGCCCGAGGCCGATGCCGCTGGTCGAGCCGGTCACCAGCGCGGTTTTGCCTTGTAAACTCATGGTATCGCTCCTTTAAACAATGCCGGTCAGGTAGAACACGCCGATAACGAACAGCACTGCGGCGCTCTTGATCAGGGTGATGGCGAAGATGCCGCCGTAGGCCTGCCGGTGGCTGAGGCCGGTGATCGCCAACAGGGTGATCACCGCGCCGTTGTGCGGCAGGGTATCCATGCCGCCGCTGGCCATCGAGGCCACCCGGTGCAGCACCTCCAGCGGAATTTGCGCCGCATGGGCGGCGGCGACGAAGCTGTCGGCCATCGCCGCCAGCGCGATGCTCATGCCGCCGGAGGCCGAGCCGGTGATGCCGGCCAGCAGGGTGACGCTGATCGCCTCATTCAGCAGCGGATTGGGAATGGCCGCCAGCGCGTGCGACAGCACCATAAAACCCGGCAGCGCGGCGATCACCGCGCCGAAGCCGTATTCCGAGGCGGTGTTCATCGCCGCCAGAATCGCCCCGCTGACCGCGGTTTTGCTGCCCTCCGCCAGCCGCCCGCGAATATTGCGGAAGCCGAAAATCACCACCAGCAGAATACCCGACACCAGCGCCGCTTCCACCGCCCAGATGGCGGTGATCTTGCCGACGTCGGTGACGACCGGCTGGGCCAGCCCCGGCAGCAGCAGCGCGTGGCTGGCGCCATACCACTGCGGGATCCAATGGGTGAAACCGAGGTTGAGCAACCCGACCAGGATCAACGGCATGATGGCGATCAGCGGATTGGGCAGGTTGATGTTGTCCGGGGTTTCCGGCTCGTTCTGCAGCTCGCTGCCGTAGCCCTCGCCGTTCAGCTGCGCCTTGCGCCGCTGGCGTTCAAGATACAGCAGCCCGACCGCAATGATGAACAGCGAGCCGATCAGCCCCAGCCAGGGCGCGGCCCAGGCGTTGGTGCCGAAGAAGCTGGTCGGGATGATGTTCTGGATCTGCGGCGTGCCGGGCAAGGCATCCATGGTGAAGGAGAACGCGCCGAGCGCCACCGTCGCCGGGATCAGCCGCTTGGGAATGCCGCTCTGGCGGAACAGCTCGGCGGCGAACGGATACACCGCGAACGCCACCACGAACAGCGATACGCCGCCGTAGGTCAGCAGCGCGCACACCAGCACGATCACCGGGATGGCGTGGCGGCGGCCGAGGAGGTTGATCGCCGCCGCGACGATCGAGCGGGAAAAACCGGACAGCTCAATCAGCTTGCCGAACACCGCCCCCAGCAGGAACACCGGGAAGTAGAGTTTGACGAAGCCGACCATTTTTTCCATAAACAGCCCGGTGAAGGTCGGCGCCACCGCGCCGGGGTCGGTCAACAGTACCGCGCCCAGCGCGGCGATCGGGGCGAACAAAATCACGCTGTAGCCGCGGTAGGCGGCCAGCATCAGTAATCCCAGTGCTGCCAGGGCAATCAAAACGCTCATCGGTCACCTCAGTCTCATTGTTATTGTCAGGTACGGAGTGAGAAATTAAGGTTTCAGGGCAAAGCGCAGCTGGTGCACTCGCCTCTGTTGGATGCGCTCCCTGCGCGCTTCATCCCAGCGATAAAACCCCTGGCCGCTGCGCAGCCCGGTATGGCCCTGTTGCAGCCGCTGCGCCACCAGCGCCATCATGCCGCTATCGGTCGCCAGCTCCGGCAGCAGGTGACGGGCGATATCCGCCACCGTTTCCAGCCCGGTCATGTCGGCGGCCTCCAGCGGGCCGACCATCGCATAGCGCCGCCCCAGCGAGGCGCGCATCACCTGATCCACCACCTCGGCGCTGGCGATGCCGCTGTGTACGATGTGCAGCGCCTCGCGCAGCACCGCAAACTGCAGCCGGTTGCCGACAAAACCCGGCGCGGCGCGATCCAGCACTACCGCCTCCAGCGCCATGCCGCTCAGCAGCGCCTGCACCGCCGCCAGATGACGCGGCTCGGTGGCGCTGCCGGGCACGATCTCCACCAGCGGGATCAGGTGCGGCGGGTTCCAGAAATGGGCGATCAGCAGCCGCTGCGGATGGGTCATGCGCACCGCCAGCTCGTCCGGCGGCAGACCGCTGGTGTTGCTGGCGATCACCGCGTCGTCGGCGATCAGCCCCTCCAGCTGCTCGTACAGCGCGTGCTTCAGCTCGAGCCGCTCGGGGATCGCTTCGATCAGCAGCCGGGCGCGCGCCACGTCGTTCAGTTGGCCGCTCACGCTCAGCCGCGCCAGCACGGCGTCACGATCGGCGGCGGCGAACTGCCCCACCGCGCTCAGCTCCGCCAGAATGCCGCCCGCTACCGCCGGCGCTTCCGCCAGCCGCTGCGGATCCGGGTCATACAGCAGCACCGCGTGGCCGTGGCGGGCAAAGTGGCTGGCGATGCCAACCCCCATCAGCCCGGCGCCCAGCACCACATACTCAGGTGAACGCATCAAGATCTCCTCGGGTTATCCAACGCGCTCAACCGCCAGCGCCACGCCCTGCCCGCCGCCGATGCACAGCATCGCCAGCCCCTTGTTCACTTCACGGCGCTGCATCTCGTGCAGCAGCGTGACCAGAATGCGGCAGCCGGAAGCGCCGATCGGGTGGCCCAACGCTATCGCCCCGCCGTTGACGTTAACCCGCTCCGCATCCCAGCCCAGTTCCTTACCCACCGCCAGCGCCTGCGCGGCGAAGGCTTCGTTGGCTTCGATCAGATCGACCTCGCCCAGCGACCAGCCGGCCTGCGCCAGACAGCGGCGCGCGGCGGGCACCGGGCCGATGCCCATGAACGCCGGATCGACGCCCGCGGCGGCATAGCCGGCAATGCGCGCCAGCACCGGCAGCCGCAGCTCGGCGGCCTTTTCGGCGCTCATCAACAGCACCGCCGCCGCGCCGTCGTTCAGCGATGACGCATTGCCGGCGGTCACCGTCCCCTTTTGGCGAAACGCCGGGCGCAGCCGCGCCAGCCCTTCCAGGCTGGTGTCGCCGCGCGGCTGTTCGTCGCGCTCGACGCGCAGCGCTTCGCCCTTCGGCTTCGGCACCGTGACCGGAGTTATTTCCTGCGCAAAGCGCCCGGCCTGCTGCGCCGCCTGGGCCTTCTGCTGCGAAGCCAGCGCAAACCCGTCCTGCTCTTCGCGGCTGATGGCGTATTTCACCGCCAGGTTCTCGGCGGTGATGCCCATGTGGTAATCGTTGAAGGCGTCCCACAGGCCGTCGTGGATCACGCTGTCGACCAGCTGGGCGTGGCCGAGGCGCAGGCCGGCGCGCGCGCCGTTCATCAGGTAGGGCGACTGGCTCATGCTCTCCTGGCCGCCGGCGATGACGGCTTCGGCGTCGCCGCAGCGGATGGCCTGCACCGCCAACTGAACGGCCTTCAGGCCCGAGCCGCACACCTTGTTGACGGTCAGCGCCGGCACCGCATCGGGCAGCCCGGCGTTCAACGCCGTCTGCCGCGCCGGGTTCTGGCCGCAGCCGGCGGTCAGCACCTGGCCGAGGATCACTTCATCCACCTGCTGCGGCGGCACGCCGCTGCGTTCCAGCAGCGCTTTCACCACCACGGTGCCGAGTTCCACCGCCGTCAGCGGCGCCAGCGCGCCGTGAAAGCTGCCCACCGGGGTGCGGGTGGCGGCCACGATAACCACTTCACGTTGTTGCACATTCACCTCCAGTTTTAGAAACGCATTTCAGCCACCGTCGGCGGCACAATCAGCCGGCCGGCGGTTTTGGCGACGATCTCTTCCACGCTGACGCCGGGCGCGCGTTCGCGCAGCACGAAGGCGCCGTCTTCGATTTCCAGATAGGCCAAATCGGTCAATACCTTGCGGATGCAGCCGGCGCCGGTCAGCGGCAGCGTGCAGCGCGGCAGCAGCTTGGATCCGCCGCCCTTGGAGGCGTGGGTCATCACCACGATGATGTTCTCCGCCCCCGCCACCAGATCCATCGCGCCGCCCATGCCCTTGACCATCTTGCCGGGGATCATCCACGAGGCGATGTTGCCCTCGACGTCCACCTCGAACGCCCCCAGCACGGTAAGATCGACGTGGCCGCCGCGGATCATGGCGAACGACTGCGCCGAGTCGAAGATCGACGCGCCGACGCGCGCGGTCACGGTCTGTTTGCCGGCGTTGATCATGTCGGCGTCCAGCTGTTGTTCGGTCGGGAACTCGCCCATCCCCAGCAGGCCGTTTTCCGACTGCAGCATCACGTCCATGCCCGGCGGCACGTAGTTGGCCACCAGCGTCGGGATGCCGATGCCCAGGTTGACGTAGTAACCGTCCTGCAGCTCCTGCGCCACGCGCTGCGCCATTCGTTCACGGGTAAGCATGCCTGTTCTCCTTATGCCCGCAGGGTGCGCTGCTCGATGCGCTTTTCGAAGCTGCCCTGGATCAGCCGGTCGACGTAAATGCCCGGGGTGTGGATCGCCGCCGGATCCAGCTCGCCCGGCGCGACGATCTCTTCCACCTCCACCACCGTGATCCGCCCGGCGGTGGCCATCAGCGGGTTGAAGTTTTGCGCGGTATGGCGGTAGATGACGTTGCCGAAGTGGTCGGCCTTCCAGCCTTTGATGATGGCGAAGTCGCCGGTGATGGCGGTTTCCATGATGTAGGGGCGGCCGTTGAACTCACGCGCCTCTTTGCCTTCCGCCACCGGGGTGCCGTAGCCGGTGGCGGTGAAGAACGCCGGAATGCCGGCGCCGCCGGCGCGGATTTTCTCCGCCAGCGTGCCCTGCGGCGTCAGCTCCACCTCCAGCTCGCCGCTGAGCGCCTGCTGCTCGAACAGCGCGTTCTCGCCGACGTAGGAACCGACCACCTTGCGGATTTGGCGGGTTTCCAGCAGCAGCCCAAGGCCGAAGCCGTCGACGCCGCAGTTGTTGGAGACCACCGTCAGGCCGCGCGCGCCGCGGCGGCGAATTTCCATGATCAGGTTTTCCGGGATGCCGCACAGGCCGAAACCGCCCGCCAGCACCGTCATGTTGTCCGTCAGGCCAGCCAGCGCTTCCTGATAGCTGCCGACGCGTTTGTCGAACCCTGCCATATCGTTGCCCCTGAATTCTGTGGCGCAGAGCGAAATGCCCTTGCTTACGCCAAGGCATCTTCAGGTCACAAAAATGATTTGTTAATTTTGTTTTTATGCCCCATTCATTTAGAATTTTTATTAATCAATCGTTAACCTTAAATTTACAAAGAGTTAACCAAAACAAAAATGAAAATGAGCATCAAACAGTTACGCGCGTTTTTAGCGGTAGCTCACACTCTTAACTTCGCCCAGGCCAGCGAGCGGCTGAATATTTCCCAGCCGGCGCTCAGCCTGGCGATCCGCGGGCTGGAAGAGGCGCTGGGCGGCCCGCTGCTGCTGCGCACCACCCGCCGGGTAGCGCTGACGCCGGAGGGGGAAAGCTTCTTCCCGATGGCGCGCCAGCTGCTGGCGGACTGGGACAATGCGGAAGAGGCGATGCGCCAGCGTTTCACCCTGCAGCGGGGCAAGGTGGCGATCGCCGCCATGCCGTCGTTCGCCGGCAACCCGCTGCCGCCGATCCTCAAGGCGTTCCGCGATCGTTACGCCGGCATCAACGTGGCGGTGCACGACGTGATTAACGAGCAGGTGTTTGAAATGATCCGCGAAGGCCGGGTGGAGATGGGCATCGCCTTCGAACCGGAGCCGAGCGACAGCCTGCACTTCACCCCGCTGTGCAGCGACCGGTTTATGGCGGTGGTACCGAAGGATTCGGCGCTGGCGCACCGGGCGCAGGTGAGTTGGAAAGAGCTGCTGACGCTGGATTTCATCACCCTGCAGCGCCCTTCGGCGGTGCGCCTGCTGCTGGAGCAGGAGCTGGCCCGCAGCGGCAGAAAGCTGGAAGTGGCGTTCGAAAGCCATCAGCTGGTGACGGTCGGCCGCATGGTGGCCAACGGCCTCGGCGCCAGCGCGGTGCCGGCGCTGTGCGAACGGCAGATGGGCGAGCTGGGGGCGGTGTGCGTGCCGCTGTTTGGCCCGCTCATCGAACGGCGGGTGGGCCTGATCCGCCTGGCGCAGCATCAGCTCTCTTCCGCCGCCCAGGCGCTGGCGACGGTGATCGAGCGGGAAATGGCGGGGAGTAACGGCACGGTCAGTAAACATCCGCCAGGCGAACTACAGTAAAGCTATCGACGGAGCGGCTTGCGCCCCCACTTACAGGAGCGTCCTTATGATACTCAATCTCCCCACCAACGCCGCCGGACGGGACTTTGCGGTCGGCGACCTGCACGGCTGCCTGCCGGCGCTGCAATCGCTGCTCGACCACGTCGGCTTCGACATCGGCAAAGATCGCCTGCTGGCGGTCGGCGATCTGATCGACCGCGGGCACGCCAGCCTGCAGTGCCTGGAGCTGCTTAGCCAACCCTGGTTTTATGCCGTGCGCGGCAACCACGAAGCGCGGGCGCTGGAGTGGTTCGCCCAGCCGGGCTCGGTCGATCTGGAGCTGATGTGGCATATCGACGGCGGTGCCTAGTTCTTCCAGCTCGACGCCCGGCAGCGCCAGCATTGCCGCACATTGATGCTGGCGATGCCCTGGGTGATGCGGGTCACCGCCGGGCAGCGGCGCTATGCCATTTTGCACGCCGAAGTGCCGCCGGAAATCGACGATCTGGCGACCTTTCTGCAGCGATTGCAAGCCGGCGACGACGCGGTGAAACAGGCCTGCATCTGGGGCCGGGAGCGCTATCTGAACAACTCGGCCGCCAGGGTGCGCGGCGTGGATTGGGTGATCGGCGGGCATACGCCCGGCGAGCCGAAAAACGCGCTGCACGGCAACTGTTTGGATATCGACTTTTGCGCCTTCGCCATGGAAAACGGCGGCGCGCTGGGGATGCTGGAGCTGGGCAGCGAGCGGTTGTACCTGCGCGATAAGCGACGGATTACGCAGCTGGCGCTGGGGAATTTGGCGGGGTGACTCCGGACTTTCGGAGAATTCTTCCCCCGAGAGCGTGAGCCAGAACCTGTTCTCACTCTGCAGAAAATGTTAAGTTTCCGGAAAAAACAGGGAGATCAATTCGACATGGAACAGAAGTCCAGCAAGATAGCTCCGGGCTATTGCATCGCTCAGCAGGCAGGCCCCCTTTCCTATCATGCCAATTACCTGTTTGGCGGCAAACCGTCGGAAGCGGCCAACTTCTTCATGCAGCTCAATGCCGATACGCCAACGGTACAACCCGGGCAGATGTTGATTGTCGCCGATCCGCGTAACCCCAATCAGTCCGTGCAGCTCGCCATGCTGATGCAGGCCAAGACTCGCACCAGCAAGGCGGTAAAAGCCGGAGACAGTAACTTCTCCGCATTCTTGCACCGTAACTACGCCGCCATCGCCGCTTTCACCAGCTATGGCGATACCGTGGTCGGGCTGGCCTCTGATGCCGGTGATCGCTACTTCAGCCAGATCAAAAACATCCTGATCGACATTGAAAAAACCTACCAGAATCAGTTCCGCATGAGCGGCACGCTGATCGGCACGCAGTTTCAGGTAGAACGGGCGCGGCTGTTCGGTACATTAAAACCGTTACTGAATCGCCTTACCCGTGCCCAGCTCAATATGAAAGAATATGCGCAGATCAAACACGCGCTGGGGCTTTCCAGCAAATCGCTGGTGCATGAATGGAGCACCGCCGGGGTAGGCGCTATCAAGGGCTATTCCAACTATGTCGACAGCGCCAGCCGCGCAGCCAAGTTTATGAAAACCGGCGGCTGGGTTGGCATCGGGCTCAGCGGGTTGAACACCACCAATGACGTTTATAATGCCTGCACCAGCGGCCGTGAACAGGAATGCACCAAGATAGCGGTTAAGGGGTACAGTAATTTTGCTGCGAGTACAGCAGCGGGGATTTGGGCAGGGAATGCAGGTGCAGGTCTTGCTATTGCAGCCTGTTCAATTGTGTTGGGTGTAGCAACAGCAGGAACAGGTGTGATCGTTTGTGGTATCGCTGGAGCCGCTATAGGAGGCGCCGCAGGATCCACACTGGGTGGCATGGGTTCCGATTATTTGACGACGTTAGTAGTAGGTGAATGATGAAATTTATCGTCATATTGTGTTTGATACTGCTGGCTTTAAGCGCCTTCATCCAGTTCATTGGCTACCGTCGCCATAAAAAAGAGTTTGACGCTTTCTATCGACGTTACGCCGGCAGCGGACATTTTATTCCGCCCTACGTCGCCTTTGCCGATAGCCTCGGCATGCTCGGTACCTCATTGAAAGCACAGTGGTTTCTTTGGATCCTGAAGAGGAAAAAAATAAAAATAAGGGATCAAGTTTGGCTCGATGCGAAAACCTACGATTTCGTGCAAAAAATAGCCTCCCCTGAGCTACAGAAGTGGCTGGCGATGGACTTTATACTTTTGCTCGTAGAGGCCATTATTATCACCGTGGGTTGTACTTTTATTTATCTCATCAAAATCAATATATAAAAACCAATGATCAATTATGTTGAGCCTTACATAAAAGAGATAAAACTCTTGGTGGTATTACTATTCTTTCTATGCCTTCTTATCGCTATTATCCAATTTATTTACTATCGACTTCACAAAAAAGAGTTTGATCTCTTTTATCAACACTATGTGGTGAGTAAACACCCTGTTCCACTTTTTGTCGTGGTGGCGGACAACCTTAACTTCATCGGTATTTCACTAAAAGCCCAGTGGTTTCGTTGGATTTTGAACAACCGGAAATTAAAACTGACTCGCAACGTTTGGGTAAGCCCCAAAACCTACGATTTCGTTCGAGCTGCTTCATCACCCAGGTTACAAAATTGGATCCGTAATGATTTCAGACTATTAGTATTACAAGGAACACTCTTAATCATCATGTGTCTCCTGAACTATCTCCTGAAGTCGGTCTAATCCCCCTCCACCGCCTGCACCGCCGCCTTCTGCGTGGCGCGCTGATATAAACACAGCTCCCTGCCCGACTTATTCTTCATAAACGGCTGCGGGTAGCGGCCGCCGATAAACAGCGCCGAATAACCGACGTCGTCGCCGTAGTGAATAATCTCCCCTTCCACCCTGGCGTTTTTTAGCCCGCTGGCTTTCAGGCAGGCGGCGCGCATCGCCCGTTCGCTCTTGGCCCACGCCTGTGGGGAAGACGCAGTGGCGTTGAACGCGGCCAGCGCGGCGATAAGCAGCCCTATTCTCTTCATCGTTATCTCTCCTTCTACGGCCCGTCTCGCCAGTATAGACCGTGCCGACCCGGTCAACCCGCCGCGCTCTTTACGGCATTTTTATTCCGCGGCCCGTTAACGTTACGGCGTTTTTACAGACAGTTATGCGCGCCGCAGATACCCTTTTCACATCGCCAATATGGCCTCACAAGAGTGGTTGTCTCATGCGTTTATCCCTGCCTCTGGCCGTTATTCGCCTTCGATTCGGAGGGCGCCATGCACGCTAATATCATCGGTTTCAACCCTATGCTGGCGGAGCTGCCCGCCCTGCACGGCCGTTCATTCCGCAAAGAGCTGGAGCAGTATCTGCAGCGCCATCCGGATACCGAACAGCTCGATATTTACCTCAACGATCTCAACGGCCAGCTGCGCGGCAAGCGGCTGCCGATCGCCGAGGCGTTCTCGCTGGAGAAAGGCTGCTATTTCCCGCTGTCGATTTACGCCATGGACCTGCACGGCAGGGTGATTGAAGAGAGCGGGCTGGGGCAGCAGGCGGGCGAACCGGATCGCCTGTGCCTGCCGGTGCCCGGCACGCTGCGCCCCTGCGCCCGCGATCCGCAGCGCCATGCGCAGCTGCTGCTGACGATGCAAAACGCCGACGGCGGCGCCTGCGAGCTGGAGCCGCGGGTGGTGCTGCAGCAGGTGCTGAAACGCCTGCACGCCCGCAACTGCTTCCCGGTGGTGGCGGCCGAGCTGGAGTTTTATCTGCAGGATCCGCAGCAACCGGCGGACGCCGCCTCGTGCCCGACGCAAAGCTTCGCGGTGGATGCGCCCGAGCGCCACCACGCGCTGCTGCACGACATCGAACAACACGCCCGCCTGCAGGGGCTGCCGCTGAGCGGGGTGGTGGCCGAGGCCGCCTCCGGCCAGTACGAGCTGAATCTGCACCACAGCCCGCGGGTGCTGGAGGCCTGCGACCAGATCCTGGCGCTGAAAAGGCTGACGCGGCAGATGGCGGAACGGCACCGCCAGCACGCCTGCTTTATGGCTAAGCCCTGCGCGCACGCCGCCGGCAGCGGTCTGCATTTCCACATCAGCCTGCAGGGCGAGCACGGCGAAAACCTGCTGACCGGCGCGCCGGGCGAGCTGAGCGACAACATGCAGCAGGCGATGGCCGGCATGCTGGCGCTGATGCCGGCGTCGATGGCGATCCTAGCGCCCAACATCAACGCCTTCCGCCGTTTCCGCCCCGGCATGCACGTGCCGCTGCGCGCCTCCTGGGGCCACAACAACCGCACGGTGGCGCTGCGCCTGCCCTGCGCCGACGGCGCCAATCAGCGTATCGAATACCGGCTGGCGGGCGCCGACGCCAACCCCTATCTGGCGCTGGCGGCGATACTCGGCGGCCTGCTGCACGGGCTGGAACAGCCTTTGCCGCTGCCGCCGGCCACCAACGGCTACGAGAACGACGGCGCCGCGCCGCTGCCGCTCAGCCAGCAAGAGGCCCTGGCGCTGTTCCGCCACAGCCAGCCGCTGCGCGAGCTGCTCGGCCCGGCGTTCTGCAGCCTGTGGCACACCTGCAAAAGCGCCGAGCTGCACCGCTTTGAAGAGCAGGTGACCGCCGCGGAGCTCGGCTGGATGCTTTAACGCCCCCTTGTTGCGCCGCCCGTTTTCGCTGCGGGCGGCAGGATATGCTTGCCCGAAAAAGGATAACCATGAACATGCAGTCGCTACCGATCCTCACTGAACATCTACCGATCCTGTGCTGGCGCAAAGGCGCCTTTCATATCAGCACCGACCGGCGATTATTGGACGCCGATTTCGTGCGCCGCTGCCTGCGGCAGGACATCGATCCGGCCGCGCTGGATAGCCGCAACCTGTGCTTTGGCCTGTACCGCAAGCGCCACCAGCTCGGCTTCGCCCGGGTGGTGACCGACTACGCCACCCGGGCGTCGGTCAGCCTGCTGTTTATCAGCGCCGAATACCGCGGCGTCGGGCTGGGCAGCTGGCTGATGCGCTGCTGCCTGGCGCACCCGGCGATGCGCGGCCTGCGCGTGAGCTCGCCGGCCGGCCTGTCGCCGTGGCGGGCCTGCGGCGCGCAGCAAACCGCCCGATCCATTCACTGAGAAGGAGGCTACCATGTCCCGTTTGGTGTTGATCTCGAATAAGCCGTACGACAGCCAGGATCTGGCCTGCGCCAGCCAAAGCTTGTCGGCGGGCGGCCTGGTGGATGACGATCAGGGGCTGTGGCTGGGCTGGAACGGCGAGGTGCAGAACTTCGGCCGGCGGCCGGTCAGCTACCGGCACAGCGCCGGCTATGAACAGGTGACCTTCCCGCTGTCGATCGAGGAATTTTGCCGCCACTATCAGGGCTACTACCACGACGGCCTGTGGCCGGTGTTCCATAACCAGCCGGAGAAAGCGCACTTCACGCCGGAGAACTACCGCGCCTACCGCCAGCTCAACCGGCGCTTCGCCGATATCGCCAGCGAGTACCTGTGCCCGAACGACATCATCTGCATCGACGATTATCAGCTGCTGCCCTGCGGCCAGGCGCTGAAGGAGCAGGGGCTGCTGAACGCCTGCGCGTTCTTCTTCCACCTGCCGTTCCCGTCGGCGGCGCTGCTGAAGCGGATCCCGGAGCATCACGGGCTGATCGCGTCGCTGTTCTATTACGATCTGCTCGGCTTCCCTTCCATCGACGATCGCAACAACTTCCTCAACTATCTGGCCGGGGAATATCCGCTGGAGATGCTGCCCGACGAGCATATCCAGGTGGACGGGCACATCTTCGCCACCGGCATTTTCCCCGCCGGCATCAACGCCAGGAAGATTTACTGATCTCAGGCCGCGGCCCGCCGGCGCTCCAGTTCGCGCACCAGCGGGATCACTTCGCGGCCGAAGAACTCCACCTCTTCCTGGAAGTGCAGGAACGCCAGCAGCATCAGGTCCACCCCGGCGTCTTTCAGCGCGATGATGCGCTCGGCGATCTGCTGCGGCGTGCCGATCAGGTTGGTTTTAAAGCCGTCGTTGTACTGCACCAGATCCTCGAACGAGGATTTGGCCCAGTTGCCCTCGCCCTCCGGCGAAGCCGCCCCGGCGTTTTTCACCTCGTGGCCGAATCCTTGCACCGCCTCCGGGTTGGCGTGGTCGATAATCTCCTGCAGCACCGCCTGCGCTTCCTGCTCGGTATCGCGGGCGATGACGAAGCCGTTCACCCCCACTTTGACCCGGTGCCGGTTGGCCCTGGCCTTGGTCTGCAGATCGTCCACCTGCCGGCGAATGCCCTCCACGCTGTTGCCGTTGGTGAAATACCAGTCCGACACCCGCGCCGCCATGTCGCGCGCCGCCCGCGAGCTGCCGCCCTGGAAGATCTCCGGCAGCGGATCCAGCGGCTTGGGCTTCAGCGAGTAATCGCGATAGCGATAAAAATCGCCGGCGAAGGTGAAGCTGGGCTCGGTCCAGATGCCGCGCAGGCAGCGGATGAACTCCTCCGAGCGCAGATAGCGCTCTTCGTGGTCCAGCCAGGGTTCGCCGATGGCCTTGAACTCGCCGCGGAACCAGCCGCTGACGATGTTGACCGCGATGCGCGCATCCGACAGGTGGCTGATGGTGGCGATCTGCTTGGCCGCCAGCGTGGGGTTCCACGGCCCAGGCAGCAGCGCGGCGATCACCTTCAGCTTCTCGGTGGAATCCAGCAGCGCCTGCGAGAACGACACCGATTCGTGCTGGTTGTCGGCGCCGTAACCGGCGGTGAAGCGGATCTGGGTGAGCGCGTAGTCGAAACCGGCGCGCTCGGCGATCTGCGCCAGCTTGCGGTTGTAGCCGATATCCCAACCGGTGCGCTGCGGAATGTTGCTGATCACCAGCCCGCCGGACACGTTCGGCACCCAGTAGGCGAACCGTATGGGCTGCTGCGAGTTGTTTGCTGCTGACATGCTTCCTCTCCCTATGAACGTCGGCGCCGTTATGCGGCGTGCATATAACCATTGTTGATTTACAGATAATGCAATCAGTGTTTTGGTTATAAATCCTTTAGCAGGATGCGTGCCAACCGCCCGCCGGGGAGATGTGGTTGAAAAACCGCAGGTTGAGCAAGCACGGGATACATCGCCTGCTGCATTGGCAGCAGCGGCTGTCGGGTAGGTGTTGCCTATGCAGCAAACCGCTCACCGCGCGTTTCCAACCGTTCACCCGGCGGATTGAACCGCTGACTGAAATTCGCATGTCTTCCCTTCACGCCGCCGGCGATGATGAGCTGTCGCTGAACCAAGCACGCGACCGATATCCGCACCAAATCCTGAAACATCTTATAAGCGGATGAACCCATTCATTTTTTGCAGACTGGAATTAAGGATACCTCAATGAAACGAGAGGGGATTTTAAAGCACCTGCCCTGGATGCTGCTGGGGATACTCGGCGCCGCCTGCCTGGGCGTGGTGGCGCTGCGCCGCGGTGAAAGCGTCAGCGCGCTGTGGATAGTCGTCGCTTCGGTGGCGGTGTATCTGGTGGCCTACCGTTACTACAGCCTGTACATCGCCAGCAAGGTGATGAAGCTGGACGCCGGCCGCGCCACCCCGGCGGTGGTCAACAACGACGGCCTGAACTACGTGCCGACCAACAAGAACGTGCTGTTCGGCCACCACTTCGCCGCCATCGCCGGCGCCGGGCCGCTGGTGGGCCCGGTGCTGGCCGCGCAGGTCGGCTACCTGCCCGGCACGCTGTGGCTGCTGGGCGGCGTGGTGCTGGCCGGGGCGGTGCAGGACTTTATGGTGCTGTTCATCTCCTCGCGCCGCAACGGCGCCTCGCTGGGCGAGATCATCAAAAAGGAGATGGGGCCGATACCGGGCACCATCGCGCTGTTCGGCTGCTTCCTGATCATGATCATCATCCTGGCGGTGCTGGCCCTTATCGTGGTGAAAGCGCTGGCGGAAAGCCCGTGGGGCGTGTTCACCGTTTGCTCCACCGTGCCGATCGCGCTGTTTATGGGCATCTACATGCGCTACCTGCGCCCCGGCCGGGTGGGCGAAGTGTCGGTTATCGGCATCGTGCTGCTGGTGGCTTCCATCTGGTTCGGCGGCGTGATCGCCCACGACCCGTTCTGGGGCCCGGCGCTGACCTTTAAAGACACCACCATTACCTACACGCTGATCGGCTACGCGTTCGTCTCCGCCCTGCTGCCGGTGTGGCTGATCCTGGCGCCGCGCGACTATCTGGCGACCTTCCTGAAAATCGGCGTGATCGTCGGGCTGGCGATCGGCATCGTGATCCTCAACCCCGAGCTGAAAATGCCGGCGGTGACGCAGTTCGTCGACGGCACCGGCCCGGTGTGGAAAGGCACGGTGTTCCCGTTCCTGTTTATCACCATCGCCTGCGGCGCGGTCTCCGGCTTCCACGCATTAATCGCTTCCGGCACCACGCCGAAGCTGCTGGCCAATGAAACCGACGCGCGCTTTATCGGCTACGGCGCGATGCTGATGGAATCCTTCGTCGCCATCATGGCGCTGGTGGCGGCCTCGATCATCGAGCCGGGCCTGTACTTCGCCATGAACACCCCGCCGGCGGCGCTGGGCATCACCATGCCGGATCTGCACCGCCTGGGCACCGAAGACGCGCCGATGATCATGGCCTCGCTGAAGGACGTGACCGCGCACGCGGCGGCGACCGTCAGCTCCTGGGGCTTCGTGATCAGTCCGGAACAGATCCTGCAAACCGCCACCGACATCGGCGAACCTTCGGTGCTGAACCGCGCCGGCGGCGCGCCAACGCTGGCGGTGGGCATCGCCCACGTGTTCCACCAGATAATTCCGGGCGCCAACATGGGCTTCTGGTACCACTTCGGCATTCTGTTCGAGGCGCTGTTCATCCTGACCGCCCTGGACGCCGGCACCCGCTCCGGCCGCTTTATGCTGCAGGACCTGCTGGGCAACTTCGTGCCCTTCCTGAAGAAAACCGACTCGCTGGTGGCCGGTATCGTCGGCACCGCCGGCTGCGTGGGGCTGTGGGGCTACCTGCTGTATCAAGGGGTGGTGGATCCGCTCGGCGGCGTGAAGAGCCTGTGGCCGCTGTTCGGCATCTCCAACCAGATGCTGGCCGCCGTGGCGCTGGTGCTGGGCACCGTGGTGCTGATTAAGATGAAGCGCGCCCAATACGTTTGGGTGACCCTGGTGCCGGCGGTGTGGCTGCTTATCTGCACCACCTACGCGCTGGGCCTGAAGCTGTTCAGCGACAACCCGCAGCTGGAAGGCTTCTTCTTCCTGGCCGGCGAGTATAAGCGCAAAATCGCCGAGGGCGGCGCCGAGCTGAGCGCGCAGCAGATAGCCAACATGAACCACATAGTGGTGAACAACTACACCAACGCCGGGCTGAGCATTCTGTTCCTGCTGGTGGTGTACAGCATCATCTTCTTCGGGGTGAAAACCGCCATGGCGGCGCACAAGAACCCGAAACGCACCGACCAGGAAACGCCATACGTGCCGGTGCCTGAAGAAGCGCCCGCCGATGGCGTAACCGAGGGGGGCGTCAAAGTTTCACCACAACATTGATGTGATTTAGCGGATACCCTGCATATACCCTTCATCTTTCAAGTCGCAGGGGTGTTGGCTGCCTTCGCTCACCCCAGTCACTTGGTGGACCAAGCTCCTGGGGACTCGTTCAGTTGCCGCCTACCTGCAACTTGAAATCTATTGGGTATAATGAGATCTATTACGCAGGGTATTCTCTTCAATCAATAAGGACAGGCTATGTTCGGAAATCTCGGCCAGGCGGGTAAGTATCTCGGGCAGGCGGCGCGCATGTTGGTGGGCGTGCCCGACTACGATACCTACGTCCAGCACATGAAAGACAACCACCCGGACAAGCCGGTGATGACCTATAAAGAATTTTTCCGCGAACGCCAGCAGGCGCGCTACGGCGGCGACGGCAAAGGCGGCATGCGCTGCTGTTGATTTGCAGTGAATAAGGACCCGTAATGAAACCCATCGCAGTCACCATTCTGACCGGCTTTTTGGGCGCCGGCAAAACCACCCTGCTGCGCCATATCCTGAACGCCGAGCACGGCTACCGGATTGCGGTCATCGAGAACGAATTCGGCGAAGTGCCGATCGACAACGCGCTGATCGGCGACCGCGCCAGCCGCATCACCACCCTGAGCAACGGCTGCATCTGCTGCAGCAAATCCAACGAGCTGGCGGATGCGCTGCTGGACCTGCTGGACGGCGCAGACAGCGGCCAGCTGGCGTTCGATCGGCTGATCATAGAATGCACCGGCATGGCCGATCCCGGCCCGATCGCCCAGACCTTCTTCTCGCACGAGATCCTCTGCGAGCGTTTCCTGCTGGACGGCATCATCACCCTGGTGGACGCCGCGCATGCCGACCAACAGCTGACCCAGTTCAGCATCGCGCAGGCGCAGGTGGGCTACGCCGACCGCATTCTGCTGAGCAAAACCGACGTGGCGCCGGACTGCGAAGCGCTGATCCAACGCCTGCAGCGGATGAACGCCCGCGCACCGGTGCACAAGGTGACACACGGCGATATCGAGCTGGGCCTGCTGTTCGACATCGAAGGCTTTGTGCTGAACGACAAGCTGGCCCTGACGCCGCCCGCCCCGCTGTTCCGCCGCATTCCGCAAGCGCAGAACGACATTGGCTCGATCGTGGTGTACCACGACCAGCCGCTGGAGCTGATGCAAATTTCCGAAGTGATGGAAGGCCTGCTGCTGGAATACGCCGACAGCCTGCTGCGCTATAAGGGCATTTTGGCGATTAAGGACGAACCGCGCCGCCTGCTGTTCCAGGGCGTGCAGCGGCTGTATAACGCCGACTGGGACCGCGAGTGGCTGCCGGATGAGGAGCGCCGCAGTACGCTGGTGTTTATCGGCGTGGACTTGCCGGAGGAGGAGATCCGGCAACGGATTGGCGGGTTGGGTTGAGTGCGCATGCGGCACGGTTTTCGCCGCGTACCAGGGTCCACGCCAGCAGCAGCGCGCAGGCGCTGCTCGCCATCAGCACGATGCCCGGCCGCTGCGCCACCCCGGCCATCACCAGCCCCGCCGCCAGCATCAGGTAATACATCAGGCCAAGGATTGCGCCAGCGGTGCCCATGCAATCCTTATAATTCCGCAGCGCCCTGGCCAAAATATTGGGGATCGCGATGCCGTAGGCCATCACCACCAGCATCATCGGCAGCACGAACCACAGCTTATCTTCCAACAGGAACACCAGGCCCCCGCCGACCAGCGCCAATACGCAGGCCAGCATCAGCAGCGGCGTAAACAGCCACTTCCTGGCGATGAGAAACTTGTTGATTGCCGCGCCGATCCCAACGCCGGCGGCCAGCACCAACCCGGTATAGCCAAACCACTGCGGCGGAATACCCAGCGCTTCAAACCGAAACGGCGCCAGCTGGTAATAGCTGAACATGCAGACGTTGAACAGGGCCACCAGCCATGCGCTGCGCCAGATATCGCCGTCTTTCGCCATGCGGCCCAACGTGCCGAAGAACGAGCTTTTCACCACCTGCGCCGGGCGCGTTTCCGGCAGCCGCCATGCGGCATAGGCCAGCAGCAAGGCGGCCAACGCCGCCAACCCGGCGAACACCCCCTGATAGCCCCAGTAATGGGTCAACAGGGCGCCGCTCAGCACCCCCACCGCAGGGCTAACCGCCATCGCGATCCCCATCACGGAAAACACCCGCGCCAGCTCATAGCCGTCGAACCGATCGCGAATGGCGGTCTGGGTGCCTACGGACCCCACCGCCGCGCCAAACGCCGCCAGCACCCTGGCCGCCAACAGCAGGGTAAAGCCGGTGCTGAAAATGGCGATGATCGACGCCAGCAAATACAGCGCCAGACCGGCCAATATGGTGGGTCGCCGGCCGATCACGTCACACAACCGGCCCCAGACGACCACCCCGAAAGCAAAAGCGAAAAAGTAACAGGACAGGGTTTGCGCCGCGGCCTCCGCGCTGACGTGAAAACCGTCGGCAATGTGCGTGAGCGCCGGGCTATAGATCGTTTCCACAATCTGGGGAAACATCATCATCAGTGTCGCTAGGGTGAGGGTCAGTCTGCGTTGCATGGTACATCCCGTATCCAAAAAGAAAGTAGGCCACAAAGTAGCACCTTCCCCACCCCGACTATTACAATATAAAAGACAAAAAACTTATAAAATCGGACAGACTTATGGCATGGCTCAGCGCACAGGACGAATTTGACCCCGATGCTATCGACAATAGCGTGTTAGGCATTGCGGCCGAGCTGGCGCAGCATGATTCCGGGCCGCACTGGCATCGCATGGGGCAGCTGCTGTTCAGCCAGCGGGGCTGCATGCGCATCACGCTCAACGAGAGCATTTGCCTCCTGCCGCCGGCGCGCATTGCCTGGATCCCACCCAAGGTGGTGCACCGCGTGCAGGTTACCGGGGTGGCGGGTTATCGCTCGGTTTATCTCGACACCCGGCGCTACCCCGGCCTTTCGCCCCGGCTGGAAGTGCTTTCGGCCTCTTCTTTGCTGCGGGAAGCGCTGGAGCGCATCGCCCTCGCCGACTTCGCCACCCGGTGGGAAAGCGGCCCCAGCGCCAATATTCTTGCCGTATGCCTGGACGAAATACGGCAAGCGCAGCGCGAGCCGACCTTGCTGCCGCTGCCCAAGGACCGCCGCCTGCGGCAGTTGGCCGGCATGGAGGAGGTGCCGCCGCTCAATGAGCTGGCGCGCTACAGCGGCGCTTCGCAGAAGACCATCAGCCGCATCTTTCGCAAGGAGACCGGATTGAGCTACCAGCAGTGGCGCCAGCAATGGCGTTTGATCAAAGCCATCGAGCTGCTGGCGGAGGGATGCGGCCTGTCCGATATCGCCGGCAAGCTTGAGTTCTCCAGCGACAGCGCCTTCTCGACCTTCTTTAAAAATATGACCGGCAGCTCGCCGCGCGCCTATATGCCGAGCCGCCGTTAACCGCGCGCCTTATCCGCCGGGCAGTGCGGCCCCGCCGCCACCGACTCGCGCTCGATCAGGCTGGCCGGGAAGGCCGGGCGCTTGCTCAGCTCGCCGCCGTCCAGCATCGACACCAGGCGGTTGATGGTTTCCTTGATCATCTCGGTGACCGGCATTTTCATGCTGGACAGCGAGGGGACGGTATAGGGCGCCAGCGGGATATCGTCGAAGCCGATCACCGACACCGCGGACGGCACCGGGATCCGGCATTCGGTCAGGCGCTTGATCGCGCCGATGGCCATTTCGTCGTTGCCGGCGACGATGGCGCTGAACGCCTGGCCGCCGGCCAGCAGCGCATCGACCGCCGCCATGCCGCTTTGCGCGTTCCACTTGCCTTCGACAATCAACCCGTTGTTGAGCGCGATGCCCTGCTGCGCCAGCGCGGATTTATAGCCGGAAAGGCGCTCCAGCGCGGTGGGCGAATCCAGCGAGCCGGTGATGAAGGCGATATCGCGGTGGCCGCGTGCAATCAGGTGCGCCACCGCCGCCGCGCTGGCGGCGTGCTGATCGCTGAAGATGCAGTAGCTGTCGTTCAGCCGCAGGCGGCGGTTGATGACCAGTATCGGCTGCCGGTGCCGGGAAACGATCTCGTCCATTTCCGCGATCGACAAAAAGCGCGGGTAGATGATCACGCCGTCGCAGCGCAGATCCAGCAGAAACTGAATGGCGGCCCGCTCTTCTTCGGCGGTGTGTTTGCCGTCCGCCAGGATCAGCTGGCGGCCGTTTTCTTCCATGATGCGCGCCGACTGTGCCATCAGCTCGCTGAAGTAGTTGCCGCTGTAGAGGGTGTTGGTGACCACCAGGCCGATGGTCTGGGTGGTTTTGGTCGCCAGGTTGCGCGCCAGCAGGTTGGGCCGGTAGCCGGTCTCTGCGATGGCCCGATCCACCAGCGCACGCTTCGCTTGGCTGACATAGCCGCTGCCGGACAAAACGCGCGACACCGTCGCCTTTGAAACGCCGGCCTTTTTCGCCACCTCAAGTATTGTTGCCATCTGTGCGCCGTTAAAATCCATGGTTCACCGCAGTCTACCCAAGACGCCCCGGGTTTGAAACGTTTTCACTCTCGCCCGCTCCCTGGCCCTGCCTCCTGCGGCGATCCAGATCACGAAAATGAAAACCCAAAAATCATAATTCTTGCCAGATAAATAATACCACTTCATGATTTTGTGAAACCGGTTTCTTATGGGCGTTTCATTCAGATGGAACGGCGGATCGCCCAGGCAGTAAAAATTCGCCTTTAGGCAATCCGAATTCCTGAAAAGAGACGACAACTTTATGCCGAAAAACTACGCAGAGATCTCGCGCCGCATCGTGCAAGCGCTGGGCGGCCTCGGCAATATCGACGCCGTGACGCACTGCATGACCCGCCTGAGATTCGTTGTTAAGGACCGAGCGCTGATCGACACGCCCGCGCTGAAAGCCATCGACGGCGTGCTGGGCGTGGTGCACAGCGGCGAGCAGTGCCAGGTGATCATCGGCAACGAGGTGGCCAGGGCTTACCAGGCGGTGCAGGCGCTCGGCATGCCGGGTGCGGCGGCCCCCGCCGCACCGGTAAAACGCCAGCTCACCCTGAGAGGCATCGGCGCCGGCATTCTCGACGCGCTGGTGGGCACCATGTCGCCGCTCATCCCCGCCATCATCGGCGGATCCATGGTGAAGCTGCTGGCGATGATCCTGGATATGGCCGGGGCATTCGAAAAAGGCTCCTCGACCCTGATCATCCTGAACGTGATCGGCGACGGCGCGTTCTTCTTCCTGCCGGTGATGGTCGCCGCCTCTGCGGCGCTGAAGTTCAAAACCAACATGTCGTTGGCGATCGCCATCGCCGGGGTGCTGGTGCACCCCAACTTTATCGATCTGATGGCCAAGGCGGCGCAGGGCCAGGCGGTGGAGTTCGCCTTCATCCCGGTGACGGCGGTGAAATACACCTACACGGTGATCCCGGCGCTGGTGATGACCTGGATCCTGTCGCACATCGAACGCGGGGTAGACCGCATCACCCCGGCGGTGACCAAGAACTTCCTCAAGCCGATGCTGATCGTGCTGATTGCCGCGCCGATCGCCATCCTGATTATCGGCCCGCTGGGCATCTGGATCGGCAGCGGCATCTCTGCGCTGGTGTATACCGTGCACGGCTATCTGGGCTGGCTCTCCGTCGCCATTATGGGGGCGATTTGGCCGCTGCTGGTGATCACCGGCATGCACCGGGTGTTCACCCCGACCATCATCCAGACCATCGCCGAAACCGGCAAAGAGGGCATGGTGATGCCTTCGGAGATTGGCGCCAACCTGTCGCTCGGCGGCTCTTCGCTGGCGGTGGCGTTCAAAACCAAGAACCGCGAGCTGCGCCAGACCGCATTGGCCGCCGCCGCCTCCGCCATTGTGGCGGGGATTTCCGAACCGGCGCTGTACGGCGTGGCGGTGCGGCTGAAACGCCCGCTGATCGCCAGCCTGATCAGCGGCTTTGTCTGCGGCGCGGTCGCCGGCATCGGCGGGCTGGCCAGCCATTCGATGGCCTCGCCCGGGTTGTTCACCAGCGTGCAGTTCTTCGACCCGGCCAACCCGATGAGCATGGTGTGGGTGGTGGCGGTGATGGCGCTTTCCGTGGTGCTGTCTTTCGTACTCACGCTGATTTTGGGCTTCGAAGACATTCCGGAAAGCGAAGCGGCCCCAACGGCGGCCACTGCGCCTGCGGCGAATACCGCTAACGCGACCCATTAACGCACTATTTTTTACCCTAAATAATTGGAGTTGCATCACGGCGGCAAGGCCGTATATCCCCAGGAGCTTAGTCAGCTAAGTGACTGAGGTGTGCGGGCGCAGCCAACACAGAGGCAGCTTCAAGTATGACGGGTAATTATTGAGGATTGCATGTCTGATTCAACATTCCCGCAAGGGTTCTTATGGGGCGGCGCCCTGGCCGCCAACCAGGCGGAAGGCGGCTATCGCGAGGGCGGGAAAGGGCTGACCACGGTCGATATGATCCCGCACGGCGCCAACCGCATGGCGGTCAAACTCGGCCTGGAGAAGCGCTTTAGCCTGCGCGACGACGAGTTCTACCCCAGCCACGACGCCATCGATTTTTACCACCGCTACCGCGACGACATCGCGCTGATGGCGGAGATGGGCTTTAGCGTGTTCCGCACCTCCATCGCCTGGAGCCGGATTTACCCCAACGGCGACGAGCTAACGCCCAACCCCGAGGGCATCGCCTTCTACCGCAGCCTGTTCGAAGAGTGCCGCAAATACGGCATCGAACCGCTGGTGACCCTGTGCCACTTCGACGTGCCGATGCACCTGGTGACCGAATACGGCTCCTGGCGCAGCCGCAAGATGGTGGAGTTTTTCACCCGCTATGCCCGCACCTGCTTCGAAGCCTTCGACGGGTTGGTGAAATACTGGCTGACCTTCAACGAAATCAACATCCTGCTGCACAGCCCGTTTTCCGGCGCCGGGCTGGTGTTCGAGGCGGGCGAAAACCCCGAGCAGGTGAAATACCAGGCCGCGCACCACGAGCTGGTGGCCAGCGCGCTGGCGACGCGCATCGCCCATGAAGTGAACCCCGCCAACCAGGTGGGCTGCATGCTGGCCGGCGGCAATTTCTACCCCTGGTCCAGCAAGCCGGAAGACGTGTGGGCCGCGCTGGAGAAAGACCGCGAGAACCTGTTCTTTATCGACGTGCAGGCGCGCGGCGCTTACCCCTCCTACGCCGCCCGCGTCTTCCGCGAGAAAGGCGTGAGCATCGCCATGGCGCCGGAAGACGCCGACATCCTGAAACACACCGTCGACTTCGTTTCCTTCAGCTATTACGCCTCGCGCTGCGCCTCTGCCGATATGAACGACAACAACAGCAGCGCCGCCAACGTGGTGAAATCGCTGGCGAACCCGCACGTACCGCGCAGCGACTGGGGCTGGGGCATCGATCCGCTGGGGCTGCGCATCACCATGAACATGATGTACGACCGCTACCAAAAACCGCTGTTCCTGGTGGAAAACGGCCTGGGCGCGCACGATGAGTTCAACGCCAACGGCGAGATAGAAGACGACTACCGCATCAGCTACCTGCGCGAACACATCCGCGCCATGGCCGACGCCATCGCCGACGGCGTGCCGGTGATCGGTTACACCACCTGGGGCTGCATCGACCTGGTGGCCGCCTCGACCGGCGAAATGAGCAAGCGCTACGGCTTTGTGTACGTCGACCGCGACGACCAAGGCAACGGCACCCTCGCCCGCACCCGCAAAAAATCCTTCTGGTGGTATAAGAAGGTGATTGCGAGTAATGGGGGGGATTTGGGGTAGGTTGGCTTTGCCCCAGGGGCCTGAGAAGTTCGGGCGCCTGGGGGTTAGTGTGGGGCGGAGGAGTGCTTAAGTTCGTTTGAGCTGTTCCAGCTTTTGCGCTGCTTTCCGTTGCAGCATGGCAAAGAGCTCTACCGCCGTAATATCCCAACTCTCCGGTACAAACTCATTTGGAAAATGCTCCGCCATTCCTTCGTCTATACGCCCTGCATAGGTAGCCTGAAACGCTTTCGCTTCCTCGAGGATATCGCGGATGATTTGACTGCCGTGTTGCTCAAGAAAGCCGTCTATCACTCCCTCTGTAGTTTCGGCGTCAGTAAACAGGTCATAATCCTGCCCGAAGTAAATGCAGAATAAGCTACTGAGCTCGCTGAAGTGATTGCGCATCACGATGGTGCTCAAAGCGCTTTCACAGCGGCGCTTCTGGCCTGCTGCAAGAATGCGGGAACCGTGGTTCCCCATAGCTCGGGGCTGAAGGTAAAGCCGAAACGTTGGTTGAATAATGACTCCACATTATCCTGCGCCAGTAACGCATCTATCTCATCGGCCAAAGCCTGGCGCTGCTGATGAGTCGCCAGACGAATGTACTCTGCGATCAGTGCGGCAATATCGCCGTCTTCGTTTATCAGGTCATAATCTTGACCGAAATAAACGACGATCAGGTTATCAAGTTCGCTGGTTTTCATCGGCTTAGTCTTTCGCCTTCAGTGACACTCGCATCAGACAATACCGCCGCAAGCTGCACCGGCGATAGGGCAACGCGCAGCTCATCTTCATTCGCCATGTTCGTTCATCCATGAATCAGCAAAACCCTATGATTAACATAAGCCCGGAAAAGGATAAATACTGAAACGGGTAACGCCAAATTAACCTGCAGCGCCCGACATCTTACTGACAGAGAACCGATGCTGCTGAACCGCCCCATTATTTCAATGGAGCGCCCTGCTGTGGCCATTTTCGATAACATAGCGATTATTAATCTTTTTTACGTGGAAGTGAGCGATAAAGGCTCTGCCAGAGACATCTTGCAGATCTTTACGCTTCTCTACCGGGACAACATTTACCCTCATGCTATAGGAATGATTTCCCTGGAATGGGTAGTCCTTTTGAGTGACGCAAATGCCCTTCTTCATATCCTGATTTGCTACATCAATCAACTTCCCATCCGTTTCACCGCTGATATGGAGCGTATCTGGCCTTTCGTTTTCCTTTGATGACGGATAAATGCAGATGTCGCCATTATCTCGAGCATAAGCAGTTATAGGGATATCCGGCGCATAACGCTGGTCCAGGCGCTCACCTACACAGGCACTCAACAAAGTCACACCTGCGACAACTAACAATATATTACCCTTCATAATATTCCTTTAGCTATGAGATGGGCCATTAAATATACACCTAGTGTATATATAGGAAATATTTCGATTACCTAAGGCTACTATGAATAACTGCGATCTGTATTCCAATCTTAAAAGTAAATTAACTGTAATTCCATACAGGTTATTCTTTCATTCTATCGATAACGTTATAGTTTTCTTGCTGCGGTAAAATCCGCAGCCGGAGTTAGCGTTCCGAATCTGACATAATACCGTGGCATTGTGTAATAATGCCGCAGCTTTAGCTTACCTCAAATTATGGTAGCTCAGGCGGGGGCTTCGCAAGAAGCGCCGGTTCCTATGTCCCGGTGACGCTAACCCCATCTGAGCTACCACCCGAGTTTAGCGTCTCTGGTGATAGTCATTATCCAATGACATACGGAGATGTAATCATGGCTGATACTTTCACCTCTAAGCCCCACCCTGAGAACACCCTAACCCTCTACCGTGATCTGTTTAACCTGCTCGACCTCGATGCCTTAAATACTACGCAGCTCTTAGATCTAGCCGCCTTATCTGCCGAGCAGGCAGAAGGGTTGTGTCATGGTCTGATGCTGTTCGGCGGCCTGCTGCAAAAGAACCCGCAGCTCGATGCCGACGGTTGGGAACAGCTAAATCACTATCTCAACGCTACCGCTCATCTGGTTCCTGCCCTGTGTAATCTGTATGGGCGTGCGCTGCGGGAAATGGAGTGTCAGGAGCTGGCAGGCTAGCGATTATAAGCAATAAAACAGGACAATATTTATATAACATTGTCCTTCCTCAAAATACTTCATCGATTAAACTAAAAAAAACCATAAAATATATCATCAATTACTCCGATATAATAAAAATGAATGTGCCTTTTTTAAATATAATTAAAATACCACTCTAACCAATTAATCCTCCCACTCAATTAGCCCCTATAAAAATTTCAGACAACTAGGCACACTCCAATCAACAACATAATTACCAAGTAAATAGTAACGATGGTTATAATTAGCAATTATATAAAATATAAAAGATTTTTGCCACGAAGCATTGTGTATAGAAAAGTCAAAAGTATATAATTCAACTATCGCCTTACAGATTATATAGTTAGCTAAAGTTATTATAAATTTATCAGTGAAAAATAAAACACTTAAAAATCAATTAGTTAAGTGTTTATGGGACAATCAAAGAAAAGCTGCCATTTATACGATAGGTGCTCTATGGATAATAAAGAAGTCAAACTTCCCTTTCGACCTCGGGCAAGATTGCTACAGCTATTAGGAGATCAGCTAATCGGTTCTTCACGCTTGGCTGTTTTTGAGCTAGTAAAGAACGCGTATGATGCTGATGCAGAAGAGGTAACGGTTACACTAGCCAATCTTGATTCAGATACACCCAGTATAGTTGTTTACGATAATGGCGATGGAATGTCATTAGAAACGATATGCAATATCTGGTTAGTCCCTGCGCATGATCACCGAGAACTGCAACGGAACTCTTTGAAGAGAACACGTTTACAACGATTGCCTCTCGGTGAAAAAGGGCTTGGTCGCTTCGCTGTACACAAGTTAGGTGATTATATAGAGTTAGTTACGCGGGCCCATGATAATTTAGAGTGCATCGTGACCATCGACTGGGATGATATAGTTCATAAACCATTTTTATCTGATGCTCCAGTGACTGTAACGACTCGCAAACCTATAATTTTCACAGAAGATAAAACAGGCACGCAAATAACGATAAAAAAATTACGTGAGTCAACGTGGACACGAGGAGAAGTTCGACGATTACTACGACAAATAACATCCATTTCATCTCCTTTCAGCAATCGATCCGATACATTTAAAACAATATTAAAAGTGCCTGAGCATTCTGATTGGGTTGATGGAGTCCCCGATGTTGACATTCTATTGAAAAGAGCACCATGGTTTTTCGAGTTTACCTTCCATAATGGAGTTTTTAATTGGAATTATTCATTCAATGGTGTTCCTGGAATAAAGTTAAATAAACGAGAACATTTTGGTATAAATGAAAAGTTATTATTACCACCGGATCGCCGTGAAATTAGCGATGACTTACAAAAGCTAACAAAACCCAAAAGAATTACAGCTGATGAAAAAACATCTGAAGGCATTGGTCCAGTTGAAGGGGCATTTTATGCATTCGACCGTGATCGAGATATAATTTCAAAATTCGCTGATAGTCAGTTAATTCAAAATTTTCTAGATGAAAATGGCGGAGTAAGAGTATATAGAGATAGTATTCGTGTTTACAACTATGGCGAGCCTGGCGATGATTGGTTAGGTCTTGATCTTCGTCGAGTAAATACCCCTGGAAGAAATTTAAGTAGAAACATAATAATAGGTGCTGTAGATCTTAAGCTTGAGTCAAGCAATCAGTTAAAAGAAAAAACAAATCGTGAAGGATTTGTAGAGAATGATTCATATGAGAGATTACAAAAAATAGTTCTAGGTGCATTATCAATCTTTGAGATAGAACGTAAGCTAGACAAGGATAATATAAAAAAAATAACAAACAGTGGCAAAAATCCAGAAAATGATAATATAACAAAACCGTTAGATGCGTTAAGAAAGGCAGCAAAGAAACATAATTTGTCTTCTGAGCTAGATCCATTAATAAGTAAAGCTGAAAAGAACTATAATGAAATGCGTGACACAATGTTGCGCGCTGGGCTGTCTGGAATGGGATTGGCAATAGTTTTTCATGAAATTGAACAAGGCGTACGAGTATTATACAGCGCAATTGAAGCTGGAGGTAATGGAAAATCCTTACAGCAGCAAGCTCATGAATTAGTTCGTATATTAGATGGTTTTTCTGAGTTACTTCGTAAAGGTGAAAGACAAAGTAATAGCATAAAACATTTGGTAAAAAGGGCTCGAGATATAAATAAAGTTCGTTTTAGATTCCATAATGTCACTCTAAATTGTCCTGCATTGGAGGATAATGCCGACGATTTCAAAAGTGTATTTTCATTTGGATTATTACTTGGCACTTTAAATAATCTACTCGACAATGCCTTCTATTGGCTTCAGGTTAGGTGGCCCGATAATGATCATGAACAAAAAATTTATCTTAATATAGAGCCTGATTTTCATGGTGGCCCAGCAATAATTATCGCTGATAATGGACCTGGCTTCCAAGATGATCCTGAAAGATTAACCCACCCGTTCTTTAGTCGTCGTCCAGATGGCATGGGTGTCGGATTATACTATGCCAATATGGTAATGGAATTAAACGGTGGGAGACTAATTTTCCCTACTGCAGAAGATGCTAACATTCCTGAAGGCTTTGACGGTGCAATAATTGCTTTAGTTTTTGGAAAAGGAGAAGAACTTTGATTTTTACCCCCCCACGTTTCATTGTCTTAGATGATACAAAAGAGCATCTATCGGCGATTACGGATGCTTTTCAAAAATTAGGTTCACCTTGTCTAGGAGTTCATTTTGAAGCATCTGCAACATTAGATAAGAATCTCTTCCAAGGAGTAAGAGCGTTGTTTATTGATCTACATTTATTGGGTGGTCAAGCATCTACCGATCAGCGTCAAAATTATGGAATTATATGTGGAATCCTTGAAGATAATATTAACCCTGACGGAGGGCCATATATATTAGTTCTATGGACTGAATATCCTGAATATTGCGAACAGCTAAAAGAATATATAGAAAGAATAGAATCACATGCAAAGCCACTTGCTGTCATTAGTTTGTCTAAAATAGACTTTATCAATACAGAAGATGGTATAGCAAATAACCCAGAAAAACTCCGTACATCGGTACGAGAAGCTGTGTATTCAAACCCGCAATTAGCTGCAATGTTAGAGTGGGAAGCAGGGGTTTTAAATGCTGCAAGTGCAACTTTGTGTTCCTTATTAAATCTGATACCAAACAAAGACAAGAATGGTAGTAGTTACTCAGAAAATATAGATGTATTGTTAAGCCGCCTTGCACAAGAAGCTGTAGGTAAAAATAACATATCAAATGATCATAGAGCTGCTGTAAACAACGCTCTTTCTCCAATATTATTCGATAGGATAATGAATCAAAAGAAAACTGAAGGTTCAGATGATTTGTGGGCTCATGCTATAACAAAATATAATGGACGTTTATCAAGCGCTACGCAAGAAGAAGCTGGATTAATAAATAAAATGCTTCACTTCGCTGATCCTGAATATGAAAATATCAGACCAACTGATTGGGGTGCTGTTGTAAGCTGGCCATTTGGGAATCAGCCAGATGATATAATAAGAATCCTAGGTATAACTTTAAAAGAGTTCATATGCAACGAGTTGAAAATGCGTAGCTCAGCAATTGATGTCTGTAAATTATTGTTAATTAGAGTGGGTGCTGTTTGCGATCATGCCCAAAGTAACTCAGGAAGGATTACATATTTAGTTGCTGTTGAGATTCCAACTCATGCGGACAGATGCGTAGATAGCAGTGGCAAAGAAATTAAAGCATCCGATTCGATATGGAAATCTCCAGTTTATAAAAACAAAGATTCTGATGTTATTTCAAATATATATGTTCACATACGTTTTCCGATAACAACAACAAAAAATGAATGTAATAATTGGAATGCAATATATAGAGTGAGAGAACAGTTATTAATGAGTCTTCTATCTACCTCAAGTAATTATATGTCTAGACCAGGAATATTGCAGTTGCCCGTTTACTAAAATCATCGAGCTTCTTTCATACAAAAAGAAGCTTGATTAAATTCTTTCCAACCAGTTATTCAACTCTTTTATTCCTCCTATTTTTTCCTTAACTTTATTGGCTATGTCAATTGCTGATATCACTACTACTGGGTGATTATCGTTAATCAACTCCTCATAAGCTTGTTTATCAATATATGAAGTAGTGACAATTATTCCGAATTGGCGATGTCTTAATCTTGATATTAAGCGAGAAACAGCTTGCACTCCAACACCTGAATTCAATTTATAACATTTAGCCTCCAATGCAAACTCAACGTCAATAGATCCTGCATCCAGTCCTAGCCTATAAGTTCCAATAGCATCTCTTCCGCCATCTCTCCATTGCCTAGTTATTTCCCAGCGATGTATATTTGGCATGAAGAATCTCGCGATCTCCATTGCACACTTTTCAAAGTCATATGGATTACTTTTATAATATGAGTAAATGCAATTAATATATGCTATTAAATCATTTGACGTAGGTATTTGCTGGGCCTTAGTTCTTGCTTGCTTGGATAATTTAGTTCTGAGGGGTGTTAATTTACGACTATTAACCCAATCAAGCCAAGGTTTAGGAGCATATATTGAATTAACCGCATTACCAAGTTGTATATCTTTTATCCATTGTCTAGTGATTTTTGGAATATCTAAAATTGTAAAGATTGCTCTGTAGTTTTGAAATCTATTCCCTTCCTCACTCTTTCTCCACACAGCGATCAAATCATCATCAGGGCTTAGGCCAATAGCCCCGGGAACTGCAAGCCCTAGGAATACAACATCTCGATAAACACCACTATTTGAAAATACAAAAATAGGCGGAAAATGGACGCTTGATTTATTCGAACTAGCCTCGTTAAATAGATTTTTAAGAATTAAATTACCTTGTCTGTTAGTTTTATGGATATCTCCCGGTTTTCTATTGTCTCCATAATAGATAAAGGTTCCATTCTCTTTATCTATCATATCAGGCCAGCTAGAATCTGATAAGTTTGTTTTTAAAACCAATAGTTTTAAAGTATCTACATTTGGTCGTTTCCCTAAATGTCTGAAACCAGCACCATTATCAACAGATAATAGTTGTGGTAAGGGATCATCTGATGCGTTGCCATTTCTCGAACCACCATATGTTTCATCGACATATAAATCTGCTAAATGTAGATCAGAAAAAATCATTATATATCACCACTATCGCTCTGTTTTAAATTTATCCATTTAAATATTGAAGTCATAACATCAGAACAAACACCATTGCCACATAACTTGACTTTATTACGTCTACTCCCAAAAGGGAGTATATGTTCCTTACCTCCCCCCATAGCCAACAGTAACTCGTCCGGTTGAAGCATCCTAATGAATGGCTCGTCATTTTCCCAGGTAACTAAGCCAAAGCGATCTATTGTTGTTATGGTCCTCAATGGTACATCTAATGATTGCCATCCACCGGCATAATCTGAACCATAATAAACTATTATAAAAGGAACGTTCTTACCTAGTTCAGAAATTGCTCGTTCAGCTCGTTCTATTGTCGCCTTAGCTCGCTTAGGAATGTATAGTTTATTTTTCTTATAATTGGCCTTCCAGTTTATTACATCCATAGCTATTTTTTTATTAGGTGAGAATTTTTTTAATAATTCCTCCTGCGTTACAGTTGAGCCTTTTCTATCGCAAATAAGAAACATTCTTTTACGTGCCTGTGGCGATCCAAAATCGGAGGAATTAAGCAATAAATCACTAACTTTATATCCTAGTCCCTCGATAGTTTTTACTAATTCATCGTGTCGATTCCATTTTTTCATCCTGTTAACATTTTCAACAATGACCCAACGGGCATCCATAGCTTTTATCCACGGCACTATACCTAAAGCTGTTTCTCGACTACTTTCTGAGCCTTCTTTAGCCCCCTTGGCTATAGAATGTGCTGTACACTCCGGTGAAGTTAGCAAGACATCAGGTTTGTATTTTCTGCCAAGGTTATCAACATCGACATCCTCTATGAAACTTGTAATGATGTCAGCGCCAGGAAAATTGGCTTTATAAGTTTGAGTGGCTAGCTCCCAAGCATCAAGGCCCAGTAGAGGTTGGCCTCCTCCTCTAACAGCACCACGCGCACCAAATCCGCCACCACAGAACAAATCAACAAAAGTTACCATAATTAAACTTCTTTTGAGAAAGCATATGGTTGAAGATTACCAGGCATTTGGTCGGTTTGCTAGCTTCATATGGAACTCCCAGGCTACGATTCAACCTTGCTCGATTGTTTTGAACACAGCTGGTAAGCAGCTGAAATGCCTCCGACTCCATAGATATAGCCTGTCCTCACAACAATGCCTTATCGAAAGCCTCCGCGAATAAGCTCGCTGTCCGGCAGCAGGTTGTCGAAAAAGTTATACACTGCGTCACCGCGAAACGGCTCTGGTTGTAACGGCAGGGATAACGATATGGCGCGTGCACCGGCTTGTTCTAGCCACTCTTCCTGATACACAAACGACATCGCGCCGCCCGCATGCTTTTCCAGCGTCCCAACAACAGTGCCATTCAGCGCCACACGTAGCTTTTCCATGCTCACCACTCCTGATCCCAGGTTTTGGGATCGACCGGCTTGCCGCGCGGGGTAACCTGCAGCTCCAAGTCCAGCGCAGCAAGCAGTTTGAACAATGTCTCCAGCCGGGTACCGTCCGGGTTGTTTTCAAAGGCAGAAACCGTCGCCTGCTTTAACCCAATGCTGTCAGCGGTTTTGCTTTGGCTTTGGTTACGCTTTTTACGCTCGTTGCGTAATGCATGCGCCAACATCTTTGCCGAGGTGATTTTCATTTTATCCTCCCAAGCGGATGAAACGAGTATTATCCCCTATAGCGGATAAAGCAAATATTATCCTCTATAGGGGTAAAAATGACACCGGAGGGCAACAAAGCAAAAATTCCTGAGTGGCTAACTCATCTCATCACGCAGCCCGTTTAAAGCTAGTTTGGTTTCAACACGATGCCTTCACCTTTTTTCCATACGGAAAATCCGGCTCTGTATGAGTTCAGCGGCGTCTTAACCAGAACGGTGTACCCTTCACCGGCGATAAAATTAAACTCGCCAATGCCAGGGACACATTTCCCGGCTTCCAACGCCAGCGGGCTGTAGGCATATGATTTTTCGTAAACGTAGTCATCACCACCCTGTTTCCAGATGGCTATCTTCAAAATAGATTCATTTCTTACTATTTCGTTATCATCAAAAAAGACGCAGACTTTGCCGTCTACAACCTTGCTTTGCGCTGGGTATAAGTTGAACCTATCCCCCATAGGGCAGCCAGAGAGAAAAACAGGCAAAAGAAGTGATAAATATTTACTCATAACGGCAGCCCTGCGCTTCTGATTATTGGTTAAGAATTTAGCAGTGAGCTTTTGCCAACAATCCCCCTGCAATTTCTTTTGGCAGAGTGAAGACGGCATTCATGCCAATAATCCGTCATTATCGATGCCTCGCCTTCCATGCAATGGTGGCCTGACAGTACCTTCACCCGCTAATAATTCGCATCATCACATTAAAACCTAATTCGGTTTCAACATGACTTCCTGCCCTTTTTTCCACACGATAAATCTGGCTTCATAGGGATGCAAAGGTGTACTAACAAGGACGCTGTACCCTTCACCAGGGATAAAATCATACTCATCGACTCCAGGAACACACTTCCCGGGTTTCAACGCTACCGGGGTGTTGGCATATGATTTTTCATAGACATAATGATCATTTCCATACCTCCATATGCCTACTTTTAGAATGGATTCTTCTCTTACCATGTCATTTGTATCGACAAAAACGCAGACCTTCTTACCGACGATAGTCGCTTGTGCCGGGTGTAAGTTAACCTTATCCCCCATCGGGCAACCAGAGATCAAAAGGGGAAGAAGGAGTAAGAAAATTTTTCTCATAGCGGCAGCCCTGCGCTTCTGATTATCGGTTGAAATTTTGACAATGTACTTCTGTCGACTATCCCTGCGTAATTCCTACCATATAAGCTGATGAAGTCTCTAACGCCAAACTTCTTGAGGTAGAAATAGTCTGCAATTATCGATGCTTGCTGCTCCATACCATAGCGGCTCAACAAGGGTTTATCGAGCCGATATTGATAACTCACCGTCCAGCTTAGGAGCCCACGAGTGCGCACCCACATACCTCTTTGGTACTGCCATACGTACGCCATTTCATGAATAAACAAATGCTGTGTCGAAGGTAACGTTTCGTTCGCATAGTCGCTGCGATATAAAGCCTTGCGAAAGTACAACTCTCCGTTAGGGCTCATCGCGGTAAGCGGGTTCTGCAACCCAAACGGCAGATAGCTGTCGCAGTGAACGAACACTTTCTCATAGAAAACCGAGCTGCCGAACACCGAGCGGGCCAGGTTAACCTCGCCTGGCGTTAGCGCCCGTTTTATTCCTTCCCGTTGTTGCTCCATCCTGGAACTCCATGATCCGAAAGAAGCCTATAAAACGCGGTTTTAACCTTCAAGGTCAATCGGATAGCACTTAGGAAGTTATCAGGAAGATCCTGTTTTTACTGAAGTGAGAAGCGCATCAACCCGTGGCTGACAATTGAAAGGAGACTGACGGGGCCAAACCCCAGGCACAAAAAAACCACCTTTCGGTGGCTTCTTGTTCGCGCTGTACTAATGGTGCCGAAGGCCGGACTCAAATCACCAATCAATGCACTGAAAAATATAATATTATTAAAAACAAAGCAAGATTATGCCCCCTTTTGTGCCCCCAGTATAAATTTCGTGAAACGCTGGAGGATTAGACTATTGCTCTGAAAACAGCATAAAATTCAACCATACAAAGAACTCGGTTAGGTTCCGTGTCACGAACCCAAACCAAAAATCTTGTTACGCATAAATTTACCGTCGCCATTTTCTGATCGCAGCATTCATTTCTTGGACTTACAGCCAAAAAAAGATTTATAGAAAAACTGTTCACCCTATACACATTTTTATTTTATCCTTTTATTTCAATGAATTGATGGGTGTATAGCGACCTTCGCAGTGTACACCCCTGTTCACCCACAGGGTGAACAGTCTGAATCGTAGGCACAAAAAAACCGGCCTGAGCCGGTTTGGGGAGCGCTTGTCGTTATGATATTGGCCGTTCAGCGGCCGATAGGATGCCCTGGTGTTGCTGCGTGTATTAAAGTCACTGCCACTATAGGCGGCGTAGCGATTGAGCGTCCAATGGGTTCGGCAGATCAATCATGGCCTATTGATCGGCCTGGCCGATCGATGTGTAATTGCATCTGACTTGACTACCCGTTTGCATTTTACTTGGCAATTGTTTGCAAATTACTTGACCATCACCAACAAGATCTGACCGTACGCATTCGATGGTGAAAGAGTTTCGTCTGAATCTTTGCTGTGTGCCAGGAGCGGAAGTTAACCGTTTTAGAAATCATGCTAATTAGCATAAAATCTCTCAACTGATGGGATCTGGGGCAGCAGAAATAAATGACTACAAGGCAGTATGCGCAAAAATCAATCTTCGATCTGGAGGCAATTTTCGAGCGGTCACGCAACAACGCTAGTGAACTTGAAGTGCTGTTGAACGAGCTGACCTTCCGCAACACTGCCAAGGCCCGAACGTTGACAACTAAAATCGAGCAAGCCCGAACTGCACTTAGCGGTCACTGCGTGGTCTCAATGTCGGGTTCCAGTCCATCAGCGCGTCATCCTGGCTCAGCGTCCACGCAATCCTCCCAAGTTTCGTCCCGGGATGCGCCAGCAACGGTAGTGCAACAGCGACCAAAGGCTAATCCAGCTCCTGTCGTGCAACAGCAATTCGGCGAAGACCAGATCGACCTAGGTCCACCCCCCTCTTTCTCTCCAACAGGTAAGTCGAATGATGCACCCGCGATTCTGGCAGCATGGACAGCCCTCGAAGCACTATCGCCTCAAGGTTATAAACGCCCAGAGGATATGGCAACCGGCGACCGCTCCAGGGTTGCTCTATTGGAGCGAGGTGTTCCATGGGGACCAAATGCCCGCAGCAAGCCCAGTTATAAGCTTTATTTCGAGGTCGTCCTCGGCTCCATCGCTCTCGACAAGGCGACGGACGAGCTGGTCAAGGTTTTTGGCGAGGATGAGGAGCGTTCACGCCCGGACGGTAAGAAAGCGGCCATCGGCTCGATCCTGATCGACAAAGAAGGCTATGTGCTTGAGGACAAAGGCGTTGCCGTTTCCAGTTTTGCCTGGGCACTCAAGCCGGCTCTCGATCTGAAGCTTGGGAGCTTAGGGAATTGGCCGAATGTTGAGCCGCGCATTATCGAGCATCTGGATCGAATAGTTCGCCGCCACAACGAGGATGGAGAAGCCATACCGATCGATTTGGATGTCGTTCTTAACGCTTATAAATGGCTTGTGTCTCAGTTCGGTGTACCCGAGCATTTGGTTGAGCCACCCACATTCGCGATTAAGGTGTTTCATCATTTCAAAGCCAAGACGCCGCCTGAACCTTCGTTACTGAATTCTTTCTATCTTGAAGATCTCGGTGAAGCAACTAAATTGCTCGAGACGGGCAAAGCCGGAACCGGTTTGCGCCGCTACATGGGAATTGGCAGGCCTGACCAGAAAATCGACGTGCTATCGCCCATTTCCGCAGTTGAGCCGTTCGTCGCACCGTCGCTCATGCCGCAGGCTCGTTGGCCTTCGAAAGGCGGCTATCCATTGGTACTGCTTCAACAGGCTGCCGTGAATGCGGCGCGTGCTGAGCTGAATGATGCTCCAGGTATCATCGGTGTCAATGGGCCACCGGGTACTGGAAAGACCACTCTTCTGCGAGATATTGTCGTTGGGTGCATTCTTGATCGGGCCACGGCGATGTGCGGCTTCAATAAACCGCAGGATGCCTTTTCCACAACAGGCGAGAAGCTGGCATTCGGTTCCAATGCATTCCTGCACTTCTACAAGTTACATGCATCCTTGAGGGGCCATGAGATCGTCGTAGCCTCCTCCAATAACAAAGCGGTCGAAAACGTCAGTAAAGAGCTTCCTCTCAAGGAAGCCAATGGTCGCCATGAACAGATCGCCTACTTCCGGTCCATCAGCGACCTGATTGCGAATCCCAAACGCGCCGGCTATTTCAAAGCCGAGGCCGAGGCCGAGGGGGACATCCCCTCCGACCCTGTCGAAACCTGGGGATTGATCGCCGCGGCTCTCGGCAAGAGCAGCAACCGAGGCGCGTTCCAGCAAAGTTTCTGGTGGAATGAAGACGGTGGTTTCCTTACCTACCTGAAAGCAGCTCGCGGCTTAAACGTCTTGCGTGAGATCAAGGACGAACAAACTGGCGAAATCATCGATCGCGTGATGCCCAGCGTGGTCGTCAATGAGCGGCCCAGCACCAACGAAGTGGACGCTTTAGCGGCCTGGCGGAAAGCGCGAACCGTTTTCCTTAAACTCAAGGAGACGGTAGACGCTGAAATCGCCAGCATCGAAGAAATGCGACGGGATATCCAGGCGCTCAAGGGAGCGACCACCGAACTTCAAAGTGTGGAACAGCGTCGTCCGAGTCTGAATGAAGCCGTCGAAGAGGCACACCAGACTGCTGAATCCTGCCAACGGGAGCATGAGAAGGCAAAATCGCAGATCGAGCAGGATAAGATCATGCTCGACAGCCATCTTGCTGGCCGTCCAGGTTTCTTCTCCCGTTTGTTCGCGACTGCGGCCTGGAAGTCGTGGAGATCGACACTGCAGAAGCTCTCGGCGACCTTACAGCAATCAGTCTTACGGGCGCAGGAGACAGACGGTGCCCTGGAGCTTGCAAGGACTGAGTGGAGCAATACTGAGTCCCAGTTACAGCAACTCGACCAGGAAATTTCCAGCAAATGTCAGGCTGTCTCGAAATTGAAGGCAACCGAGGCAAAGGCACGAAACCGCATGGGTGACAGGATCGTTGATGAGAGATTCTTCGAGCGCGAGCACGAGGCTATCCACCTGACTGCGCCATGGCTTCCCGATGAGGTTCATCGTCTGCGGGAGGATCTTTTCGCCGCTGCCCTGACTGTGCATAAAACGTTCATCGATGCTTCGGCCAGCCGCTTGCAACACAATCTTGGGCTATTGATGTCGGGCATGGTGGCTGGTGCCTTCCAGTCTTCCGCTCACCGTGAACTTCTCCCTGATCTTTGGTCGAGCCTTTTCATGGTGGTGCCGACTGTGTCCACAACGTTTGCCTCTGTACGGACGATGTTCGGAGATCTGCCACCAGAGAGTATTGGCTGGCTTCTGATTGATGAAGCGGGCCAGGCCGTTCCTCAAGCGGCAGTTGGAGCAATCATGCGGGCAAAACGCTCCATCGTGGTGGGCGACCCGTTGCAAATCCCACCTGTGGTATCGCTACCCGAGAAGCTGAACGCCGAAATCTGCAAGTTCTTCAACATTGACCAGATCGAATGGTCTGCCCCCGCCGCATCTACGCAGACCCTTGCTGATCAGGCATCGCGCTTCAAATCCACCTTCGTCATGGATGTAGGTGATCGAGAAGTCGGGCTGCCACTGCTCGTTCACAGGCGTTGCCAGAACCCAATGTTCGATGTTTCTAACTCCATCGCCTATGCCGGGCAGATGGTCCATGCTGTCGGGCCTAAAAAACCTGGATCTATCGGCTCGGCTTTGGGGAGATCTCACTGGGTGGATATCAATGGCGATGCTGAGACGAAGTGGTGCCCCGACGAGGGCGAAGCGGTTGTACGAATGCTCAAAGAGCTGGCAGCAACGGGCATTACAAATCCGGACGTATTTATCATTACACCATTCAAGATCATAGAGCAGAACATGCGTCGGCGTCTCGACAGTGAAACTGATCTGCTGCGGGCGTTCGGCGTAAAGTTGGATGAGTGGTGCCGTGATCGTGTTGGCACGATCCACACGTTCCAGGGCCGAGAGGCAGACACGGTCATCCTGTTGCTGGGTGCGCCGAAAGCTAGCCAGCAAAGGGCGCGTCAGTGGGCAGCGAGCCCACCAAATATAATCAATGTAGCCGTCTCGCGCGCCAAGCAAAACCTGTATATTGTCGGCTCGGCTGCTGCATGGGCAGGGGCGGGAACTAGTCTGCAGGTCCTGCATCGGCAATTGGCGCAATCAGCCTGACAATCTCCGAGGTGGCCCTCATTATTGAGGGCGCATCGCGAACAATCTGCAACCTACTTCAGTATCGGACCGGTTGCTACATCTCAAAAACTGACATTGCTCACATAATAATCTAGTAGTCATTACCCACCGCCCATCCTAGCTTGATAATTCGTACAGCACCCGTTATATCCACACTGAGGAATAACCTCTGACAAGGCTAATGAGTACGATTATGGGGCTTAAACCTGGTCCAAAACCAATTGCAAAATCAACAGGAAAACCCGATCAACGCAGACGTGATAATAAGGATACACCCGGCAATACCCCAGGACTGAAACCAAGCAAATCAACTGGGAAGTAATCGTTCAAGGGTATGGAGAATTCATCTATACCCTTATCTCGTCAAATCTGTCAGATTTAGCCCGTTTAGTGCCAGAAGCGGACGTCATATACGCTACGGCACGTTAGGTCAGATATCTAAAAGCACATAGTCCACTTAGGTGAGAGATTTACAGTAAAACTCCTTGCTTGATCTATTGCTGTTCCAATGACTAGAAATCGGAAATGTCGTTTGCTCTCAACCCAAGCCACTTTTCGAGATATCTAAGCAGCGTTAGCAGGGCCTCTTCATGCTCAGGGAACTGGGCGGGATTAATCGCATCACACTTAGCCTTCGCCACATCAATGCCAATAAAGTCGTCAATTGTCTCTTTATTGAAACTGTTGTGCTGCGTGGAGACGCGATCACCGTAAGTATGGCTCGTACCTCGGCTCATCAGGCGTGTGACCATGGTTACGAAGCCTTGGTTGGTTTGAATGGCTTTCCTCACCCACTCTCGAGGTTCGTCCATTGAATCTGTATAGTTTTTCCAGCGATAGAGCAGTGATATGAGATCCGGTTCAGCAATCAGCGCATCGCCGTCTGCTGCGCGGATCCTTATCAACCGCAACCATTCAGCTTTCATTGCGACAACGGTGTTGAGATCTAACGCTGGCTCGAAGGCTCCACTCTCACCCTCATTCCGATCGGTGGGATCGCTGAGATGGATCAGGATTGAGGCAACGGATAGCGCTTCAGTTTTACGGAGTGCTTCAAGAGCTAAACCGCCTCGAATATCCTCAGAAATTCGCTTCAAGTACCAACTTGTCGCTCGCCATGCTGCTACATATAACGAGTCGAAAGAGCCGCTGTTCGTGCCTGCGAGTTTTTCAGCAATTCTGAACATTCCTGGGAGCAGAACAACAGCGTTCTCGGTTGGTAATCGGTCGACGGATTCATCGAGCCTCGCAACGAGCGAATTCAGCAGCCCGTCAGCTTCGACGGCTGTGATTTCAGCAAAGAGCTCGTCATCTGTCGCTGTTGCATTGAGAAAATCAACGAAACGGCGCTCAGATATTTCTCCAACCGACGTCTGCAGTTCAAAGTAACGTGGGAAGTAGCGCGAAGTGCATACTCGTTTCTCCGTCAACCACCGGCGATGGAAGCCGTCTGCATAGTTCGTCCCCCCATACGCCCATTCGAGGGGAGGAAATAAGTCTTTAAGCGCTTCACAAATGATATTGCGGCGCTCTTCTGAGACGATCTCCAGAAGTTCCTTAGCTACTGTTTGGTCCACCTCCCGTCGGCCATCACGGAAGAAGCGCCCTTCCTGGAGAACCAATCCTCTCTCACGGAACAGAGCATCGTGGAGGTCAGGTTCGAAGACCCTGAGTGTTTCCAAAAGCAGGAAATCTACAATGTTCACCTCGAACACATCGCCGACCACATGCAGTGGCATGTGTACAGCAATGGAAGAGATGAGACGACGTGCATCACGCATGTTGCGAAGGAGGGGCTGGATGCAGCCAATACAAGCGTTACCCCAGCGTCTCTGAGAAAACCCGTTGGCCTCAGTCGCGTATGGGCCCGCTATTTCAGAGAGTTCTTCCTCGAACATACGATGCACGAAAGATGTCGGTACGGCCGGTAAATCAAAGCTAGCCTGCACGACCTTTTCAAGGAAGGCTCGGCCGTCATTGTCAGCAACCGGATCTAGTGCTCGTTCTACTATACTGGGCTGGAACAGGAGCACAAAAACAATATTAGGTAGATTAGCATTCGCCTTTACCTGCCGAAGCAACATCCTGATCTGCTCAGGTTCGAGCCGGTCAATGTCGTCGACGAAGACAACCAGCGGCCGGTCAAGTTCGCGAAGACGAGCCTCAAGCGCTGTGCGTACCTTGTCGAGAGACTCGCCGCTATGGTCTCGCCCGAGATAAGATAGCACGCGTCCGAGAAGAGGTACTCCGACCGAGAGAAAAGCAAGAACAGCTGCAACCTTTGCAACTGTCGGAAGGTCATATCCAATAGCCGACGCGATCGCTATAACCGAGGCGTTTGTGAGAACTGTCGATATTAGAAGGCCTGAACTCCCTGCCTCTTTAAGAGGCTTACTAACCCCTGTAAGGATCGCTCCGTAACGTCGCAGTGCTTGGGCACGGTCGAGTGCTGCCTTCGAATGCTCGCCTCCCAAACGATCTGCTATCTGGCCAAATAGAGCGCGGGCGATTGAGTCACCGTCTCCCCATTGCCATGGGTTAAAGTCGAGCCAGTCCGCTCCACTGCTCTTAGCATCGAGCCGTTCGGTGATTAGGTTTTTCAGTGATGATTTGCCGAAGCCCCATCCCCCACGAATAGCGAACACTCGGCCTTCGCGCAAACTAAGCTCCGAAAGCACGTCGGCTATACGAGCCGCGAATCCAGCCCTTCTAAGGCGATCTTCGGATGCTGCCCGAATCGGAGCCTCAGCCCCAATCCCTCCGTCTGGCCTTTCGTTCCTTATCACGTCAGCATTGGGCTTCGCGCAACGACGAGCGCGCCATGTCGCCAGACGAAAAAATAGCTTACTCATCGCACACCATCCCCTAAGAACGCATGTACCAATTCAAATTGCCCTTTTGCTAGAAGCTTCATTGGTTAAATTTTGTTTACGCTAGCTAACTAAAGAGAGCTCGCAGCTACAATTGCGGGACAGTATAGCGGTTTTGGCTTTTCAACGTGTAATGGAGCTCGGGCAACTAAATGAACTATAGGGCAGGATCGTCTACCGGGGCGGGGTCAGTCCAGACTGAGCGGAACAATGTGTTCTTCTTTCATCTTCATACCACGATGGGAATAGCGTACGCCTTCTATTTCTTTCCGCTTTGCAGGTATGCGCCAGCAAGCTTTATCAAAATCGAACTCACCCCAGCGAGTAAAACGCATCTCACTAGAACGCACAGAGGTGAGTAAGGAAAGCTCTACTGCAGTACGCGTCATCATACGACCACGATAAGCGGCAAGACGGTCAAAAAACTCAGGAAGGCGCTGTGGGGGTAATGCTGGATAGTGCCGGGCTTTGGCCGTTGCCAATGCCCAGCCATGTCGCTGATCAATACAACAGGGAGCAGGTCAGGCTGCGGTGGCCCCACCGCCCGAATATTCCGTGACATAGAGCCAGGTGCTGTCGCTAAGCTGTTACGAACTCACCAGCCTGGTCTCTGCCAGCTCATCCCCATCAGCATTGAGCACCACAAAGCCAATAACAACGTTCAGCAAGACAGTAGTCAGGGCATAATGAAATCACTTAATAACCGTTTTCAACGGCATATTTGACGTCTATCCAATACTGCTCCATGAGGTCGCCCGCATAGGGCGGATCTTTACATCATATTCCCCATGCCAATATTGATATCTGCTATCACTACATGATTAATATTAATTATAAATCCACCGCCCAGCCCTCGCCGATTCCACCAGCATTTGAATCGTCAGAGGTTTCGGTTCTACATCAGGCACCTTTTGAGATTTAGTACGCAGAAAATTAGGCCACAACCCTTTCTCATAGGGCCAATACGTCAGGAAATTAAAGTCACGGCTATCCACTTTAAACCGCTCAAAATAATCCTGCATAATCTCATCCCCAGTCTCCCGTGCCCAAGGATATTTACCGGTAGAAAGGCTGGTTTCCAACGTTAGAACGGGCTTGCTCTTGGCAAAGAGTGGCTTGGTATTATAGGTGCTTTCATACCATTCCAGCACCGCCTCTTCTATTGAGTCCTTCACCATAGCTTGTCACCCTCCCTCGCTATCAAGTTGAAGTTGCGAGTGGCTTTCCATGCAATCTGCATAACATCATTCATAATGAAAACAATCCCAAGAATAGGGATCCAACGGCCGACAAAAGCGCCAAGATTATTCACATAAGAGAACTTCAAACGTTTGATGCTCTCGGTCGTCAAAGTAGGCCATCGCGACACACGAATTTTTAACCATCCCCTAAGGTTTTCACTCAAAATGGAGGTCCCCTTGGTTGTTTTGGCTGGCTTTCCCCTCGTGTTTTGTGTCGGCTGCCCTAAAATAATCAAGGCGAGGACTGCGATGTCTTTAACACCAAGCTGTTTTTGAGCCTCTTCCAAAAAGATAAAGAAAAATAACTCTCCAGCGGTAAGGTTGAACATCCCTTTGTAAAAGTAAGTATTGCCCAGCTCTTCAACAGTATCCATGTTGTTAATGCCTCCTGCACACAGTGTAACCATACCTTATCTGGTGAATTAATGTTCGTCCAGCGTCAAGATCCCACAGTATTCAAATAGAAACATCAGCATCTGTAGGCGGGAGTTTGTTGGGGACGAGTGGGAAGTAAGAAGGGACTAACATCGCAGAAAAACAGCGGCAACACCAAACCCCAGGCACAAAAAAACCACCTTTCGGTGGCTTCTTGTTCGCGCTGTACTAATGGTGCCGAAGGCCGGACTCGAACCGGCACGTATCTCTACGGTTGATTTTGAATCAACTGCGTCTACCGATTTCGCCACTTCGGCACTGAAGTAGTATGCGGAAAACGGGTGCATTATACCTTCCAGCGATCCGCGCGCAACACTTATCCGTTGTTCAATGAGTTAAGTGTTGAAAAAAGCGCCGACCGGGCCGCGTCGGGCGCTTTGCCCGCGCTGCGCCTGGCCCAATATCGCTACCGGCCCCAAATTCGCCCCTCAGCCCGCGCTGCGCGCCCAAACGAAAAAAGGCGCAGCCCAACGGCCGCGCCTTTCAACCATGCCCTGCTGCCCCGTTACCGGCGTTTCAGCAGCATATATACGCTGATCAGCAGGAACAGCATGCTCGGCAGCAGCGCGCCCAGCACCGGCGGCATGTTGTACACCAGGCTCAGCGGGCCGAAGATCTGGTCCAGCACGTAGAACAGGAAGCCGAAGCTGATGCCGGTCACCACGCGGATGCCCATCGGCACGCTGCGCAGCGGGCCGAAGATGAACGACAGCGCCATCAGCATCATCACCGCCACGGAAAGCGGCGAGAAGATTTTGCTCCACATGTTCAGCTGGTAGCGGTTGGCTTCCTGGCCGCTCTGCTTCAGGTACTTCACGTAGTTGTGCAGCCCGCTGATGGAAAGCGAGGTCGGATCCAGCGCCACCACGCCCAGCTTGTCCGGGGTCAGGTTGGTTTTCCATTCGCCGGTCAGCGTCTGGGTGCCGGTCACCTGTTTTTCGTTGGTCAGGTCGGAGGTATCCACCTGCGAAAGCTTCCACACCCCGTCTTCAAAGCTGGCGGTGGCGGCGTAGCGCACCGTCTCCAGCCTGCGCTGGTCGTTGAAGTGGTAGATGTTCACGCCGGAAAGCTCTTTCTCGCCGGAGACGCGCTCGATGTAGATGAAGTCGTTGCCGTCCTTCGCCCACAGCCCGCTCTTGGTGGAAAGCAGCGAACCGCCGTACATCTGCTGCGCGCGGTAGTTGCGCGCCATCTGGTCGCCCTGCGGCGCCACCCACTCGCCGATCGCCATGGTCAGCAACACCAGCGGAATGGCGGTTTTCATCACCGAGCCGGCGATCTGCATGCGGGTAAAGCCGGAGGCCTGCATCACCACCAGTTCGCTGCGCGTCGCCAACTGGCCCAGGCCGAGCAGCGCGCCCAGCAGCGCCGCCATCGGGAAGAAGGTCTCGATGTCTTTCGGCACGCTCAGCAGGGTAAACATGCCGGCGCCCAGCGCGGAGTAATCGCCCTGGCCCACCTTGCGCAGCTGGTCAACGAACTTGATGATGCCGGACAACGACACCAGCATGAACAGCGTCATGATGATGGTGTTGAAAATCGTTTTGCCGATATAACGGTCCAGTACGCCAAACATCAGGCCGCTCCTCTCAGGCGTGCGCGCAGCTTGCGCATCGGCACGGTATCCCACAGGTTCAGCGCCAGCGCGATGACGAAGTAAACGGCGTTAACCGTCCACAGCCAGATCATCGGGTCCAGCTTGCCCTTGCCGGCGTTGGAGCGCAGCGAGGTCTGCAGCAGGAAGAAAATCAAATACAGCAGGATGGCCGGCAGCATGCTCAGCACGCGGCCCTGGCGCGGGTTCACCACGCTGAGCGGCACCACCAGCAGCGCCATCAGCACCACCGAAAGCACCAGCGTCAGGCGCCAGTGGAACTCGGCGCGGGCGTCCGGATCCTCGGATGCCCACAGCGTCTGCATCGACATCTGCTCGGCCTCGGAGTTGTCCACCGCCACCGTGCGGTGGCCCACCACCGCCTTGTAGTCTTTGAAGTCGGTAATGCGGAAGTCGCGCAGCAGCGCGGTGCCCTCGAAGCGGGTGCCCTTGTCGAGCGTCACCACCTGCGAGCCGTCTTTCTGCTGAATGATGTTGCCGTGCTCGGCCACCACCACCGAAGGGCGCTGGTTGCCGTTCGGCCGCAGCTGCGCCAGGAACACGTCATTGAAGGTGCTGCCCTTCACGTTGCCGATGAACAGCACCGCGTTGCCGTCCTGCGAAGGCTTGAACTGCCCTTCCGCCAGCCCGGCGATGCTCGGGTTGGCCTTCGCTTCGCTCACCACCACGTCCTGATAGCGCGAGGCCATCGGCCCGGCCCAAAACACGTTCACCGCGGCGACCGCGGAGGTGAGCAGCGCCAGTATCATGGCGGCGATAATCAGGGTGCGTTTGCCCAGCCCGCAGGCGTGCATAACGGTGATTTCGCTTTCGGTATACAACCGCCCAAGCGTCATCAACAAGCCGAGAAACAGGCTTAAAGGCAGGATTAGCTGCGCCATCTTCGGCACACCCAATGCGAGCAGAGAAAGTACTAAGTTTGTCGGGACATCGCCGTCCACCGCGTCGCCTAACACCCTGACCAGATTCTGACAAAAGAAGATCAGAAGCAGGATGAACAGGATGGCGATTTGGCTCTTTAGCGTTTCCCGTACCAGATATCTTATGATGATCACGCTTATTACGCCTGTGAAAACTTGTCTTTTTGCAGGAAAATCGATAGTTTCATCGCTAATCCGCCATTTATTCTCATCATATGGCAACCTTCACAGCTAAAATAGTATTACAACATCTAGCGTTTGGGTGTCCTATAGGAACTTGCTTATAGTCGCCAAAACAGAGCAATTTACGCCGTTCAGGTTAACATAGTTGGTTAACTCAAATGGCGGGAGATCGTTACGGAGTTGGTCATTCTAGCCGTAGCTTCCGCCTTTGTCTTTAAGATTCAGGAGAGTGCATGGAGTTCAGTGTAAAAAGCGGTAGCCCGGAAAAACAGCGCAGCGCCTGTATTGTAGTCGGTGTTTTCGAGCCGCGCCGCCTGTCACCTATCGCAGAACAACTCGACAAAATCAGTGATGGTTATATCAGCGCATTGCTGCGCCGTGGCGAACTGGAAGGCAAAGTCGGGCAGACGTTACTGCTGCACCATGTGCCTAACATTCTCTCCGAGCGCATCCTGTTGATCGGCTGTGGCAAAGAGCGCGAGCTCGATGAACGCCAGTACAAACAGGTGATTCAGAAAACCATCAATACCCTCAACGACACCGGCTCCATGGAAGCGGTCTGCTTCCTCACCGAGCTGCACGTGAAAGGCCGCAACACCTACTGGAAGGTGCGTCAGGCGGTGGAAACCGCCAAAGAGACGCTCTACACCTTCGATCAGCTGAAAAGCAACAAGGTCGAGCCGCGCCGCCCGCTGCGCAAAATGGTGTTCAACGTGCCGACCCGCCGCGAGCTCACCAGCGGCGAACGCGCCATCCAGCACGGCCTGGCGGTGGCTTCCGGCATCAAGGCGGCCAAAGATCTCGGCAACATGCCGCCGAACATCTGCAACGCCGGTTACCTGGCCTCGCAGGCGCGCCAGCTGGCGGATGCCTTCAGCACCAACATCACCACCCGCGTCATCGGCGAACAGCAGATGAAAGAGCTGGGGATGAACGCCTACCTGGCGGTTGGCGCAGGTTCGCAGAACGAATCATTGATGTCAGTGATGGAATATAAGGGCAACCCGAACCCGGACGCTAAGCCGATCGTGCTGGTGGGTAAAGGCCTGACCTTCGATTCCGGCGGCATCTCGATCAAGCCGGCCGAAGGCATGGACGAGATGAAGTACGACATGTGCGGCGCCGCGACGGTGTACGGCGTGATGCGCGTGGTGGCGGAGCTGAACCTGCCGCTGAACGTGATCGGCGTGCTGGCCGGCTGTGAAAACATGCCGGGCGGCCGCGCCTATCGCCCGGGCGACGTGCTGACCACCATGTCCGGCCAGACCGTCGAGGTGCTGAACACCGACGCCGAAGGCCGCCTGGTGCTGTGCGACACCCTGACCTACGTCGAGCGCTTCGATCCGGAGCTGGTGATCGACATCGCCACCCTGACCGGCGCCTGCGTGATCGCCCTGGGCCACCACATCACCGGCCTGATGTCGAACCACAACCCGCTGGCGCACGAGCTGATCGGCGCCTCCGAGCAGGCCGGCGACCGCGCGTGGCGCCTGCCGATGGCCGACGAGTACTACGAGCAGCTGGACTCCAACTTCGCCGATATGGCGAACATCGGCGGCCGTCCGGGCGGGGCTATCACCGCAGCCTGCTTCCTGTCGCGTTTCACCCGCAAGTACAGCTGGGCGCACCTGGACATCGCCGGCACCGCCTGGCGCTCCGGCAAGGCCAAAGGCGCCACCGGCCGCCCGGTCGCGCTGCTGTCTCAATTCTTATTGAACAGGGCCGGACTCAACGGCGACGATTAAATACCCTTCATCTTTCAAGCCGCAGCGTTGTTGGCCGCATTTAGTTACATGGCCCATCCATGGGCCATGCCCCGTAAGGGGCCGCTGCAAGCAGCGTTCAAATCTGCTCCCGGCAGATTTGTCACCCCAGTCACTGACCTTATGTCAGCTCCTGGGGATGAACGAACTTGCCGCCTAGCTGCAACTTGAAACCTATTGGGTATATAATCCTTTCAGCAGCGAAGGGGCAGAGTTATCTGCTTCGTCCCAAAAGGGCGCAACCAACACGTTGTGCCCTGTTTTTTTATCGGCAGCGGTGGATCCTTAATGAAACAGGCAACGTTCTATCTAATCGAACAGGCGGAACCGGCGGGCGCGCTCAGCGCCCATGAGGCCGTAGCCTGCGCCGTTGCCGCCGAGCGTTGGCGTTCCGGCAAGCGGGTGCTGATCGCCTGCGAGAGCCAGGAACAGGCCCAGCGGCTGGACGAAGCGCTGTGGCAGCGCGAGCCCCATCAGTTCGTGCCGCACAACCTGGCCGGCGAAGGGCCGCACTACGGCGCCCCGGTGGAGCTGTGCTGGCCCGGCAAACGCGGCAATGCCCCGCGCGATCTGCTGATCGCCCTGCTGCCGCAGTTTGCAGATTTTGCTACCGCTTTCCATGAAGTGGTAGACTTCGTCCCTTACGAAGACACCCTGAAACAGTTGGCGCGCGACCGTTACAAAGCCTATCGCAGCGTCGGCTTCCATTTGACCACGGCTACGCCGCCAACTCACTGAACAACGATATAAAATGGAAAAGACAAACAGTCAGCTCGACACCGCATACGACCCAAAACAGATCGAACAGAAGCTGTACGATCACTGGGAAGGCCAGGGTTACTTCAAGCCGAACGGCGACACCAGCCAGGAAAGCTTCTGCATCATGATCCCGCCGCCGAACGTCACCGGCAGCCTGCACATGGGCCACGCGTTCCAGCAGACCATCATGGACACCATGATCCGCTACCAGCGCATGCAGGGTAAAAACACCCTGTGGCAGGCCGGTACCGACCACGCCGGCATCGCCACCCAGATGGTGGTGGAGCGCAAGATCGCCGCGGAAGAAGGCAAAACCCGCCACGACTACGGCCGCGATGCGTTCATCGAAAAAATCTGGCAGTGGAAAGCGGAATCCGGCGGCACCATCACCCGCCAGATGCGCCGCCTGGGCAACTCCGTGGACTGGGAGCGCGAGCGCTTCACCATGGACGAAGGCCTGTCGAACGCGGTGCGCGAAGTGTTTGTCCGCCTGCACAAAGAAGATCTGATCTACCGCGGCAAGCGCCTGGTGAACTGGGATCCTAAACTGCGCACCGCCATCTCCGATCTGGAAGTGGAAAACCGCGAGTCCAAAGGCTCCATGTGGCACCTGCGCTACCCGCTGGCCGACGGCGCCAAAACCGCCGAGGGCAAAGACTATCTGGTGGTGGCCACCACCCGTCCGGAAACCGTGCTGGGCGACACCGGCGTGGCGGTCAACCCGGAAGACCCGCGTTACAAGGACCTGATCGGCAAAGAGATCGTTCTGCCGCTGGTCGGCCGCCGCATCCGCATCGTCGGCGACGAGCACGCCGACATGGAAAAAGGCACCGGCTGCGTGAAGATCACCCCGGCGCACGATTTCAACGACTACGAAGTCGGCAAACGCCACGGCCTGCCGATGATCAACATCCTGACCTTCGACGGCGACATCCGCCAGGAAGCCGAGGTGTTCAACACCCTGGGCGAAGTCTGCGCCGACTACTGCAGCGAGATCCCGGCCGAGTTCCGCGGCCTGGAGCGTTTCGCCGCGCGCAAGGCGGTGGTGGCGGCCTTCGAGCAGCTGGGCCTGCTGGCAGAGATCAAACCGCACGACCTGACGGTGCCTTACGGCGACCGCGGCGGCGTGGTGATCGAGCCGATGCTGACCGACCAATGGTACGTGCGCACCGCGCCGCTGGCCAAAGTGGCGGTGGAAGCGGTCGAGCAAGGCGAGATCCAGTTCGTGCCGAAGCAGTACGAAAACATGTACTTCAGCTGGATGCGCGACATTCAGGACTGGTGCATCTCGCGCCAGCTGTGGTGGGGCCACCGCATCCCGGCCTGGTACGACGTGAACGGCAAAGTCTACGTCGGCCGCAGCGAAGAAGAAGTGCGCAGCGAGAACAACCTGGGCGCCGACGTGGCGCTGACCCAGGACGAAGACGTGCTGGACACCTGGTTCTCCTCCGGCCTGTGGACCTTCTCCACCCTGGGCTGGCCGGAGCAGACCGAAGCGCTGAAAACCTTCCACCCGACCAGCGTGATGGTCAGCGGCTTCGACATCATCTTCTTCTGGATCGCGCGCATGATCATGCTGACCATGCACTTCATCAAGGATGAAAACGGCAAGCCGCAGGTGCCGTTCAAGACCGTCTACATGACCGGCCTGATCCGCGACGACGAAGGCCAGAAGATGTCCAAGTCCAAGGGTAACGTCATCGATCCGCTGGACATGGTCGACGGCATCTCGCTGGAAGACCTGCTGGAAAAACGCACCGGCAACATGATGCAGCCGCAGCTGGCGGAGAAAATCCGCAAGCGCACCGAGAAGCAGTTCCCGAACGGCATCGAGCCGCACGGCACCGACGCCCTGCGCTTCACCCTGGCGGCGCTGGCCTCGACCGGCCGCGACATCAACTGGGACATGAAGCGCCTGGAAGGCTACCGCAACTTCTGCAACAAGCTGTGGAACGCCAGCCGCTTCGTGCTGATGAACACCGAAGAGCATGACTGCGGCTTCAACGGCGGCGATAAAGTGCTGTCGCTGGCGGACCGCTGGATCCTGGCCGAATTCAACCGCACGGTGAAAGCCTACCGCGAAGCGCTGGACACCTATCGCTTCGATCTGGCGGCCAACATTCTGTACGAATTCACCTGGAACCAGTTCTGCGACTGGTACCTGGAGCTGACCAAGCCGGTGGTGAGCAACGGCAGCGAAGCGGAACAGCGCGGCACCCGCCACACGCTGATCACCGTGCTGGAAGCGCTGCTGCGCCTGGCGCACCCGATCATTCCGTTCATCACCGAGACCATCTGGCAGCGCGTGAAGCCGCTGACCGGCAGCGCCGCAGACACCATCATGCTGCAGCCGTTCCCGGCCTACGACGCCGCGCTGGAAGACGAGCAGGCGCTGAACGATCTGGAGTGGATCAAGCAGGCGATCACCGCGGTGCGCAACATTCGCGCCGAGATGAACATCGCGCCGAGCAAGCAGCTGGACGTGCTGCTGCGCAACTGCAGCGCCGACGCCCAGCGCCGCCTGCAGGAAAACCAGAGCTTCATCGCCCGCCTGGCGCGCCTGTCCTCCATCGCGCCGCTGCCGGCCGGTGAGAAAGGCCCGGTCTCCGTCACCAAGCTGGTGGACGGCGCCGAGCTGCTGATCCCGATGGCCGGCTTTATCGACAAAGACGCCGAGATCGCGCGTCTGGCGAAAGAGATGGGCAAGCTGGATGCGGAAATCGCCGCCATCGAAGGCAAGCTGGCCAACGAAGGCTTCGTGGCGCGCGCGCCGGAAGCGGTGGTCGCCAAAGAGCGCGACCGTCTGGCGGCCTGCAAGGAAGGCAAGGTGAAGCTGCAGGAACAGCAGGCGACCATCGCCGCGCTGTAATTTGCCGGCTTGCGCCAACGGTTGAAAACAGCGGGGATTTCCCCGCTGTTTTTTTATCGCCGTTGCGTCTGGCCCAGCTTCAGTGTTATTACAAAGTACTCATGAATGCCGCATGGACGCCGCCGGGAAATAAACCCGGCGCGTTTCGCGCTGCGATAAAAATAAACCAGGTCTCTGTTAATTTATGGCGAGTGTAAACATGACAACAGCAACCCCAGTGCGTTTTCTGGTGCGCCCAATAACGGCTGAAGACAATGCCGCTATTGCTAACGTCATTCGCGAAGTCTCCGCCGAGCATGGCCTGACGGCGGATAAAGGCTATACCGTCTCCGATCCCAACCTGGACGCCCTGTATCAGCTCTACAGCCTGCCGCGCAGCGCTTACTGGGTGATCGAGGTCGACGGCCGGATCGCCGGCGGCGGCGGCGTTGCGCCGCTGCAGGGCGGCGAAGACGACGTTTGCGAACTGCAGAAAATGTATTTCCTGCCGATATTGCGCGGCAAGGGATTGGCGAAACGCCTGGCGCTGCAGGCGCTGGACTTCGCCCGCCAGCACGGCTTCCGCCGTTGTTATTTAGAAACCACCGCCAGCCTGACGCAGGCCGTCGGGCTGTATGAGCATTTGGGCTTCGAGCACATCGGCCACGCCATGGGCGCCACCGGCCACGTCGACTGCGAAGTCACCATGCTGAAAACCCTGTAAGCGCAGGGCGCGTTCAACGGGGGCGCAGCCTGCCGCGCCCCTTTTTCATTAACATGAACATCAATCGGAAAAATTCGCGATAACCTCGTTTTTCAAGCAGATAAACTGAGCTTAAAATCAACGAGGCAAATTTAATGTGAAGTTCGTTAATAAATTAACGATCGCAAATTGACCACCTTCCTCCCTGCGTTACTCTGCCAGCATCCCTATCGCGCACGGAGAGCTGTCATGTCGGAAAACTCATTTGATTACATTATCGTTGGCGCCGGTTCCGCCGGCTGCGTGCTGGCGGCGCAGCTGATCCGCCGCACCCAGGCGCGGGTGCTGCTGCTGGAGGCGGGCGGCGACGACAATAACCTGTTTATCAAAATGCCGGCCGGCGTGGCGAAGATCATCGCCAAGAAAAGCTGGCCGTACGAGACCGAGCCGGAGCCGCACGCCAACAACCGCCGCATGCAAATCGCCCAGGGCAAGGTGCTGGGCGGCAGCAGCTCGGTCAACGGCATGATCTACATCCGCGGCCAGCGGCAGGATTACGACGAATGGGCCGAGCGCTACGGCTGCGCCGGCTGGGGCTATCAGGACCTGCTGCCCTACTTCAAGCGCGCCGAGGCCAACGAAAGCCTGTCCGACGGCTATCACGGCGGCGAAGGGCTGCTGCCGGTCAGCGAGAACCGCTACCGCCACCCGCTCAGCATGGCGTTTATCCGCGCCGGCCAGGAGCTGAACCTGCCCTACCGCAACGACTTCAACGGCGACAGCCAGCACGGCGTCGGCTTCTACCAGACCACCACCCGCAACGGCGAGCGCGCCAGCACCGCCCGCACCTACCTGAAGGCGGTGCGCGACGAGCGGCGGCTGGTGGTGAAGCTGAACGCGCTGGTGCACCGGCTGACCTTCGACGGCAACGTCGCCACCGGCGTGGTCTACAGCCAGAACGGCGGCGCCGAGGTCGGCGCGCAGGCCACGCGGGAAGTGATCGTCAGCGCCGGGGCGGTCGGCTCGCCGAAGCTGCTGATGCTGTCGGGCATCGGCCCGCGCGAACACCTGCAGCAGCTGGGCATCGAGGTGCGGGCGGATCTGCCGGTCGGCAAGAACTTCCACGATCACCTGCATATGTCGATCAACGTCAGCACCCGCGAGCCGATCAGCCTGTTCGGCGCCGATCGCGGCCTGCAGGCGCTGGGCCACGGCGCGCAGTGGCTGGCGTTCCGCAGCGGCGTGCTCAGCTCCAACGTGCTGGAAGGCGCCGCCTTCAGCGACAGCCTGGGCGACGGCCGGCCGGACGTGCAGATCCACTTCCTGCCGCTGCTCGACAGCTGGGACGACGTGCCCGGCGAGCCGCTGCCGAATATCCACGGCTTCACGCTGAAGGTCGGCTATCTGCAGCCGAAGGCGCGCGGCGAGGTGCAGCTGCGCAGCCGCAACCCGGCCGATCCGGTCAAGCTGCAGGCCAACTACCTCGGCCACCCGGAGGATCTGGCCGGCAGCGTGCGCGCGGTGAAGTTCGGCCTGCGTTTCCTGCAGACCGAGGCGCTGAAACCGCTGATCAAAGACCTGTTGATGCCGCAGCCGGAATGGACCCGCGACGAGGCGCAGCTGGAGGCGTTCGTGCGCAACTTCTGCAAGACGGTGTATCACCCGGTGGGCAGCTGCCGCATGGGCCCGTCGCCGCAGGACTCGGTGACCGATCTGCAGCTGCGGGTGCACGGTTTTGAACGGCTGCGGGTGATCGACTGCTCGGTGATGCCGCAGGTGACCAGCGGCAACACCAATGCGCCGACCATCATGCTGGCGGAAAAGGCGGTGGATTTGCTGCTGGGCGCCCCGCAATAACCGAGCGCCCGGGCAATCAGGCGGCGGCGGGCACGCCGCTGTGGAAGCGCAGCTCGCTGTCCGGCGCCAGGATCAGCTCGGCTTCGATGCGGCCGAAATGCGCCACCCGTTCGCTGATGTCGCCGCCGGCGATCTGTTCCGCCAGCTGCAGGTAATCCTGGTAATGGCGCGCTTCGGATCGCAGCAGCGAGACGTAAAAGCGGTTGAGCTCGTCGTCCAGATGCGGCGCCAGCCTGGCGAAGCGCTCGCAGGATCGCGCCTCGATGTAGGCGCCGCAGATCAGTTTGTCGATCAACGTGGCCGGATCGTGGGTGCGGATCTCGCGGATCATGCCCTTGGCGTAGCGGCTGGCGGTGATCTTGCGGTACGCGATGCCGCGCGCCTGCATGATCTCCAGCACCTGCGAGAAGTGATGCAGCTCTTCTTTGATCAACAACACCATTTTATCCGCCAGATCCTGGCCGTAGGCCGAGCCGTTTTTCGGCAGGATTTTGCGGGTGAACTGGCCCTGCCGGAACAACGCCTCCGGCACGCCCTGCGCCTCGTGCAGAAACGCCTCGTAGGGCCGCAGCAACGCCAGCAGCGCGTCGCCGCTCTCTTTGTCCGCCACGTAGCGGCGGATCAGCCACATGCCGGTCTGCGCCGCCTTCAGCTCGCACACCATATGGTCGGTCAGCAGCAGCTGCAGGTTTTCCGGGCGGCGCGCGGCGTCGATCCAGGCATCTGGGGTTTCGCAGTGCAGGAAGTTTAAAATCGGGGCTAACAGGGATCGGTATGTCATGTCGTTTATCAGGGGCCGACGAGAGCCGGCCCGCAGGGTTAATTAGTGGCGTTTGCCGTCGTCGTCTTCGTCGATGAAGTCACCGTCTTCGTCATCCTCGCCGTCGTCTTCGCCGTTCGGATCTTCAAAGTAGGTGCCCCAGCCGTCGTAGTTGACGCCGCAGCGTTCCGCCAACGCCACCAGCTGCTCGACCTGGGTGTCGATCAGCTCGGCGTTCAGGCCGACTTCGCTGATCACGTCGCAGCACATCACCAGTGAACCGTCTTCCACTTCCAGCTCTTCGGCGTCGGTCACTTCGTAGCCCAGCTTGAAGGCTTCAACGGCGGCCTGCTCCAGAACTTCAAACTTCTCGGCGGAGAGATGGTGCTCGATAGTGTAGAGCGCGTCCGGATCGCTGCCGTCTTCCAGCAGTTCTTCGATGATCAGGCGGGTCTCTTCACGTTGTTCTTCCAGCAATTCGCGGTTTGCCATGCCTATATCCTCAAGTCAAATGGCCTTTATTCCTTCTATTTTCACACAGCGCCGACATTGCTTCCACGATAAACGTGAAAGATTTCTCCCTCGGGGTTGAAATTGAATATTCATACATATAAAGTGAATTTTAATTCAATTAAACAATCAGGACATCCGGCAATGAGCACCAGCAACCCGTTCTACAGACGTCACTTTCTGAGGTTAATGGATTTCACCCCCGCGGAGCTGCAGGCGCTGCTGGCGTTGGCGGCCGATCTGAAGCAGGCCAAGCGGCAGGGCCGGGAAAAACGCCGGCTGCAGGGCAAAAACATCGCGCTCATCTTCGAAAAAGACTCGACCCGCACCCGATGCTCTTTCGAAGTTGCCGCATTCGATCAGGGCGCCCAGGTGACCTACCTCGGCCCGAGCGGCAGCCAGATCGGCCATAAGGAGTCGATGAAGGACACCGCCCGGGTGCTGGGCCGCATGTACGACGGCATTCAGTACCGCGGCTACGGCCAGCAGCTGGTGGAAACCCTGGCCAACCACGCCGGCGTGCCGGTGTGGAACGGGCTGACCGACGAGTTCCACCCGACCCAGCTGCTGGCGGACCTGCTGACGGTGCAGGAGCAGCTGCCGGGCAAGGCGCTGAACCAGGTGAAGTTCGCCTACGTCGGCGACGCGCGCAACAACATGGGCAACACCCTGCTGGAGGCCGCCGCGCTGGCGGGCATGGATCTGCGGCTGGTGGCGCCGAAGGCCTGCTGGCCGCAGGCGGAGCTGGTGGCCGAGTGCCGGGCGCTGGCGCAGCGCACCGGCGCCAAGATCACCCTGACCGAAGATATCGCCGAAGGGGTGAAGGACGCCGACTTCCTGTATACCGACGTATGGGTGTCGATGGGCGAGCCGAAAGAAACCTGGCGCGAGCGCATCGCGCTGCTGAAGCCGTATCAGGTCAACATGGCGATGGTGAAGCTGACCGGCAACCCGAACGTCAAGTTCCTGCACTGCCTGCCGGCCTTCCACGACGACCAGACCACCCTCGGCAAGCAAATGGCGGAACAGTACGGCCTGCACGGCGGCATGGAGGTCACCGACGAGGTGTTCGAATCGCCGCACAGCGTGGTGTTCGATCAGGCGGAAAACCGGCTGCACACCATCAAGGCGGTGCTGGTCGCCACCCTCAGCGACACGATTTAAAACCTATTGCCGGGGCGCGTCACGCAAAGGCAACGGGGAGCGCAGGCGACATCGCGCTCCCTGCCCCCCTCCGCCCTTCCGGCAACCTTCCCCAATGCGCCCAGGCAATTCCCGGCATATCAAATAACCGCTAGACCTTTGCCAACCTAGGGCTAAGCTTCTACTCTGATGCGAAAAACAACGATAACAAACACTTCTCGGCGCCATGCCTGGCGCCTTCAGGGGATACACATCGATGAAAACCAAAATCTTGCCGCTGTTAATGCTTGCCGCCCTGCCCGCCGCCGCACCGGCCGCGACCCCGCCGAACACCCTGGTGGTGGTGCAATCGCTGGATGACATCGTCAGCCTCGATCCGGCGGAAGCCAACGAACTCTCCAGCATCCAGACGGTGCCGAGCCTGTATCAGCGGCTGGTGCAGGCGGATCGCGATAACCCGGCCAAGGTGGCGCCGGTGCTGGCGGAGAGCTGGCAAAGCGACGCCGCGGCGAAAACCCTGACGGTGAAGCTGCGCCCGCAGGCGGCGTTCGCCTCCGGCAATCCGCTGACCGCCGACGACGTGATCTTCTCCTACGGCCGCGCGGTGAAAATGAACAAGTCGCCGGCGTTTATCCTCAACGTGCTCGGCTGGCAGCCGGACAATATCGACGCGCAGCTGAAGAAGATCGACGCGCATACGATCCAACTGAGCTGGAGCGCCGACGTCAGCCCGGCGGTGGCGCTGAACATTCTCTCTACGCCGATCGCCTCGATCGTCGACAGCAAAGCGGCGCTGGCCAACGTTAAAGACGGCGACTACGGCAACGCCTGGCTGAAAATGCACTCAGCCGGCAGCGGCCCGTTCAAGATGCGCGTCTACCAGCCGCATCAGGCGATCGTGCTGGACGCCAACCCAGGCTCGCCGGGCGACAAGCCGCAGCTGAAGAGCATCATCATCAAAAACGTGCCGGACCCGGCCACCCGCCGCCTGCTGATCCAGCAGGGCGACGCCGACATCGCGCGCGAGCTGGGCGCCGACCAGACCGACACGCTGAAGAACCAACCGGGCGTTAAGGTGCTGGAGATCCCGTCCGCCGAGCAGAACTACCTGGTGTTCAACACCGGCAACGGCGCCAACCCGCTGCTGAACAACCCGGCCTTCTGGGAAGCGGCGCGCTACCTGATCGATTATCAGGGCATTACCCAGGATCTGCTGAAGGGCCAGTACTTCGTGCATCAAAGCTTCCTGCCGGTCGGGCTGCCGGGCGCGCTGGAAACCAACCCGTTCAGCTTCGATCCGGCCAGGGCCAAGGCGATCCTGGCCAAGGCCGGCATCAGCGACGCGTCCTTCACGCTGGACGTGGAGAACAAGCCGCCGTTCATCACCATCGCCCAGGCGCTGCAGGCCAGCTTCGCCGCCGCCGGCGTGAAGGTGGAGCTGCTGCCGGCCGCCGGCAGCCAGGTGTATTCGCGGGTGCGCGCCAAGCAGCATCAGGCGGCGATCCGCCTGTGGATCCCGGATTACTTCGACGCCCACTCCAACGCCAGCGCCTTCGCCTACAACGACGGCAAGGCCAGCACGGTCGCCGGGTTGAACGGCTGGCGGATCCCACAGCTGAACCGGCAGACGCTGGCGGCGGTGGCCGAAGCCGATCCGGCCAAGCGCAGCGCGCTGTATGCCGCCATGCAGCAAGAGCTGCAGCGCAGCTCGCCGTACGTGTTTATCGACCAGGCCAAGACCGAAGTGGTGCTGCGCGACAACGTCAAGGGCTACCGGCAGGGGCTGAACGCCGACATGGTCTACTACGATCGCGTCAGCAAATAAGCGCCGGCCAATCGATTGCGAAAGCGCAAAAATCGACGTTTTAGCGCTTGCAGTGGCGAAAAGCGCGAGTATAATGCGCGACAATTTGCCAGGAGAAAGCATGAAAAACGACGTTTGTTTTGTTAGCCACAACCGACAAAACCGACTGCCAATCGGCGGCCAGCTGCCGTTGTTTCTCCTGTTGCCAAACCGATCGTTTCAAGCCCCTCGTTGAGGGGCTTTTTTTTGCCTTAAGAATATCGAAAAGAAGTCCCGCGCCACGGGCACGCGTCGAGGAGAGTGAAAAATGGCCAACCCGCTGTATCACAAACATATCATCTCTATTAACGATCTCAGCCGCGAGGATCTGGAGCTGGTGCTGCGCACCGCCGCCAGCCTGAAGGCGCACCCGCAGCCGGAGCTGTTGAAACACAAGGTGATCGCCAGCTGCTTCTTCGAAGCCTCGACCCGTACCCGCCTGTCGTTCGAAACCTCGATGCACCGCCTGGGCGCCTCGGTGGTGGGCTTCGCCGACGGCAGCAACACCTCGCTGGGCAAGAAAGGCGAAACTCTGGCCGACACCATCTCGGTGATCGGCACCTACGTCGACGCCATCGTGATGCGTCACCCGCAGGAGGGCGCGGCGCGCATGGCGTCCGAGTTTTCCGGCGGCATTCCGGTGCTCAACGCCGGCGACGGCGCCAACCAGCACCCGACCCAGACCCTGCTGGACCTGTTCACCATTCAGGAAACCCAGGGCCGCCTGAACAACATCAACATCGCCATGGTGGGCGACCTGAAATACGGCCGCACCGTGCACTCGCTGACCCAGGCGCTGGCCAAGTTCGAAGGCAACCGCTTCTACTTTATCGCCCCGCCAGCGCTGGCGATGCCGACCTATATCCTGAAGATGCTGGAAGAAAAAGGCATCGAATACAGCCTGCACGGCAGCATCGAAGAGGTGGTGCCGGAGCTGGATATTCTCTACATGACCCGGGTGCAGAAAGAGCGTCTCGACCCTTCCGAATACGCCAACGTGAAGGCGCAGTTCGTCCTGCGCGCC